>CANBUA010000281.1 GCA_947372535.1 Burkholderiales bacterium
CCCAGGCCCAGGCCCTGAAGCTGGCGGCCAAGCCCGTGGCCTCCTTGCGTGTGACCAAGGCCTTGATGAAGCAGCCGCAAGTGCAACTGCAAGCCTTGATGCAGGAGGAGATCAAGCACTTTGGCGAGTTGCTGCGTGGCCCGGCCGCCAAGGAGGCGATCAGCGCCGTGATGGAAAAGCGCAAGCCTGATTTCTCGAAATGCTGAGTCGCCCAAGCATCTGACCAATTGCAATGCCAGATCTGACATCTTTGTCTCTGGCATTAACCCTTTGTGGCCCCCGGAGCGCGGGGTGGGTTGGTTCCGATGCTCAGCAGCATCGCAGACTGACAAAATTCTGGCGTTGTTACAACATGAGACATTTGCCATGAATCGTCGTCTGATTGCACGTCTGAGCACGGGCGCTGCCCTCGCCATGTCCGCGCTGGCCCCTGCCGTGGCGGCCGATGTGGGCCCCGCGCCTACCGCCTTCATGAAGTGGGAAGCCATCGAGTTGCCCGCCTCGACCGGCGCCTCCTGCGGCAACGGCACGCCTTATCGCTTCTTCGTGAACCGTTCGACGAACGCCACCAACAAAGACAAGACCGTGATCGTGTTCGAAGGCGGCGGCGCTTGCTGGGAGCAGAACACCTGCCTGGGCAAGGGCGGCTTGCTGGCCGCCTCCAACCCCAATGGCGTGGCCAAGAACTACATGAGTGCCGGCATCAACCTGGCGGCTTTTGGCCTGTCAACGCCTTTCAGCTCGCGCACCAACCCGCTGCAGAAGGTGCAGACCCAGACCTGGAACATCGTCTATGCGCCCTATTGCACGGGTGACGTCCACTCGGGCAACAAGGTCGGCACCTACAACGATGCCGATCCCAAGAAGCCTTTGACGTATTACCACCGTGGTGGCATCAATGGCGAAGCGATGGCGGCTTGGCTGGGCAAGTACATGGCCAAGCCCAGCAAGCTGCTGGTGACGGGCTTCTCCGCTGGCGGCACGGGCGCGACCTCCAACTACGGGTGGATCCGCCTGGCCATGGAGCCCAAGCAATCGGCGCTGCTGGCCGACTCGGGCCCGCTGTTCCCTGCGCCGCGTGGTGCCTCGCCGGTGGATTACCCTTCCGTGCCTTTGCAGAACAAGGTGCGTGAAGCCTGGGGCGTCGATGGCCCCGATGGCCTGGCCACCAAGCTGATTGCGCGTTACCCGGAGGCTGGCACGGTGGATGATCTGGGTTCATTGACGCCCGGCCTGGCCAGGGTCTTCCCGCAGGACCGCCTGGGCTTTGCCGTGTTCCAGCAGGACGGCATCTACTCCGACTTCTCGTACTCGAAGTTCTACCCCGAGATCGACAAGGCCTCAGGTAGCGCCCGCGACAAGCTGCTGAATGTGCGTTGGGTCAAGGACGTGGCCAACTGGGTGGGTGTGATGAACCCGCAAAGCAACATCGGCTACTACATCCCCGTGCGCCGTGGTTTGTTGAAGTCACATTGCTTGACGGTTGCGACCTTCGCCCAGACCGGCATCAAAGAAGCCAACCTGGACAACGTCGGCGTTTTCGTCGACAACCTGCTGGATGCGTCCAAGCCCTTGATCCGGGCTTACGAAGGCCATTGATCTGCGCAGGTGGGGCACTGATGCCCCGACCTCAAACCGCCAGTTCTCTTGAAGGGCTGGCGGTTTTTTCATGCGCGCGTCATGGCGTGGTACGACAGTTGCATTAATGCGCCAAGAAGCATGCGGTTACGCCTTGTTGCCTATTTGTATCGGACTACAAAATTTCTTAGTCAAAAGGACTTGTAACATCAATCCCTCAAACAGGCGGGTTGGCTGGGTGCCAGTGGGTTCAAGTTCCAAGGGAAGGCAGTACTGATGGAAATCGTTTTGTTGACTTTCGTAGGCG
The DNA here is from genome assembly GCA_947372535.1 of Burkholderiales bacterium. The sequence goes on from CANBUA010000281.1 coordinate 1,886, forward strand.
CGCTGGCAGGCGTGATCGCAGGCCTGGTCGGGCTGGCGGGCGGCATCGTCGTGGTGCCGGCGCTGACCTGGATGTACGGGCCGGAGGCCCTGCACACGGCCATCGTCATCTCCTGGTTCTCGGTGCTGTTCAACTCCATCGGGGCGGCCAGCAAGCAACTGCGCATGCGCACCCCCGACGAGCGGCGGCAGCTGCTGTCTGGCGCGCGTTGGTTCCTCATCGGCGCGGTGGTGATCACCCCCTTGATCTCCATGCTGGCCAGTGAAACCAAGCACTTGGTCAACAAGCAAATGGTCGCGGTGCTGCAGCTTTGCCTGGCCGCCGTGATGTTCTGGCCCATCAGCGAGAAGGCCCGGGAGCGCACCTCCAATGCGGCATTGGATGCGTCGTTTGGGGGCATCATTGGCGGCGTATCCACCCTGATCGGGGTGGGTGGCGGGACTTACACAATCGCTTACTTCGTGTATGGTTCAGGTGCTCGTTTTCGCGATGCGATTGCCACAGCCAACCTGACCGGTCTGACGATTGGTGCGTTGTCTGTGGCGGGATACCTGTCTTCCCAGGTGCTGTTCCAGCACCAGCCCGCCGAATCAGCCGGCCCCATTTCTGTGTACGGGATGGTGGCGATGATCGTGGCGGGGGTGGCAGCCGCGCCTCTGGGCGTGCGGCTTTCCCAGAAATTGCCCACGAAGACACTTCGTCAAATTCTCATTTTCGCGTTGATGGTCTCTGCAGGGCGCCTGTTGTGGACCTAGCGGTACACACATGACCCGATTCCCCAGACTGCTTGTTTCGACTTTATTGTGTTTGTCTAGTTGGACAGTCTGGGGAGCAGAAGACATCCTCATCGGGCAGACGGCCGATTTTTCCTCGGTCGCTGGTGCGCAGATGAAGGAATTCAATGCGGGGGCCCTGGCGTATTTCAGCCAGGTCAACGCCAGGGGCGGCGTCAAGGGCCGGCCCATCAAGCTCGAATCCCGCGACGATGCCTTCGCGGCCGACAAGGCCGCAGTCAATGCCAAGGAACTCATCGAGAAGGTCGGCGTGGTGGCCTTGTTCGGCACGCGCGGCACCGACCCGTCCGAGGCGGTGATGAAGCTGGCCGATGCCAACAAGGTGCCCCTGATCGGCCCCGTCACCGGCGCCGACTCCACCCGCGAAAGCGCCTACACCTACCCCGTGCGCGCCAGCTACCGCGACGAGGTCGACAAGATGCTGGTCCACATGTCCTTCGTGCCGGCCAAGCTGGCCCTGGTGGTGCAGGACGACAAGTTCGGCAACCCACTGGCCGCCTTCATCGAGAGCCAGATCAAGGCGCGCTACCCGACCACCAAGATCATCGTCAAGGTGAAGTTCCCGCGCAAGCAGCCTGACCTGTCGGCGCAGGCCCAAACGGTGATCGATGCCGAGCCCAATGCCGTGATCGCGCTGTGCAACCCCACCTCCTGCGAAAACCTGGTGCGCAACCTGCACGACATCGCCAAGGCCAAGGCCAAACCGCGCCCCACGGTCTACCAGACCTCCATCTCGGACATGTACTCGCAGTACAAGAAGCTGGGCCCGGATGTGGTGGCCGGCCACCCCTACAGCCAGGTGCTGCCTGACCCCAACCGCGGCGTGTCGGCCATGGTGCGCGAGTACCGCGCGGCCATGGCCAAGGTCAAGGCGCCTTTGAGCTACCGCACTTATGAAGGCTATGTGTCGGCGGCGGTGCTGACCGAAGCGCTCAAACGGGCGCGCAGCCTCACCCGCGCCGACATCGCCCAGGCGCTGGAGCAGGGCATGAGCAGCCCGGTGGAGTTTGGCGAGGTGTCGGTGCGTTATGCCTCAGGGGCGCACCGAGGCAGTTCGTTCGTGGATCTGGTGACGATCGACAAGATGGGGCGGCTGGTTCACTGAGTCCAGGCGCTCAAGCAGGACCCTGAAACCCACCGGCCCTGAACGTCAGCACCAAGGTATCCCGCCACCCCTGCCGGGCCGCATCCACCGGCTGAATGGGCGTGCTCTCATGGATGACGCGCTCATCGTCCAGCACCAGCGCCGACCAAGGCTCGCTCAAAGTAAAGCGCACCCCATGTGGGCCGTTGGCCTCGAAGACGCGGGTCTCGCCGCCTTTGACTTCATGGCGATCCACCATGATCACCGCGACAAAATCCACGCCATCGCGGTGGGCGCCTTCGGGCGTTGGGCGGCCGATGCCGCCGGTGGTGTCCACGCGGAACTGGTGCGCCTCCACGAACCATTGCCCCACCGGCTTGATGTGGGCCAGGGCTTGTCCAAGGTGGCCGATCAGCTTGAGCCAACTGGGGTGACTGGAGACCTGAGGCTGCACCGGCTCGAACCAGCGCTCAAAACCGCCGTGCAGGGCGTTGTAATTGACGCTCTGCCAATGGGCGCGGTGTGGCACGGCCTCCACCAGGGCGGTGTCGGCCTGCACCACGTAGCAGCTGTGCCGCCGTGAGCGGTAATGCCCGCCATCGCGCAAATGCTGATCGCTGGGCAGGTCACCCCAGGCCTGGCTCAGGGTGGTGAGCTCGGCCGGTGCGGCGCCAGTGCCTTGGCACAGTTCATCGGACGTCATCACTGCCCAGCCCTGCTCACGCATGGCCGAGGGCAGTTGCTCAAAGCGCGTGGCGGCAACAGCTTGCATGGTCTTTTCAGGGACGGGCGTGGACCTGGCCGCCTTCAACGGCCACCCGTGCACCAACAGCGTACTGCTGACCCAGGGTGAACTCACGCACCTTGCCGGTGTCCATGCGGATGCGCGTCACGAAGACGGTGGATTTTTTCGAGTTCTTCTCGATCTCGTTGCCGACCGCACCGCCCGCCACTGCCCCGCCGACCGTGGCGATGGTGTTGCCCGAGCCGCGCCCGATCTGGTTGCCAACCACACCGCCGACCACGGCACCGGCGATCATGCCCAGCCCGCTGCCTTTGCCGCGTTGGTGACGCGCGGTCACCTGCGTGACGGTGCCGCAGTGGTTGCAGGCCACGCTGGCGGCCGTGACAGGTACCACGGCTGGGGCGGCCTGGCTCAAGGTGGGCGCAGCGATCAGGCCCAACAGGGCAATGGCGCTGAATCGGGTGATGACACGAGGGAACTTCATGGCGTACTCCTTGGGGAGAAAACAATGCGCACAGTGTAGGCCGATCGCCCGAATCACGTCGCCGCCGAGGGCTTGGGGATGACGCGGGACTGGCCCTGGCCGGCGATGGCGACATAGGTGATGCGGGCCTGCGTGACCTTGACCATCACGGGCTCTGCAGGGTTGCGCTCGGCCCAGACCTCCACATCGACGGTGATGGAGGTGTTGCCGATGCGGTCCACGCGGGCGTAGAAGGACAGCAGGTCGCCCACGGAAACAGCCGAGCGGAAGACGAATTCGTTGACCGCGACGGTGGCGACCTTGCCCTGGGCGATGCGCACGGGCAGCACGCAGCCGGCCAGATCGACCTGGGCCATGATCCAGCCGCCGAAGATGTCGCCGTTGCCATTGGCATCTTTGGGCATGGGCATGACGCGCATGACCAGTTCCATGTCGGCGGGCAGATCGGGTGGGGTGAGCAGCATGGGGGGAGTCCTTCAACAACAGCGGTGATCTCAATGCCATCGACAATGGGGTCATCGACATTGAAGGACGAATTCTCGCGCATGCGCCGTTTTGCACAGAATCCCGATCCGCAAGCCCAGAGCGGGCCTGCGGCCAATCCGCGTTCGGATCGCGCGACCTTGGCCCGCTTGTGGCCGTACCTCTGGGCCTACCGCGCCCGCGTGCTGTTGGCGCTGGCTTTCATGGTGGGCGCCAAACTGGCCAATGTGGGCGTGCCTTTCCTGCTCAAGACCTTGGTGGACCGCCTGGCGCCGCATGCCAACGCGCCAGCGGCTCTTCTGGCTGTGCCGGTCGGCCTGCTGGTGGGCTATGGCCTGCTGCGTTTGTCGACCTCGCTGTTCACCGAGCTGCGCGAACTGGTCTTTGCCAAGGCGACGGAAGGCGCGGCACGCAGCATCTCGCTGCAGGTGTTCGCGCACCTGCACGCGCTCAGCTTGCGGTTTCACCTGGAGCGCCAGACAGGCGGCATGACCCGCGACATCGA
>CANBUA010000282.1 GCA_947372535.1 Burkholderiales bacterium
GGCTTCACTCAGCTGATCGAAGGCGGCAAACCGCCGCCCACGCCTGACCAAAAAGACAGCGTCGAGCAGATCCTGCACGCTGGCTGGTACCTGCTGGGCCTGATCAACGAGATCCTCGACCTGTCGTCGATCGAGTCCGGCAAAACGGCACTCATGTCACGCACCATGTCCCTGGCCGATGTGCTCCACGATTGCCAGGCCATGATCGGGCCACAGTCGCTGCGCAGCGGCATCCAGATCGGGTTCCCGGTGCTTGAGGGGCCCTGCCTGGTGCATGCCGACCCCGTGCGGACAAAGCAGGTGCTCATCAACTTGCTGACCAACGCCATCAAATACAACCGCGTCGGCGGCCAGGTGACGGTGCGCTGTACCGCCACCCCGGGGTGGCCCGTGCGCGTCAGCGTTGACGATACCGGCCAGGGGCTTTCTCCGGCGCAGCTGGACCAACTCTTCGAGCCGTTCAACCGCCTGGGCCAGGAGCTCGGCACCGAACCGGGCACCGGCATCGGCCTGGTGATCTGCAAGCGACTGGTGGAACAGATGGGAGGACGCATGGGTGCTGACAGCACGGACGGCGTGGGCAGTTGCTTCTGGTTCGAGCTCGATGCGGCGGCCGAGCCGTGCTTGGACCCCACCCACACACCCGTTCGAACCGTGTTGTGCATCGAAGAGGACGCTGCCTGTTTGCAGCAAGTCGAAGAACCGATGGCCAACGCGCCACCGCTTAAGGAAACCACCCCATGCAGTCCCCTACCGCGACCCCAGTCCAAGGCCCCAACGCCAGCCATGACGGCAACGACAGCGACGCCGACGCCGCCATCCTGAATTCCAGCATCCTGATCGTCGACGATCAGGCGGCACACGTTCATCTGCTTGAACGCTTGCTGCACGACATTGGCTATGTGAACGTCGGCTCGACGCTGGATTCACGCCAGGTCGGCGCGCTGCACCGCAAACACCGCTACGACCTGATCCTGCTCGACTTGCAGATGCCGGGCCTGGATGGCTTCGGTGTGATGGAGGGCCTGAGGGCCGACTTGGGAAGCCACTGCCTGCCGGTGATCGTGCTGACCGCCCAACCCGCCCACAAGCTGCGGGCCTTGCAGGCCGGGGCTCGAGACTTCATCAACAAGCCTTTCGAGGCGGTGGAAGTCAAGGTTCGCATTCACAACATGCTTGAAGTGCGCTTGCTTCAAAAGCAGCTCGAAGCACACAACCGTGATCTTGAGCGCACCGTGCAGGAACGCACAGCAGAGCTGCAGGAAAGCGAAGCCCGGTACCGCAGCCTGACCGAACTGGCCGTCGACTGGTACTGGGAACAGAACGAAGCTGGCCAGTTCACCAAAGCGTCGGGCGTGGTGATGGAGTTTCTGGGCATCACAAACTCAGACCTCTCCGCCGACCGCGGCATCGAAGGCAGCGGTGCCGACGGCGCTGATCACGCCCACGAGGGCATCGTGGTCAACGACGCAGTTCACGGCATGGAAAACTGGGACCCCGCTGAACGCCAGACGCTGGAAGACAACATCAAAGCACGCCGGCCGTTTCTCGACCTCCTCATGCACCGCCGTGGCGCCGACGGTTCACAACAACAGTTCAGGATCAGCGGCGAGCCCATGTTCGACCGAACCTGCCGTTGCACGGGTTACCGTTGCCTGGGCGTCGAGGTTCTCCCTTACCGATAGGTCGGAAAGGGCTCAAGATCTGTTCGCTCGCGTACAGATCGGCAGCGGGCGGGTCGATAGCCTGGCGACATGAATCTGGCACCTGTCGCCTTGATCGCCATCACCATCGCTGCCTCTGGACTTGGCCTGGCCGGTTGCGGCGACACCGCAAAGCTGACGGTTGAGGACGGCACAGGCCCACATCCCAAATGGATAGAACCGCACGCGACGCTGATCCCCACGGTGAACATCGCCCCCGCCCGCGGCTGGCCTGCGGGCGCCACACCACTGGCGGCCGCAGGCACCCACGTGGTCGCTTTCGCCAGTGGGTTGGACCATCCCCGATGGCTGATGGTGCTGCCCAACGGCGACGTGCTGGTGGCCGAATCCAATGCACCCGCGCGGCCCGATGACGGCAGCGGCATCAAGGGCGCCATCATGCGCTGGGTGATGAAGCGCGCTGGCGCGGCCGTGCCCAGCGCCAATCGCATCACCCTGCTGCGAGACAGCCACGGCAGCGGCGTGGCAGATGTGCGCAGCGTGTTGCTTGAAGGGCTGAACTCGCCCTTTGGCATGGCCTTGATCGGCAGCGAATTGTTCGTGGCCGATACCGATGCCGTCCTGCGCTTTCCGTACAGCCCTGGTCAGTTGCGGATCACCGCGCCCGGCGTCGTGGTGACGCGCTTGCCGGCCGGCAGCATCAACCACCACTGGACCAAGAACCTCATCGCGAGTGCAGACGGGCGCAAGCTCTTCGTGACCGTGGGCTCGAACAGCAACGTCGGCGAGAACGGCATGGCGGCCGAGGCCGAACGCGCGGCCATCTGGGAAGTGGACATCGCCAGTGGCGAACACCGCGTCTTCGCCACCGGGCTGCGCAACCCGAACGGCCTGGCCTGGGCGCCTGGGGGCGTGCTCTGGACCGTCGCCAACGAGCGTGACGAGATTGGCAGCGACCTCGTCCCAGACTACCTCACCTCGGTGCGTGACGGCGGCTTCTATGGCTGGCCATACAGCTACTACGGCACCCATGTGGACGTGCGCGTCGATCCGCAGCGCCCGGATCTGGTTGCCAAGGCCTTGGTGCCGGACTATGCGCTGGGGGCGCACACCGCATCGCTTGGGCTCGCGGCTTCGACCGGCACCACGCTGCCGACGCGCTTTGCCCATGGGATGTTCGTCGGTCAGCATGGCTCGTGGAACCGTCGGCCTCACAGCGGCTACCGAGTGGTGTTCGTGCCCTTCGACGGCACACAGCCATCGGGCGCAGCGCCGCTGGACGTGTTGACTGGCTTTCTCGATGATCAAGGCCAGGCATTCGGGCGGCCGGTGGGCGTGGTGATCGACCGGCAAGGTGGCTTGCTCGTCGCCGACGATGTGGGCAACGTGATCTGGCGCGTGAGCGCGAAGCCTTGACAGCTCTCGCGTGTCGCCGCCAAGGGTCCTCATACCTGTTGTTGCCCATGCGCGACCGACCTTGGCCTGCACAGTTGGCAGGTCAGTGCGCCGCTGATCGACCCAGACACGGCGGGCGCCAAGCAGCCTGTCTGGGCCTCGACCCATGCCTTATTCCCAGTAAGGCGCGCGATCGTAGTAGCCGGATGTGTCTCGGTTCCATTTTTCATCGGTCATCGCGGGCCAATGGTCAGAATCGAACCCGGGTGCCGCCTTCAGTTTGGCCTTGTCCACATCGAGCACGTACTCGTTCTCGGACGGGTTGTATGCGAATGCGCTGAAGGGTATGGCAAAGAGTTTTTCACCCATGCCGAGGAAGCCGCCGAACGAGACGACGGCATAGGCCACCTTGCCCGTGCGCGGATCGATGACCATCTCTTTGACGTCGCCGAGGCTTTCGTGCTTGGGATTGACAACGTTGGAACCGATGATGCTCGATGCCTTGACGGGTGAGTTTGAAAATGTTTGCGGCTGACTCATTTTTGAGCTCCTGTTGAAACGAGGTTCGAGGCAGGTATTCAACGCGAAATGGCTGAGCGGCATCTGGCAACGATCACGCATTCGCACAACTTGAAGACCTGTGATCAGCCTAGGTGCCAAGGCTTGCCAACACCGTTCGGGAGCGCACAGATGTGCGGCCGACCTGACTTGCACACTCACACGCTGGAGCAGGTGGGCCATGCGGTCTGCAACGCAAGGCCACCTCGCGCCGAACTGTCCAGGCCAACACCATGAGCCAGCTGCAGATCGTGAAGGCCGAAGACAAGCGCCCCGTGCCCGGCGCAGCCCCGATGTCGACATCACCCATTCGGCGGTTCTTCCAGCGCACGCCGCGCCTGCGCATCGCCGCACTGGCGCTGGCCGCCTTGGTTGTGCTCGGCGGCGCGGCGGTGGCCATCGCCGAAGCGCGCGGCTGGCCTTTCCTGCGCGCTCCGTTGGCGCGTGGGCTGGCCGGCGCCGCGGGCGTGCCGTTTGACTTCGGCCAAGACACCGACCACTTTGCGCTGAAGCTGATCGGTCGGCCGAGCCTGGAGGCCGCGTCGCTGACCGTCGGCGCCGCGCCCGGCCCTGCTGCGCCCTACCTGTTGAGCGGGCGGGATCTGCGGCTGGCGTGGCGTTGGTCCGACGCCTGGCGCTGGTGGCGCGGCAGCGCGCCATTGCGCGTTGCCAGCCTGGATGCGCGCACGCTCGACATGAACCTGCTGCGCGATGGCGACGGCCGCGCCACCTGGCAGATCGGGTCCGGCGCCAACAAGGGGTCACCGCCTGCGATCCAGGAGCGGCTCGACCTGCCGCAGATCGGGATGCTGTCGCTCGGCGGTGGCCGCATCGCCTTCGACGACCAGCCCTTGGCCACCCGGCTCGTCGTCACCATCGAAGGCCGCGAGAACGCAGACGCAGACGCAGACGCAGAAGCAGGCGCCGGCAGTCGCAGCCAGTCCGGCTGGCGCGCCCACGTCGAAGGCCGCTGGAAAGACCTGCCGCTGCGGCTGGCCGTCGTCACCGGCGGCGCGATGCCGCTGATGGCCGACGTGGCCACAGCCGACATCGGCTTGCGTGTCGAAGGCCAGGTCGGTGCGGCGCGCCTGGTCTTTGACGGCCGCGCTGGCGCCTTGCTGGGCGCGCTGCGCTTGGACGGCGAACTGAAGGTCAGCGGCCCGTCACTGGCCCGCGTCGCAGCGCCGCTGGGCATGTCCCTGCCGCAGACACCGCCCTTCGAGCTGGAAGCACACCTCTCCCACGACCTTGGCTTGTGGCAGCTGAAGGCGCGCCACCTGACCACGGGCAAGAGCCGGCTCGGCGGCGAGTTCCGCTACGACACCCGTGCGGACCTGCCGATGCTAACGGGCCAGTTGAATGGCACGCGGCTCGCGCTGGCCGACCTGGGCCCGGCCATCGGCGCGCCCGCCAGCGGCACCGCCGCGGCGCCCTCGGCATTGCCGCCAAACGCCGCGGGCCGCGTGCTGCCCCAACGCAAATTTGATCTGCCCTCGTTGAAGGCGATAGACGCCGACGTGCAGGTCGCGTTCGATGAACTCGACTTTGGCACCGATGCGCTGGCGCCGCTGCGCAACGTGACCACCCGCGTGGTGCTGAAGGCCGGCCGGCTGGCGCTGCAACAGCTGAAGGCCACGGTGGCCGGGGGCACGCTGAGCGGCACCAGTTCTTACGCCAGCACCGGCGAGACCGCCCAGTGGACTGCGCGCATGCGCCTGACGGGTGTCGACGTCGCCGGCTGGCTGCGCGGCACGCAGACGTCGCAAGCGGCCGACGCGCCCCCGGCGGGCCCGACGCAGGCTGCGAAGCTCAAGCAGGAGCGCCAGCAGGCACGCCAGGGCGGCGACCAGTTGGTGCGCAACTACTTCACTGGTGCACTGGATGCCGAGTTCGACGTGCACGGCACGGGGGACTCAACCGGTCAGATCCTGTCGACGCTGAACGGCCGCTTTGACCTCACGCTGCGCGACGGCACGCTCTCGCACCTGGCCACGGAAGCTGCGGGCCTGGACCTGGCGCAGGGTCTGGGCGTGATCATCCGCGGCGACCGCCCGCTGCCGCTGCGTTGCGCGCGCATCCAGGCCACCGCGCGCAACGGCATCGTGCGCACCGACCGCGGCGTGATCGACAACGCCGACAGCACCTTGCTGCTGGCCGGCGAGCTGAACCTGAAGGACGAGTCGCTGGCCTTGGTGGCCACATCCAGGCCCAAGGACTTCTCGCCACTGTCGCTGCGCACGCCGATCACCGTGCGCGGCACGCT
>CANBUA010000283.1 GCA_947372535.1 Burkholderiales bacterium
TTCATGAACTGCGTGCGCGATTTCCGCGACCAGATCACCGATCCCAAGCTGCTGCAAGAGATCAAGGACTTCAACAAGCAAGAGGCCCAGCACGGCTTGGTGCACCGCCAGGACAACGAGCGCCTGCGCCGCCAGGGCATCGACGTCGATCGCCTCACCAAGATCGTCGACGACATGCTGGACAAGAAGTACCGCAAGATCTACAGCCGTCAATACACCCTGGCCGTCACTTCGGCCCTGGAGCACTTCACTTCCATCATCGCTCACAGCCTGTTCGACAAGCGTGACGTGATGAAGGAGGCCGACCACCGTGTTCGCGCCATGTACGCCTGGCACGCCATCGAAGAGGTTGAGCACAAGGGCGTGGCCTATGACGTGATGATCGACTATGCCAAGGTGGGCTACTTCAAGCGCATTGGCGCCTTGCTGCATGCGACCTGGATGTTCCCCATGGTCATCTCCCGCATCCAGCGCGAGTTGCTGATCGCCGATGGTTTCAGCCTGCCGCAACGCGCCAAGCTGTTGGCCAAGGGCGTCGTGTGGCTGTTCCGCCCGGGTGGCCTGCTGCAGCCGATGTACAAGAGCTACATCGGCTACTACAAGCCTGGCTATCACCCCTGGCACGAAGCGGAGCAGACGGGTTACGAGGAATGGCTCAGAGCCTTCAATGGGACGCGAGATCCCGTGGTGGCCAGCGAACAGATGCGCAAGGATCTGGCGCTCGTGTGAACCGCTCGCCTCCTGGCGTGAAGGGCTGCTCCGGCGGCCCTTTTTGCGATGCTGCTTGCGTCTTTGATGCAGATCAGGCATCTTGCAGAGTGGGCGCTAGTGTCGCCTGCAATGCCCCGCTGTCATGCCCCATCCTCTTCAAATCCGAAGCGTGACCTACAGTTGGGCTTCCCGGAGACTACGCCCGCCGCCCGGGCAGGAAGAGGTGAACCATGGCCCCGCATCCCCAAGCCGCCCACGCCATCGTGCCGCGCGAAAAGCTCGATTTCGGTTTTGACCAGGACATTCCCAAATACTGGTTCGGGGGGGACGCCTACAAGACCCGTTTCTGGGATGCGCTGTCGGTGATCTTCCCGCCGGGCGAAAAGTTCTTCATGACCACGGTGCGGGATTTCCGCGACCGCGTCACCGACCCCAAGTTGCTGCAGGACATCAAGGACTTCAATCGGCAGGAAGCCCAGCACACGCTGGTGCACAACCAGTACAACGACCACCTCCGGCGCCAGGGCATCGATGTGGACGGCCTGATCGCCGAGCTCGACAACCTGTTGAACAAGCAGTACCGCGCCCGCTTCAGTCGCGAATACACCCTGGCGATGACCGCAGCGCTGGAGCACTTCACTGCCCTGGGCGCCCACACCCTGTTCGACGACCGCGACCTGATGAAGGACGCCCACCCCAATGTGCGCGCCATGTACGCCTGGCACGCCATTGAAGAGGTCGAGCACAAGGGCGTGGCCTACGACGTGATGGTCGACGTGGCCAAGGTGGGCTACTTCAAGCGCATCGGCGCCATGGTGCACGCGTCCTACATGTTCCCCTACACCATCCGCCGCTTCACCGAAGTCATGCTCAAGGCGGACGGCTTTTCCTGGTGGCAACGCCGCTGGCTGATGGCCAAGGGCATGGTCTGGCTGTTCAAGCCGGGTGGCGTGGCTTGGCCCATCTGGACCCATTACCTCTCGTATCTGAAGCCCAGCTACCACCCCTGGCAAGAAACCGATCAGCCGGGCTACGCTCCATGGCTGAAGGCTTTCAACGTGAACCGTGACCCGGTGGAGGCCAGTGAAATGATGCGAGCTTCCCTGGTTCGGTGATATTTCTGCGATCTTCACCCCGCGACTTGGTTAGACTTCGGCACACTCCCTGAGGGTGTGCCGATTTCGTTTTATGCGTATTCCACTCCCACCGACGTCAGTTCTGGAAGCCATGGGCATTCGGCCCATCCCCTTGTTCATGCTGTCTGCGTGGATCAAGGCGGCCACCAAGTGCGGCTTCAACGTGCAGCCTCTGTTCAAGGAAGCCGGCATCAAGATCGACCTGATCCGGCTGGAAGATGCCCGTGTGTCCCCTTTGCAACTCATTTCGCTGCTGGAACAGTGCGTGGCCCTGTCGCCCAACAAGCACTTCCCGCTGGTGCTGGGCGACACCTTTGCGTTTGAGAGCCTGCCAGAGTTCGAAACCCTGCTGGCCACCAGCTCCACCTTGCGCGAGGCCCTGCGCGTGGCCGATCTGGCCCGCCGCATGGTCCTGCCCTGGCTCAAACTGGAAGTGAAGGAAGAGGGCGATGTGGCCCGCGTCATCGTGGGCTACGACGTGCCCGTGCCCAACCTGGCTGCCTATGGCCTGCCGCTGACCCTGGTGTCCCAGGCCATCCTGGCCTGCATCCGCAAATTTGGCCGTTCGCTTCAGGGCACAGAAGAGGGCTTCACGGGGGTCACCATCCAGGGCCCCCGTCCGCCTTACGCCACCCACCTCGAAGCCTTTTTCGACGTGCCCGTCACCTTCGGGGCTGATGCCGATGCCCTGGTGTTCGAACGCCGCATCCTGGACGTCCCCCTCGAGGGCGCCTTTCCCGCCCTGCACGAACAGGCCAATTTCCTGGCGCAACAGCGCCTGGGCAAAGAGGTCAAGCGCCAGGGGGTGGCCGCCGAAATCGAAGAGCAGATCCACCGCGATCCCGGCTTGCTGGCGCTGGGCGTGGAAGACATGGCCGATCGACTCAACCTGCACGCCCGCACCCTGCAGCGGCGGCTCAAGGACGAGGGCGACAGCTACCTCGGTGTCCAGGCGCGCATGCGGCACCGACTGGCCTGCCAATGGCTGCAACAAGGCGAAGTCTCCATCGACGACATCAGTGCCCGGCTGGGTTTTTCCGATCGCCGCGCCTTCACGGCGGCTTTCAAGCGCTGGGAAGGTGAAACCCCCAGCGCCTGGCGCGACAAGCAGCACTGAGCCTGGCACTGGCCTTTGCGTTAGGGCGTCAGCTTGCATCAAGCATCTGACAGGATATCTGGGACAGATTGATGTCAGATATATAACCAATTCAGGTTGGTCATGACGCATTGCACGGATCCCCTGCCGCGGACTAGGGAATACGCCCGTGCGCGGGGTTTATTTCAAGACACCTCTTTGAGTGTTGTGGCGCCTAATATTCCTCTCGGCGGGTAGATCCAGATTGTGGGTGTGCCCCCGGCCTCCTAGATTGAAGGAAGGCCGGTACCGAATTGCACCCGTCCAACGCAGGGTTGTTGATGTGACTCATGCGGTGTTCAGATGGGGTGCTCCGGGCCTGATGTGAGAAGGTTGTACCTCGTCATGCTTGCTGCCCAAACCCCCCCCCTCTTTCCGCTGCCGGCGCCCGGCAGTTGGCGCCACGCTGCACATGTCTGCGGCTTTCCCATCGAACCGGTGCTCAAGGACGCGGGCATCGTGCTGGGCGACAGCGCCAAGCCCGTCATGCTGTCCGGCGGCAAGTTGTTCAAGACCTTCTCGCAATGCGTCGAGCGCGCCAAGGGGCACCACTTTCCCTTTGCCCTGGGTGAAGCCTTCGCGTTCGAGCATCACGCCGAGTTTGATCAGTTCATCTCCTCATGCACCACCCTGAGGGAAATGCTGGAAGTGGCGACCTGGGCGCGCGAGCTGATCGCGCCCTGGATGGCATTGCACCTGGATGAAGTGGGCGTCGAAGCCTATTTGCGGGTGGAGATGACCGTGCCCGATGGGGATGTGGGCGAACTCTGGCATGTGCGCGAAGTGGCGCTGTCGGCCCTCTACCAGTTGATCAAGCGGGCCACCAAGGGTGGCAACTGGCTGATGTCCGTGCGCGTGGCCAACGCCGTGCCGGGTCATGAGCCCTTCTACCGCGCGCACTTTGGCGTGCCCGTGTTCTTTGGTGAAAGCGTGGATGCGCTGGTGCTGGACCGCCGCTGGCTGGACCAGCCGCTCAACGCGCCCGAGCCCGAGGCCCACAACCAGGCCCGCCGCCTGATCGAACGCCGCTTGAACAAGGAAGCCGGCGAGCGCCGCATCCTTGATGAGGTGCGCTGGGCGCTCGAGCGCCGCCCCGAACTGTTGCGCGAAGGCCTGGAATCCACCGCCGCCGCCTTGGGGCTGCATCCGCGTACCCTGCAGCGCCGCCTGCAGGCCGAAGGCATGAAGTACGTGGATGTGCAATCGCAGGCCAAGTGCCAGCGCGCCCTGACCATGCTGCGCCGCCGTGCCATCAGCATGGAAAGCATCAGCACCGAGCTGGGCTTCTCCGACCGCCGCGCCTTCACCTTCGCGTTCAAGCGCTGGACGGGCAAATCGCCCAGCGCCTACCGAAGCGAGATGAGCCTGCGCACCATGCGCTGAGCACTGAGCGCTTGCGTTGAACCAGGCCACGAGCCCGCCCGGGGCTGGTAGAGTCCGGCCCATGTCTGAACGCAAAGACCTCCAGGGCCGCCACATCGTGGTTGGCATGACAGGCGGCATCGCCTGCTACAAGGTGGCCGAACTGGTCCGCCTGCTCACCAAGGCGGGCGCCACGGTGGATGTGGTGATGACCGAGGCCGCCCAGGCCTTCATCACGCCCGTCACCTTGCAGGCCCTCTCGGGCCGGCCGGTGTACGCCAGCCAGTGGGACGCCCGCGTGCCCAACAACATGGCCCACATCCAGCTGGGCCGCGATGCCGATGTGCTGTTGGTGGCCCCAGCCAGTGCCGATTTCATCGCCAAGCTGGCGCAGGGCAGGGCGGACGAGTTGCTCAGCCTGACCTGCCTGGCCCGCCCCCAAGAACGCGGGCCTCTGCTGGTGGCCCCCGCCATGAACCGCGAGATGTGGGCCCACCCGGCCACGCAACGCAACGTGGCCACGCTGGAGGCGGATGGCGCGCAGATCCTGGGCCCGGCCAGTGGCGACCAGGCCTGCGGCGAAGTGGGCGATGGCCGCATGCTGGAAGCGCAGGAGCTGCTGGATGCCGTGATCGCCAGCCTGCAGCCCAAGTTGCTGAGCGGGCGCAAGCTGCTGATCACCGCCGGCCCCACCTTCGAGCCGATTGACCCGGTGCGCGGCATCACCAACCATTCCAGTGGCAAGATGGGTTTTGCCCTGGCGCGAGCGGCGGCCGAGGCCGGTGCCGAGGTCACGCTGATCGCCGGCCCGGTTCATTTGCCCACACCGCAAGGCGTTCTCCGCAGCAATGTGATGACCGCGTTGCAGATGCACGAGTCGGTGCTGGCCTGCGCCGCAGCGCACGACATCTTTGTGGCCACGGCCGCAGTGGCGGACTGGCGGCCCGCCCGCCTGAGCGAGCACAAGATCAAGAAGGAGGGCAAGAAGGTGGCCCCCACGTTCGAGCTCACCGAGAACCCCGACATCCTGGCCGCCGTGGCCGCCTTGAAGGATGGCCCCTACTGCGTGGGCTTCGCGGCCGAAAGCGAGCACCTGCTGGAACACGCCCGCGCCAAGCTGCTGCGCAAGAACGTGCCGCTCATCGTGGGCAACCTGGGCCCAGCCACCTTCGGGCGCGACGACAACGCCTTGCTGCTGGTCGACGCCCACAGCCACCGCGCTCTGCCGCCCGGCGGCCACCCCACCGACAAGCTCACCCTGGCCCGCGCCCTCATCGCCGACATCGCCGAACGCCTGGACCTGGCGCGCGGCCGCACCGCATCCCCCACAGCATGACCACCGTTCAAGTTCGCATCCTCGATCCGCGCATGGCCGACAGCCTGCCGGCCTACGCCACCCCTGGCAGCGCAGGGCTGGACCTGCGCGCCTGCCTGGATCAGGCGCTGGAGCTGGCCCCAGGCCAGACGGTGCTCATCCCCACCGGCTTGTCGGTGTACCT
>CANBUA010000284.1 GCA_947372535.1 Burkholderiales bacterium
TTGAGGTGGCGGATCTCGATCCCGCTGATCATGGCCGTGTAGTAAGGCGTCTTGTTGATCAGGTCCAGGGCGATGCCTTGGCCGCCGCTGGCCGTCACGTTGTAGGTCAAGGCCAGGGCCTTGTTGTACGTGCCCGTCTGGGCGCGCACATCCACATCGGTGGCCACCGTCGCGCCGTTGAAGGCAATGTCGAACAGGCGTTGGCCGGCCGGGATGTTGCTGTTCTCCACGAAGTGCAGCACGATCTGGTAATCGCCATCGGCCGTGGGCAGCCCGTAGCTCAGCTTGTTGCCCAGACCGCTTGGCACGTAGCTGATGCTGCGGTACATCGAGGCAGGGCCGCTGTTGGCGCCCGTCGTGTCGATGGCCGTGTTCGCGTCGATGCTCGTGTAGTAATTGCCGTAGGTGTCCGTGCGGTAGTTCTGCAGGCTCCAGCCGTCAGGGCTGGTGCCGCTGGCGCTGCTGTTGCCCGTGTCCAGCAAGGCGATCGTGTCCACCGGCAGGAGGCCGGCGCTGCGCACCGTGATCGTCGTGGGCGTGCCCACTTCGACCTTCTCCAACCCGTTGGGGCCCAGCACCTGGATGACCGGGTTGGGGCTAGCCGTGGCTTGGGCCGTGTTGCCGTAGGCGCCCAGGTCCACCCGGCCGCCGTTGCCGCTCGATGGGCTGCTGCCCAGGGGCTCGCGCATGAAGTTGCTGGCCGGGTCACCCCGGTCCACCGCCACCGAGCCGCTTTGCAGGTGGGCGTCGTCGTCCTGGCCGAAGTCACCGGTTACCTGCTCGATGCGCACCGCATCGGCCAGCACCCAGCTGTTGTTGGCCACGTTGTCCAGCACCACCTTGAGCACCCCGCCGCTGACCTTGACGATCATGCTGGGGCGCCAGTTGCTGCCGGCGTCGGTGAAGTCGCCCGTCTGCGGGGTGCTGTACTGGCTGACTTGCGCCTGGCCCACGGCCTTGGCGCCGTCGTAGGCCGTGTACACCGCGTTGGTGTTGACGTAGGCGTTGTTGATGTAGCCGCCCGCCGGCCACGTGGTGGCGATGCGGTAGTAGCCATCGGCCAGGCCGGTAAAACTCCAACTGGCCTGCGTCGTGCTGGCCTGGCCATTGCCGTTGCCCGCCTGCGAGGCGCTGCCCGTGGCGGTGATGAAGCTGTCGGCGCCCCGGCCCGTGCTCTGGGCCGTCCAGGCGCCGGTCTTGGCAAAGCCCGCATCGCCATCGTCGAGAATGCGCACGCTGGCGTTGACCGTGCTGGCGTTCCAGCCCAGGGTGTTGTCGGCCCCGTCCAGGTCCACGAATCTGGCGTCCCCGCTCAAGCTGTGCTGGTCCATGCCCAGCTCGTAGAACCAGTCCGTGCGCGTGGCAAAGGCGTGGCTCTCCCACAAGCCCACCTTGCTGGCGTTGCTCAGCATGAACAGGTTGTAGTCGCTGGCAAAATCCTGCTCGCTGTCGGGCGCGACCTTGATCGCGTACCCGCCCGAGCTCACGTTGATGATGTTGTTGAGGATGCGCACGTTGCGCGAGTTGTTCTGCACCACGATGCCGTCCGAGGCGGTGGCGATGATGGTGTTGTTCTCGATGCGCGGCAGGTTGCTGCCGTTGGCAAAGCCCCCATCGATCAGGACGGCGGCCCCCGTGTTGGCCTCGATCAGGTTGTTGCGTACCGTGTTCTCGTAGTAGCCGATGCGCACGCCCACGCCGTTGCCGTAGACGCGGTTGCCCTCGATGGTGGCAAAGCCGCCCGAGTACACGCCAAACTCCTTGTTGGCATAGACGCGGTTGTCCTTGGCCAGCGCGTTGTAGACGTAGATGCCCGTGCCCTCGTTGCCCCAGACCGTGTTGCCGATGGCTTGCGCGCCGCTGTTGACGCTCATGCCGCTGTGGTTGACGGTTTGGCCCCACACCTCGTTGCCGCGCGCCAGGGTGGCGTCGCCGTTGATGGTCAAGCCTTCGCCCAGGTTGTCGAACACCCGGTTGTTCTCGATCACCGACAGGCTGGCTGCCCCACCCGAGGCCCCGCCGCTGATGCCGCCCGAGCTGTTGCCATACACGTCGTTGCCGATGACGTGGGCTCGCGTGCTCGATTCCAGGCCCCAGTAACCGTTGCGCCAGAAGCTGTTGCCACTGACCGTGGCGTCCGTGCCCGCCAGCCATGCACCGTCCTGGCCATTGAGGTAGACCTGCGAGCCGCTCAGGGTGAAGAACTCGTTGCTCGTGTCGATCGAGATGCCGCGCGCCGCGTTGCCGTAGATGCTGCTCTCGGAGACCGTCACCCGGTCGCTGTCTGCGCTCGTGCCGGCCACGATGCCGTACTGGCCGCCCGTGATGTTCAGGTGGCTCAGCTTGACGTCGTCGGCGCCTTGGAACTCGAACACATAGGCGCCTGAGTTCGTGTTGCCTCGGTTCAGGATCGTTGAATGGCCTGCTTGCGAAGCGCCTCGGATCTCAATGCCGCTGTCTTGGGCCGTCACGAAGATGTTGGTGCCCAAGTTGTAGGTGCCGCTGTCGACCAGGATGATGTCGCCCGCATTGAGGTCATAGCTGTCCAGCACTGAGCGGATCGAGGCCTTGGGCTTGTCTGGCGTGAGACCATCATTGGCATCGCTGCCCGCTGCTGTGGCGTACTCGTCGCCCGTCAATGCGTTGTCGTTGACGTAGTAATAGTGGATGGGCGAGAGCACGGCGAACACGCCGTCCGACACATCTTTGACCGCCGGCGTGGCGACCGAGGTGATGCGGATCTCGTAGTTGGCCGCCGGCACGAAGACCGCGCCATCGACCAGCCAGTTGTAGCTGCCGTCGTTGGCCTCGTTGCTGGACAAGGTGACGAAATTGGCCTGCCCTGCCCCACGGTATTCAATGTTGACATTGCCCGCAAACCCGAAAGAACGCCAGCGGATTTCGCTGGTGCTGTTTTGGCCGATCCGCTCGCCGCCATTGGGCGAGAGGATGGTGATGTACTGACTCGGGCTGCGGCCGGCCTGGGCCGTGTTGCCATAAGCGCCGATGTTGATGTAGCCACCATTGGAGGCCGGCTCGTTCGCGTAAGCGTCACTGGCGCGGCCACGGTCGATCAGCACCGATTGCGTGATCACGTTCACCGAGGCCACGGGCGAGATCATGACCGGCAGGTTGGTGACCGCGTTCTTGACGGGTGCCAGGCCGCTGCCGCCCTTGAAGCCGCCGTACAGGCTGGACTCATGGAAATCATCGTCACGGCCATCTTGCGCATCGTTGACGTAGCCGAGCTGGTTGTCGGCGCCATCGATGTCACCCCAACCGGGAGATGCAAACAGGCTGTTGGCATCCGTGAAGGACGCGCTACGCCAGGCGTTCAGGCTGGTGCGATCGACGCCCTGCCATTGCCCCAGGTTGCCGCCGATGCTCGGAACAAACAGGTTGTAATCAGACGCGAAGCCCTGTTGGCTGTTCGCATTGACGCCCAGCGCATAGCCGTTTTCGGCGCCCAGGACGTTGTTGTAGAGGCTGACGTTGGTCGCGCTGTCCAGGCGCACGGCATCGCCCGCGCGCTGGTAGACGGAGTTGTTGATGAAGGTCAGCTTGTCGCCGGTGATCAGCACGCCACCCTGCGTGTTGGCGTAGACGACGTTGTTGCGCGCCGTGCGTGGCGTGTTGTTGTAGGCGTAGGTGCGCAGACCCAGGCCATTGGAATAAATGACGTTGCCAATGGCATCGGAGTTCTCCGCGCGCACGCCGTCGTTCGTGTTGGCATAGACGCGGTTGTTTTCGATGCTGCTGAACCAGCCGTAGACACCCCAGGTGTTGTCATCGACCACATTGGACTGGACGGTCACATTGCTGTAGCCATAGATGCCCCAGGCGCCATTGGCGTGGTGCCCATAAACGGTGTTGCCTGCCACGGTGACGCCGTAATAGGCATAAATGCCGCCATCGCGGTTGTTGTAGACGCGGTTGCCGTTGTTCTTGGACAAGTCGGTGTCGCCCACCGTGGTCACGGCGCTGCCGGTGTTGTTGCTCACGTAAAGGCCGGCGCGATTGTCGTACGAGACGTTGCGCTGGATCAGTGCGGCACCGCTGCTGCTGAAGGCAAAGCCCCAGTCCAAGTTGGCGTAGGCCGTGTTGTTGGTAGCCGCGTTGAGGCGGCCCGTCACCGTGACCCCAGTCTTGAGATTGTCGTGGGCCGTCGAGTTGCTCAGCGTGTCGATGGTGCCGTTGACGATGATGCCGTGGCCGCCGTTGTTGAAGCTGACCAGGTGGTCGAGGTCTCCGAACGGGGCGTTGGTGTCGATGGCGATGCCGTCTTGCAAATGGCCGGAAGCCGTGATGTAGGAGGCGCTGAAGCTGTCCGATCCATCGTGCACGAACAGGCCACGGTTAGCGTCCTCCAGCGTCAAGTGGTTGACGCTGACGAAGTCTGCATCGTCCAGGTCGATGAGCGCGCGTGTCCTGTCGCCCGGGATGGCCGGGAAGAGCTTGGCGATCTTGCTCACATCGACCGGACCAGTGATGGTGAAACCCTCGTCCAGGCCCATGCCTGGGCCGGCCACCAGGCTCACATCGTTGCTGCCCGAGACCGCGATCGGGTCGATCATCGGGTAGTTGCCGGTGTCCACGTACAAGGTGTCGCCCGCCTTGAGGTCATAGGCGCGGAACACATTGACCGGATTGGGCTTGGGCGCATCTGGCGTCTTGCCGGTGTTGCGGTTGTCGCCGATGGCGTTGGGCGTGTAGGCATCGCCCACGTTGCTGTTGTCATCGACGTAGTACTTGGTGCCGTCTTCGGGCACGCTGAAAGTTTCCTGGCTGCGGTCGATGACCTCGGGCGCCTGGACCAGGGAGACCTGGATGCGCAGGCCCTTCGTGCCGAAGTTGATGCTGCTGTTACCGGGAATCCAGATGAACTCGCCATCGTCGGCCGTGCCGGCGGTGAGGTTGGCCACGAACTTCGGACCATCGACCGTGTCCTGGACCAGGTCGATTCGCACCAGCGAGTTGCTGGTGTTGTTGACGGTTTCCCAACGCACGGCCAGGGGTTCGTTCTTCTCCCAGTCGGTGTACATGTCGGGGAAGCGCAGCATGATCTTGCGCGCGGTCGGGTTGCCGACCTCGTGCGTGCCGCCACCGAAGGCGCCCAGGTTGGGCACATAGGCATCGGCCACGGCGTACACAAAGGCGTTGTCCACCCAGACGTCGTTGCTGCCACCACTGTTGCGATCGGCGTCCACACGCAGCACGGCAAAGCGCGAACCCACTGGGATGGTCACGCGGCCACTGACCAGTTCCCAGCGGCCATCGGTGTTCTGCGCGTTGAGCACCTGCTGGCGGATCAGGGTGCCGCCGGCATCGAGGAACTTGATGGTGACCGTGCCCGCATCGCGCGGGTCTTCGGAGGCTGTGCGAAGGCGCGCCCCGAAGGTCAGGTCTTGCAGACCCGAATCCAGCAGGGCAGCCGGCAAGCCTGCCGTCAACAGATTGATGTTCTGCTCGGCAAAACCTTGTTCGATGTTGCCCGGGCTGAAGTACTGGCTGCCCTCGTAGGCAGACGGATTGCTGCTCTTGATGGCACCACCGGCGTTGACGGACCAGCCCTGCGTGCCGTTGACGATGTTCTCGAAGCCGGGGTTGGTGATGAGGTTGACGCCATAGGATGGCGGCACGGTCTGGTCCAGCGCGGCGTTGGCGGCCTCGATGTCAGGGCTGGTGAAGCGCAAGCCAGCCGTGGTGTCGAACAGGCGGAAATCACCGCGTGCCGCGTCCATGAACTGTGGCTTGGCCCAGGCGGGATTGACCACGGTCGCGCCGATGGAGTGCAGGTCGAAGCGAGCCACGTCGGCCTGCCAGTCCAGCACATCGGTGAAGT
>CANBUA010000285.1 GCA_947372535.1 Burkholderiales bacterium
TCCATCAACAACACCCCGTCGATGAACTGGTAAGGCGTGGGCACGCGCACGCCAGCGGCGGCCAGGCGGTACAGCGCATCCACTTCGGCGCTTTGCCAGGCGGCCTCTTGCGCCTCGCGGCCGAACTTGGTGCCCTTGGCCATGGCCCGGGCCTGGCGGCTGTTCTTGACTTTGCGGTTCTCGGTGTAGTCCACGGCCTGGCGGAAGCTGCGGTTGGTGGCTTCCTTGTAGACCTTGGCGCACAGGGTCTGCTCGCCCTGGCGCACCACAAAGACCATGGCTTCCTTGCCGCTCATGAGCTGGCGCACGACCGTGTCGATCAGGCCTTCTTCAACGAGGGGCAGCAGGCGGGGTGGTGTTCTCATGGCTCGGATTGTGCGCCCGAGCCCGTGAGTCAGCCTCAGTGCGGAGTCGAACGGGCGCGCCGACGCAGGCCCAGCAGGGAGATCGACAGGGCACCCAGCGCGCCCATGGCCCAGGTGTCCGGCTCAGGCACCGACGAGGTCGTGGTCACCGCAGACAGGGAGCCGAAGCTGGTCAGCGTGGTCAATGGCTCCCCCAGGTCGGTGACCGAATAGACGCCCAGCCCCTTCTCGCCAAAGGTGCCCACCAGATTGGGCGCGCCTGCCGCCGTCGATGACATGGGCGCTCCAGCGAATGCAAAGTACACGCCCGTCATGCGTTGCACGGCCAGGTCGGAGGCATCGCCCTTGGTGTAGAGCGGGTCGTCGCCGCTGGCGTCGCACACGTCGTTGATGGTGCCGTTTGCACAGACCTTGTTGGCGGTCATCCCGAAGGCGGCCGCATTGCGTGTGAAGATCTGGACCGACAAGCCGGGCGGGTAGGGCGAGCCGACGCCGGCGAAGGTGGTGTTGTTGACGACCATGTCCAACACCGGGGATGTGACCGTGGCCCCGTTGGTGAAGGTGATCAGGAGCTGGGTCGCGCCGTCGTAGAAGTCGGACGTGCCGGACCAGACCGCCGCCATGTTGGGCTGCGTGACGTCTGCGGCATACAAGGGCTTGACGCTGGTCGGCACCGGATCGGTCACCAGGAAGCTGCCGGTATAGCCCAGGGCCACGGCGTTGCCGTTGACGCTCGTGTAGTAGGTGCCTGTGAAGCTGTAGGAGGTGCTGGTGGCGCCAGCCGACGTGCTCGCTGCGCTGGCGAAAGCGAAGGCGGTGGCAAGCGCAGCCTGGGCTGCAAAGTGGCGATGTCGCATGGGGCTGACCTGATGTGAATGATGCTGGCAGAGGGGTCTCCAGCCAATAAATGTGCACTATACACATTCATGTTGACAGCAGATGTCGTCCTTGGAGCTGGGCCAGTCGCCCCTCGCCACGCAGGCGCGACAACTCTCGACAGATCGATTCTGCCGAGATGGTGGTGATCAGCGACATGTCTCGCAAGGTGGGCAGCACGGCCCCTTCGGTGGGTGCGCCCTGGCTGAGCAGGCGGATCAGGCGAATCACCCGGTCCTGGGCGGTGCCGCTGCGCAGCGCCAGCAGGGCTTCGGCCCGGCGTTGCGCGGCCACCAAGCCGCGCAGCACCACCTGCCCGTCGCCGGCATCGGCGTCTTGTCGCCAGGTCACGAGCTGGCAAGTTACCAGCGCGCGTGCTGTCCACGCATAGCGCCCGTCCACCAGTTGTTCGGCACCGATCAGGTCGCCTTGAAGCGCCAGTCCGGCCAGACGGCGCCCATCGGCGCCATCGGTTTCCAGCGCGACCACGCCATCGGCCACGCGCCAGATGGGGCCTTGCTGGCCTTGTTCATACACGATGGCCTTGGCTTTGACCCGCTGGAAATCGGGTCGGGAAAGGGGCGCGCTCGGCCAGGCGCAAGCAGGCCGAAGCGAAGTCAGTCGAAGTGGGGCACCCATGTCGGGCCTCCGTCTCTGTCGGTGTTGCCTCTGGCTGCGCAAGCCTTGGCCTGTGCAGCGGGCTGGCGTCACGCCCTTTGCGGCGTGACGGGCGCAAGGCCTGCCCCGCAAGCGGGCCCAGGCCATGACATCAGACGAGGGACGTGGGTGGCGCGCGCGAAGGCAGATGGACCCAGGCGACGGCCTGGATGGGCCTGGCATGGACCGGCCAGGGCTGGTGGCCTGGCGCGCTCAGTGCGACCAGGTCCAGCGAGAAGGCCGCGGGCGGCGTGGCCTGATCCTGTTGGAGCAGGCAGTAGGGGCAATGTCTGTGGGCCGCTGGGTGGCCATCTTTGCGGCCTGGCGCGCTGCTTTGCACGCGCCATTGCGCGCCGGCGCTGGTGCAGACCTCCACCCAGTTGCGCTGCTGCGAAGCCAGGAGCTCGGACACCGAAGGTGCGAGCGCGGCCAGCCAGACCGCGCACAACACGGTCCAGATCAGGCGGGGGGAGGCAGACGTCGAACGCATGTGCCAGTTCAGGTCGGGAGCCGCACCGGTGTCGGGCCGAGATCAGCCCAGCTTGCGGGCTGCGGCGATGGCGGCCAGGCAGGCGTCATGGCATTGGCGGCACTCGGCGTGGTGCGCCACATGCGGCTCGCAGGCCTTGACGCAAGCCTCCATCGCCAGGATGGCGGTCCTGGCCAGGTCAGGGGTGTAATCGGAGTTCAGCGTGGCGGCCTTGAGCACGGCATTGCAGGTCACATCGCAATCCAGGGCCGTGCGCAGGCAGGCGGCCATGTCCTTGTCGCCTTGAGCCAGCATCACCTGGCAATGCGCGATGCACGCCGACGTGGCAGCCGTGCAAGCCTGGAAGGGCGCCACCAGCGCCGTGAACCGGGTGGGCGGCATGCAGCCTTCATGTGTGGGCGCCGGTGCGAGCGACGAGGCCGGTGTGGGATGCACATGGGCGGGCTTTGTGGCCGCAGCGCTGCCCTGGGCCCACAAACTCGACGCGGCCACCGCCATCCAGGGGGCAGAACGTTCAAAGAGCTGGCGACGGTTCATGGGCAATCTCCGGGGGGGCTGGTGCGGTCAAAGCTGACGCAAATTGTGCACCCTGAAGCCCGGCATGGAAACTTGATCATGCTCAATGCCACCCCATGTGCAGAGGGCTTGCGGCCCGAAGCGCTCATCCCTAGACTTTGCGGCATGTCCCTTGGCGCCTTCATCCGTCGTCGACGCCAGACCGCGTGGCTGATCAGCTTCGTCATCGGTCTGGCTGCGCTCATGCCGACCTTCTCGGCCTGGGTGATGTCGACGCGGGTGCTTGCGCCCTGGGCAGAGGTGTGCTCCGCTCAGGGCGCACGCTGGGAGCAGGGGCGTGATGCTGCGCCTCAGCAAGACCCGGCCGCACCGCACGGCCAGGGGCATTGCGCTTTTTGTGTGCTTCAGGATCACAGCCCCTTCATGCCGGCATCTGCGCCGGTTGTGGCGGCTCATGACGCGGCGTCCGACGAGCGGTTGCCGCCTCTCTTTCTGCGTGCCCGGCACGCATTGCACGCATGGTCGCCCGCGGCGGCCCGTGCGCCGCCGGCATCGGTCTGATGCCGCTTGCGTGGGACTGAGTCCGGCCTGGGTCGGGTTCAACCGTCCCGCGCATCGCGATTCCACTTCGCTCAACTGACGGCGCCATCCAGCGCGGCCGCTGCCTGCCCGTGCGCAACTGACTTGTCGGGTCGCTGCAGCTGGCCACGGACCTGTCCGTCATGGCCGCCTCGCCCCCTGCCCGGGCCCCATTCATTTTCAATTCAAGGCTCTCCCAATGTCCAAGCATCTTTTGACCGCGTTGCCGCTGGCCGCATCGATGGCCCTTGTCGCCACTGGCGCGCATGCCCACGAGCTCACCTACAACGTCACCCAGTCCTACAACCAGGTGGTTTACGAGGCGTCTCATCCCACCTGGGACACCTTCTTCACCGGCACCTTCGACTTCAATGAACACACTGGCGAGATCAGCAAGCTGCAAGGCACGCTGAGCCAGGCCATGACGGGCAACACCGTGACCCGTCAACTGAGCAACCAGCTGTCTTCGGTGTATGACGCCGCGCTGGGTGGCTACATCGTCACCACCTTTTTTCAGAACAGCACCGATGTGTTTGCGGGCGGTGGCTTTGCCGTGGGTGGGTCGACCACGATCGGCAACCAGAACGCCTACGCCACGATCTTCGTGAACGCCACCGACCCGACCAGCGCGCTCACATCGGCCCAGGTCGACAAGCTGGCCTATGCCGACTGCACCACGGGCAGTTTGATGATGGGCAACACGAAGTGCATGACCGGGTGGGTGAACCACGCCAAGATCAATTTGGCTGGCGGGACGATGCAAGGCACCTACCCCATCACCCAGAGCATCACGGCAGCCGTGCCTGAAGCCGAGAGCTGGGCGATGGCCCTGGCCGGCATCGCCGCTGTGGGCTGGATGCGCCGCCGCGCGCGGGCCTGATCGCTGGATCAAGCTGCCCTGCATACCCCACACCACTCCAAGGATCACACATGCAACGCACCCTCATTCAGGCCGCATCGGCCATCGCGATGGGCCTGCTGGCCCTGACGCCTGCAGCCCAGGCGGCCACGGCCACCTACAACATCACCACCACCTGGCTGGAACCTGAAACGGCACCCCGGAACTCGATCTTCATCGGCTCTTTCACGTATGACGACGTGACCCACGCCGTCACGGGGCTGCAGGGCTCTCTGAGCGAGTCGATGTCTGGCGATTCGATCGCCTATGACCCCGCCACCGGCCCGCGCGGCACCGACAACATGAACTGGGTGCCGCTGACCCACCAGCTGGCCAACGGCGATGCTGCACACACCTACACCTGGCATGACGCAGCCCTGGGCGGCACCTTTGCCACGGTGTTCAAGAACACCGATTCGCTCACCTTCTGGACGGGCAATGGCGGCGATGGTTGGAGCCCACAGGCCGGGGTGGACGTGGGCGGTGTGTATGCCAACTGGCCAAAGAAGATGGCCACCTTCAACCCGCAGAACGCCTACGCCATGGTCTTCGTGCCGGACAGCCTCAGCGCGGCCAACACGACCAGCAACCCGCTCGACCTGAGCTGGGATGAAGCCACGGGCACCGGTAGCCTGGGCCTGGCCCACACCGCTTATGCCGACCTCTTGAACCTGGTGGGGCCGGGTGGCTACGACGCGGGCGGAATGATGGGCGCCGTGGGCATGACGGCCACATCGGCCCGTGTCTATGGCGCCGTCGGCACCATGAGCGGGGTCCCCTTCTCGCAGACCATCACGGCGGTGGCCGCGGTGCCCGAGCCTTCGACCGTGGCCCTGATGCTGGTCGGCATGGGTGTGGTGGTGGGCCTTCAGGCCCGTGGTCGTCGCGCTTCCTGCTGATGTGATGGCCTTGCAAGCCGCCTGCAAACAGTTGGCGTGGCGGCTTGCAGGTGAGCTGAATGTGAACATGCATCACTTGTCAATTTGTTTCGCCCTGTGCCTGCTGGCGTGGCCCGGGGTGGCCTGTGCTCAGGAAACGGTTCTGCCTTCCTTGTCAGTGACGGCATCGCCCGCCGGTTCTCCCAAAGCTCCCTTGGGATCGACCGTCGTGAACAAGCGCGACATCGCCGCCAAGCGGGCCACGACCAGCGACACGGCGAGGTTGCTGGAAGACGTGGCCGGGGTGAGCCTGTTTGGCGCCGGGGGCATCTCCAGCCTGCCCGTGATCCACGGCATGGCCGATGAGCGGCTTCATGTCCAGGTCAACGGGATGGGCCTGATGCCGTCGTGTCCCAACCACATGAACTCGCCCTTGTCTTACATCGACCCCACCAGCGTCGACAGCATCAAGGTGTATGCAGGGGTGACGCCCGTCAGCGTGGGGGGCGACAGCATCGGGGGC
>CANBUA010000286.1 GCA_947372535.1 Burkholderiales bacterium
GCCGCTTCGGTGAAGCTGTCCGTGTTGACGACCGACACGCCATTGTCCAGGCGCGTGGTCACGAAGGCGCGGCCACGCTCGGTGTCCAGCACCACGCCCGTGGGCAGGCCACCGCTCAGCACCAATTGGCTGGCTGGCGAAGGCGTGAAGGTGTTGCCCTCGAGTTGCGCGGTGGAATAACGCGCCAGCTTGTTGGTGCCCATGGACGCCAGGTACAGCGTGCCGCCATCAGGCGTCACGGCCATCTCCAGCGGCGTGGCCACGGCGGCGGCTTTTTCGGCCGCAGTGCCCAGGCCTTGCCCATAGCTGGTGATGTGCTTGTTCAGCAGGCGTGCCTGCACGTTGTTGTTGCCGTCGATCACGCTGATGCGTGCGTCCACGAAGTGGCCGTTGACGGTGGTGCTGTTCTTGCCGGGGCCTTCGAAGCGGAACACATTGCGTGCGTCCTGGTTGCTCACGTACACCTTGCCACTGACCGGGTTGACAGCCAGGTTGAACAAGGTGGTGCCCACATTCGTGGTCTTGTTGATGACGGTCGGCACAGCCGTGGTTGTGTCGATGGTGAAAACGTCGTTGTCGGGCAGGTTCAGGCGGATGTTGTTGTTCCAGTTCTTGGGCGCGATGCCGCGCGCCGGGTCACCGCCGTCCATCCAGTCGCCATTGGCATTTTTCTGGACCAGCAGGCCCGTGGCAGGCGCCGCGGAGCCATCGGCCGCTGCCGAGGGGCCAGCCTTGTCGAGCTTGCCTTGGGGGCCGCCCTGGGCGATGGTCGTGCGGTTGCCGGAGTTCAGCACGGCGGTGAACACGCGGGTGCCATCCGCATTGCGGGCCAGACCGCGCAATGTGTCGCCGAACATGTTGAGCACGATTTTGGGTGTGCCCCCCAGGTTGGTGCCCGTGGCATTGGCATCGAAGACCCACACGTCGGCTCGGCCAGTGCCGGGCTTGGACATCTGCGGATCGAACTTCACGTTCTGGCCACGGTGCGCGGCCGTGATGAAGGCCCAGCGGTTGCTCGGGCCCGCGAAGACGATGTCACGCGGCTCATCACCCACCAGCAGGGTGTTGACCACGCGCGCCGGCGAGGCCGACACATCGACGATGCTCACGCTGTCGGACAGGTGGTTGACCACCCACAGCTGGCCATTGGGCGCCAACGCCACAGCCACCGGCTCCAGGCCGACAGGGATGGACTCTTTGAGCACGGGCGTGGTGCCGGACACATCGAACACTTCGACGCGCGCGTCCGGCGTGTTGACCACGTACAGCCGCTGACCATCACTGGAGAGCACCATGGGACGCACATGACCGGATTCAAAGGTCGCGAAATCGCCGATGGCTGGCGCTTTGGCCGTGCCCCCGGTGCTGCCCCCACCGCCGGTGCTGGCCGCCGTTCCGCTGACCGTGATGTTGTTGACCGTGTAGGTCTCTGCGGCCCTCAGGGCCGAGGCCTTGAAACGCAGCGTGATGTTGGTGCCGTTGGCTGTTGCAGGCAGGGTGAAGCTGACCCGACCCAGCGTGGTGACCCGCGTCGACTCAAGCTGCTTGTAGGCGCCGCCATTGACAGCGTATTCCATGACGCCTGTGTCGAAGACCGCAGTGCTCGACATGGTGGTCGTGCGATCGTAGGCCACCGTGATGCCCGTATAGCCGACCGTGCTGATCGCCTTGGAAGTGATTGTTCCGTCGGTGGAGAAGGTCGAGCCAGCCATGACCGCCCCTGTAGCGCCGGTGGTCACCGTGCCTGCGGCGGTGAACGCGCCCAGGCCACTGCCGAAGCTCTGCTGGAAGATGGGCGTGCTCTGCGCACTGGCACCGGCAGCGGCCACCCAGCAGGCCAAGGCCAGCAGGGTTCGCGTGGTGCGGCGGGTTGTGATCATGATCGTTTCCTGTGAACCAAATGCCATGAACCGGGCGTGCCCGGGACGGTGGCTGGAGGGTATCAAGAAACGCCCGCAATCCCATGAGGGATATAACGGATGACATCATTGTCTGCTTTGTGACAGATTATTGTAAAGCTGAGCAAAAGTCACGGGTGATGAGGGCAAATCATCTGGACGGGTCGGGTCATGATCTCGATATCCACTTTCATTTCTCCACCATGACCTCTTTTCTTCTGCACTGGGCCATCACGGCGCTTTCTTTGTGGGTGGCCAGCCGCATCTTCCAAGGCATCCGATTCACGAGCACCTCGTCACTGGTGCTGTCGGCCCTGCTGCTGGGTTTTGCCAATGCCATGGTCAAACCTGTGCTGATTTTTCTGACATTTCCGCTGACCTTGGTGACCTTCGGCCTGTTCCTGCTGGTCATCAATGCATTGATGATCTTGCTGGTGGCGGCGATGGTCAAAGGCTTCTCGGTGTCCGGTTTCTGGACGGCCTTTTTTGCGAGCATTTTCATCGCCCTGCTCAGCATGTTCATGGGAGCCTTTTTCCAAGGTGGCGACCACGATGGCAACCGGTCCCAGGACATCATCCAGATGCCAGGCAAAGGGGTCTGGCTCTAGGCCGGTGACTGCTCAAGCTTGCCACATGGACCGGCCATCGGCCGGCTCGGTCTGAGTCAGGATCCACCGATCCAGCATCACCTTGCGTCCCGTGGGTACGTCGATGGCCTCCATGATCCGGCTGACCCGGATGACTCGCGGTTCATGTCCTGGGCCTTGCCTGACCAGGATCAGGCGCTGCAGCGGCATGGCCTCCAGGATGTCCACCGTGTCACGCTGCAACGCACCATCCTGATCGATGTGCATGATGGCCCACCTGGCCAATGGCTCGAACTGCCGCTCAGCGAAACGGGCCCAAGCTTGACTCAGGGCGTTGGTGATCGCGTCGAAGAGGGGAAAGACCTTTGGTTGGTTGGCCATGACTGCTCCAGTTGGTGAAGCTGGATGCTAGGGCGACGGCCAGGGCCCGTCACTCCCGCTCAGGGGTGCCCCCGGAAGAGGGAAGCCAGCCTGATTCCCCCATTGGGGTGCCCTCCTCAGCGGGAGTTACAAATTTGAGGTCGTTCCATACGATTCGAACACCATCGAACGAATCGGAAGTACCTCATGGCCACCACCTATCAGGCAATCGCCCTGCTCTGCACCGCCCTCTGCAGCTTGGCCGTGGCCTGGCTGCTGCTCGGCCTTCGCGAGGTGACCGAACTGGCCTGCTGGTCGGTGCTTTACCTGGATGACGATGCCCGGATGCAGCGGGCCGCCATCCGCATCCAGGCCGTGAGCCCGGTCGAGCGGCGCCTGATGGTCTGGGTGGCTGGTAGTGCCAGAAAACGGCTGTTTCGCATCAGCAGGATCGTTGAGGCGCGGGACATGTCCACCGGGATGCCGGTCGATGTCGAGAAGTGGGTTGGCAGCTTTGCCATGAGCCAGCCGATGCACAAGGGCCGGCGCATGACACTGAGCCGCGCCGAGACGGCGGGGCTGTCCCTCTAGCTCAGGTCGATTTTTTCTTCTTTCGCTTTGGCGGTGGCGATGCTGCCGGTACGCTCAAGGCACCGGCCCAGAAATCCACCATCTGCTTCGTGCCTTCGGCCATGAGCGCAGTGGTCTGGCGCTTGGTCTCGGCCACAGCCAGCCCACGGGCTGAGCCCATGGCGGCATTGGCACCGCTGAGCCACATGCTGAGGAAGGGGTTCTTCTTGGTCCACGGGTTCTTCATGATGATGCCCTCCAGGTCTCGCCCGGCTACAAAGCGAGCAGGCGTGGTCATGATCAGCAATTGGTGGGCCCGCCAGGGCGCAGGGCCGACCACAGCTTGTTCGTCTCGTTCTTCGCGCTCATGGACGTGTTGAGACGAAAAAAATCCCTAAGTCGTTGAAAACTTAG
Organism: Burkholderiales bacterium; assembly: GCA_947372535.1. The sequence continues at coordinate 3,830 of CANBUA010000286.1, forward strand.
GGATTTTTAGGTCTCAAGAGACGTCTTGAGACGTTTGAATGGGCCGGGGTCACACGAAACATGGGCTGGAACCCGCATGAATGCTGGTTTTTTTAAATCTATGAACTGAAGTTACCCGCAAAGTTACCCGCAAGTCACGCACGTTAGAGCCTTGCTGTGACCATCCCACATTCCTTAAGGTCTCCAAACGGCCACTTTGAAAAAAAAGCTTCCTAGCAAACTTTGTAAGCAGCATGCTGGTCAGATGGCTTCGCGCGCAGATTGTTTTGAGGCGGAACCTTTCGATGTCAACTTTCTTCGTTTAGCTGCACCACAAGGCCAAAAATTTAACCCCCGGGGGGTGTATTTTCACTTGCCATAAAAATGATGTTGAATGTTCGGTTTCCCGCCTTGAACCCTCAGACTTTCGACCACCCCCTCCCCCTGTCTATAACGCGGGTGTGCACACGATGAGTACCGGTCGGTCCCCTATGGTCGTTTGCTCAGACTTTTACCCGCCCCCCCGGTTATCACCATGTGGCGATCACGGGAGGCCCTCCTCAAAAGTGCGGGGACAACGGGGACAACTGGCAAAAAATGGGCTAAGTGGTTGTCAGTATTTAGAAAATTTGTCCCCAAAAATGCTGGGGACAGCCTCGCTCGCTTGGGGACACTGGGGACAAAATTCTTTGCTTGATCGTGGGGCGCGTCTGTAAACATGCTGCGCTGGGATGACTTGGCCAGGATGAAGAGGCGCCAGGAGGGAAAGGGCTTTGCCTCTTCATCCTGGTGTCAAGCACCTTTCTAAAATGCGCGCAAGGTATCCCCCACGCGGCCCCCCGCCGCCCCGTCCTACCGCTACTCGTGCGACTCAAGTCCTGGACGCTTGATCACGACAAATCGGGCGTGCAGTCGTTGTATCTCGAGCATCGCTCCAAGGTACTCACCCACCCATTCAGGTATGGGGACATGCCCCTTGCGCCAACGCCAAGCGGTGTTCGGCACAATGCCAGCCTTCCTGGTGAAGTCAGAAGCCTTCCACCCAAGTTCAGACAGAGCAGTGTCAAAGGCTTCGGGAGTGATTGACCGGGACATCCCGGTGTCTTCCTCTTGTGTAGTTGAAGTGTTCATCTTGCTGCTTGAAAGCCTTAAAGTTCACTGCGCACAGCGTAGCATGCCCACAATTAGTAGATAAAAACAATGATTTTCTCTACATAAAGTTAACATAACGCCCGTTGTGCGGAATGTGCAAGGAAAGTTATGCACAGCCTCAATCGACGGAAACCCGCATGAACACTGGGCTTGCGGTCGATGCACAATTTTTAAGCAATTCTAACCCAGCGTGTTTTCGCCTATGTAGATTTTTACGAGAAAGTTATCCACATTTTGCAAAAACACGTTGTGTGGCAATCTGTGGTTTGGTCAATCGCAGATCAGCTCGTCTTCAAAGATGCTTGACTTGATGCGGAATACGCGAACAAGGCCCACCCCTGGTACACGCTCTTTGCGATCAAGGCGCCCTCCCGGCTCGGTCACCAAGTGTCCACGCTTTGCCAAGAGATGAGCTACCGCGATGTGATCAAAGCCCTCGCAAAGCTTGGCCCTGAATACCTCAGGGAACACAAAGTATTCACATGAAGCCTCGTCACCATCGAGCACCTCTGTCGCGGCCACATACTCCCGCGAATCGCTAACACCACTGGTGCGTTTAATGGGCTTTCCTTCGCTGTCCAGCAGCCTGCGCACTCCCCACCGCTCGGGCGGGTTGGGTGCGCGATCATCCATCATTCTGTTCATCCACGCGAAGTTTGCCGCGCCTCGCTCAGACATAAGACGCTGCACCTGTGCCAGCATGTTGCGGATCTCTGCGTCCCCGGTGCCGCCGCGTGCGGTCATCCAGGAATCGAAA
>CANBUA010000287.1 GCA_947372535.1 Burkholderiales bacterium
CCATCATCGTCATCTGCCGGTTTGTCCGAGCAGGGCGGCCATTCGGTGTTCGATCCGTCGGTGGCTGCCGCATCGGCGGTGCATGGTGAAGGCATTGCGGGTGGCGCCATGGAGCGCCTGGTCGATGCGTGGAAGGCTTTGCTGGCGCAAGGACATGAGCAGTTGCTCGACACGGTCGAATCGGTCTTGATCCACGCGGCTTTCGAGCATGCGGGGCAGAACCAGGTCCGCACGGCCAAGGCCCTGGGCATCACGCGCAATGTGCTGCGCACCCAGCTCAAGCGCCACGGGCTGCTGGTGGCCACGGGTGAGAACTCGGATCAGATCGACAGCGTTGATTTCGCCTAGATGCCGTCGGCGCTGAGGCGCTGATCTGCGCTTGCTGATACACGCCGCCTGTTTGAACAACCAACAATCCCGCCGGGCATGATGCCCAGGCGGGATTTTTTGTGGCCGTTTTGCATTGGCCAAAAGCCGTACCCAAAAAAGCGGCTTTGACATGTCCGTCAAAGCCGCTAAAGATGTGTCACCCCAGGCCCTTGCAGGCCCAAGTGACACCCCCCACTCAACTGGTCGTTTGCTTTTACTTCTTCGTGTAGATCTGGTCGAACACACCGCCATCGGCGAAGTGCGTTTTCTGGGCCTTGGTCCAGCCGCCGAACAGCTCGTCGATGGTGAACAGGTTCAGCTTGGGGAACTGCTTGGCGTATTTGGCGGCAGCCTTGGGATCAATCGGGCGGTAGTAGTTCTTGCCGGCGATGTCCTGGCCTTCGGCCGAGTACAGGTACTCCAGGTAAGCCTGGGCGACTTCACGCGTGCCCTTCTTGTCGACGACCTTGTCGACCACGGCCACGGGTGGCTCGGCGAAGATGCTGACGGCGGGGTAGACGATGTCGAACTTGTCGGCGCCGAATTCCTTCAAGGCCAGGTGGGCTTCATTTTCCCAGGTCAGCAGCACGTCACCTTGGCCACGTTCGGCGAAGGTCACGGTGGATCCACGGGCACCGGAGTCCAGCACAGGCACGTGCTCGAACAGCTTGGTGATGAACTCCTTGGCCTTGGCGTCGTTGCCGTTGTTCTTCTTCAGGGCGTAGCCGTAAGCGGCCAGGTAGGCCCAGCGTGCGCCGCCGGAGGTCTTGGGGTTGGCGGTGATCACGGCGTTGCCGGGCTTGACCACGTCGTCCCAGGTCTTGATCTGCTTGGGGTTGCCCTTGCGGACCAGGAAGACGATGGTCGAGGTGTAGGGCGCGCTGTTGCTCTTGAGCTTTTTCTGCCAGTCGTTGGCGATCAGGCCCTTGTCGGAGATGGCGTCGATGTCATAGGCCAGGGCCAGGGTGACGACGTCGGCGTCCAGGCCATCGATCACGGAGCGGGCTTGTTTGCCCGAACCGCCATGCGAGGCCTTGACGGTGACGTCGTCACCGGTCTTGGCTTTCCAGTACTTGGCAAAAGCGGCGTTGTACTCTTGGTAGAGCTCGCGCGTCGGGTCGTAGGAGACGTTCAACAGGGTGACTTCTTTGGCCTGGGCGACCACAGGGGCCAGCGAAGAGACACCCACCAAGGCAGTCAGAGCGGCGACGGCCAAGGCGTTGAAAGAACGGCGGGGGACAAAGGAGATCGGCATGGTGTGGATGCTTGGAATGTTGAAACAGTAAGCAAATGCTAGAAGGTGGTCTTCAGTTGGAGAACGAATAAAAACGCGCTTGCTTATGTGATCCGGCTTGGGGTGAGGTCAAAAAGCGGGTGCGGCGCTGGTGGTGCCAGCTGCCGGCGCGTGGGTGCTGCCTTGGGTGCTGACGCTGTGAGGCGCGGCCGCCGTGGGGCTGTGCGCCCACAGGCCGCTGGCCGCCACCACCGCGCCCGTTGCCACCGCCAGCGAGGCCAGCAGGGCGATGGGCCGGGCGCGCCGGGGGGGCTTGACCGCAGGTGGCACGGTTTTCCAGCCGGTCACCATGGGCTTGATCAGCTTTTGCCGCTTGATCAGGGCATAAAAGGCGATGGCCGCGATGTGCAGTCCCAGCAGCCCGTAGAGCAGCGGTGCCAGTTGATGGTGCCAGCTCGTCAGCTTGAGCGAGGTGGTTTCTTCCACGAAAGCGGCCAAGGGGCCGGTGAAGGCGATCTCGTCACTGCCGAACAGACCCGTGCCAGCCTGTGCGCCCAGCAGGCCGATCAGGGCCAGCACGGACAGGGCGCCCAGCGGGTTGTGCCCGACACCTTGCCAGCGGCCGCGCAGGTAGGCGACGAGCCGACCCGGTGTCGGCAGAAAATTGACGAACCGTGCGTGTGTCGAGCCCAGGAACCCCCAAGTCACCCGAAATGCCAGCAGGCCGACGATGCTCAAACCCGCCTTGCCGTGCACGCCCATCCACTCGCCACCCAACCGGCCCGTGACGATGGCCGTGGCCACGGCCGCCAGCAGAGACCAGTGGAAGATGCGCAAGGGCAGGTCCCACAGCTGGATGCGGTGCGCGGTGAGCGGCACGGCCACCAGGGCAGGTTGCGCCGGCTGATGGTGGTCGGCCAGCGGCGCGATCTCCAGGACATCGCGGACCAGGAGGCGCGCGTCATCCTGACGCCGGGCGGGAGACTGAGGCATGCGTCACTCCTGGCGGTGGTCAGTGATCAGCGTGCGGCCACGGCGGCCGACGCCGACGCCGCAGCGACGGGCACGCGAGGCAGCACCTTGGTGACCGTGCCGCCGGCTTCGCGGTAGTCCTCGGTGCCGGTGGCGCCCGCGACCTTGTAGCCCTTGCTGGTCAGGAAATCACCGGCATCGCCCGCGCGGTGGGCGCGGTTGGAGACGGTCAGGATGGTGCGGTCCTTGGGGATGAAGTCCAGCACCTCGGGCAGGTCCTTGAGTTGCAGGTTCAGGTAGACGGGGAAGCTGCCGTACTTGACCAACTCGTCCGGGCGGCGCAGGTCGATGACCAGGAGCTTTTTGGGGTTGCCCAGCAAGGCATCGACCTGAGCGCGGCTGAGCTGGGGCGTTTTGTGGGTCCAGGGCGGTGCCACATAGGCGCTGGCGGCTGCGGCGGGTGCCGAGGCGGCTTCCTGGGCCAGGGCCTGGGTGCCGATGGTGGCCAGTGACAGGAGCAGGGCGGTGGCCAGCGAACGCTTGACGATCTTCATGACTTCAAAATCTTTCTGATGATGGGACGGGTGACGGAAACGGTGGTGACAAAGGGCGCCTCGCGGCAGGCTCAAGCCGCCAGCGGTTGAGCGAGTTCGCGCACAGGCTCGTGGCTGAACTCGCGCAGCACGTCCTCCTTGATGGCGGCGAACTCGAAGCTGCCACGGTCGCGCGAGCGGGCCAGCGGCACATCGACGATGCGCTTGATGCGGCCGGGGCGGGGCTGCATCACGACGATGCGGTCGCCCAGGAACACGGCTTCTTCGACATCGTGGGTGACCAGGATGGCGGTGATGCCCTCGGCCTGCCAGATGCGTTGCAGCTCTTGCTGCAGGTGCGAGCGTGTCAAGGCATCCAGGGCGCCAAAGGGCTCATCCAGCAACAGCACTTCGGGCCGGTTGACCAGGGCGCGGGCGATGGCCACACGCTGCGACATGCCGCCCGACAGCTGATACGGATAGGCCTTCTCGAAACCCTTGAGGCCGACCAGCGAGATGTGCGCTTGCACGCTCTTGTCCTTGGCGCTCTGCGTGCCGGGCGCGTTCAGCAGGCCGACGCGGATGTTGTCCTCCACGGTCAGCCAGGGGAACAGCCGGTGCTCCTGGAACACGATGCCACGGTCCAGGCTGGTGCCGGTGATGCGTTGGCCGTCCAGCAGGATCTGGCCTTCATAGCCGCGCTCCAGGCCAATCAGCAGGCGCAGCAGTGTCGATTTGCCGCAGCCGCTGGAGCCGACGATGCTGACGAACTCGCCAGGCCGGATGGACAGGGAGATGTCCTGGAGCACTTGCAGGGATTGGCCCTTGACGTCGTAGTGCTTGTTGAGGTGCTGGATGTCGATGGTGCCGGCATGGGACATGTCTGGGCTCCTGAAAATGAAGGGATCAAAAGAGAGGGATGACGGTGTTCAGCGGCGGGCGGGCGCGCGCCAGCGCAGCAAGCGGCGTTCGGCCAGGTCGGTGAGCCGGTTGAAGGTCGCGCCGATGAAGCCGATGACCACCAGCCCGAAGAGGATCAGCTCGACGTTGAAGGCCGCGCGTCCCTTGAAGACGATGTTGCCCAGGCCGTGGCCGTCGTTGACCAACAGGAATTCCGCGCCAATGGTGGCCAGCCAGGCATAGATCAGGCCCAGGCGCACGCCCGAGGCGATCTGCGGCAAGGCGGCCGGCAGGATCAGCCTGAACAGCAGTTGCGTGCGGTTGAAGCCGTAAACCTTGGCGACCTCCAGGTGTGCCTGGCTGATGCCCTGCACGCCTTCCAGCGTGGCCAGCACGATGGGGTAGAAGGCCGAGAAGGCGATGAAGATGATCTTGGCCGCATCGCCTGTGCCGACCAGGGCCGACAACAGGGGCAACCAGGCAAACAGCGAAATCTGGCGCGCGGTGTGGAAGGTCGGGCCGATCAGCTTGTCGGCCAGGCGCGAGACGCCGATCAGTACGCCCACGGCCACGCCGGCCAGGGCGCCCAGCCCGAAGCCGCTCAAGTCGCGCCACAGGCTCAAGGCCAAGCCCGCGTAGAAGCTGCTGTCGCCCAGTTCCAGCAAACCGGTGGTGAGCACGCCCAGCGGCGGCACGATCAGCTTGATGTTGACCCATTGGCGGGCCGTGGCCACGGACCAGAGGATCAGGAAGCCAAGGGGCAGGACCAAGCCGCGCCAATCGAAGCGGGCCTTGGCCCCGGACGAAGAGGGTGATGGCGGTGAAGTCAAAGTTTGTTCGCTCATGATGTGATGTCCTGGCTTGTGCTCAGAAGGCCGCCTGGCGCCAGCGTTGCAAGCGCGACTCGATCAGCCGCAACGCCAGTTCGATCAGCACACCGACGATGCCGATGGCGAACATGGACACGATCACCAGGTCGATCTGCGCCAGCGAGCGGCTGTAGGCCATGAAAAAGCCCAGGCCTTCGCTGGAAGACAGCAGCTCCACGAAGATGACCGACAGCCAGGCCTGCATCACGCCTTGGCGCAGACCGGTGAACAGGCTGGGTGCGGCGGCCGGCAGCACGATGCGTTGGATCACCTGCCAGGGGCTGAACCGGTAGACGCGCCCGACTTCCAGCAACGCTTGCGGGATGTTGGCGATGCCATGCAACGTGCTCAAGGCCACGGGCACCACCACGGCGATGGAGACTGCCGAGATCTTGAGCGGCTCCTCGATGCCCACGAAGATGATGAGCAGCGGGATCCAGCCCAGCACCGGCAACTGCGCCAGCACGTCGAAGGTGGGGAACACATAGGCCTTGAGCGTGCGCGACAGCCCCATGCCGAAGCCCAGCACCAAACCGGCCGAGCCGCCGATCAGCAAACTCCAGCCCACGCGCGCGGTGCTGAACTTGACGTGATCGAGCAACTCGCCCGTGCCCAGCACTTCCTTGAAAGATTGCCAGACCAGGGATGGCGCGGGCAGGATCTGCTCGGCGATCCAGTGGCGATCGGCCGTGACCCACCACAGCGCATAGAGCAGCGCCGG
>CANBUA010000288.1 GCA_947372535.1 Burkholderiales bacterium
GGGAAGGCGCGGGGCATGAAGCTCCACTTCAGGCCGGTGGGGAAACCGGCACCGCCACGGCCGCGCAAGGCCGAGGCCTTGACTTCGGCGATGACCTGGTCTTGCGTCATGCCTTCGCCACCGTCTTTGCCCAGAATCTTGCGCAAGGCCGCGTAGCCACCACGGGCTTCGTAGTCCTTCAGGCCCCAGTTCTGGCCATCGATGCCGGCGTAGATCTGCGGTGTGATGTGGCGGCCGTGGAAAACCGTTTCCGTGCCGGTCGCCTTGAATGGGCTGAGATCGATCATCGTGCGGGACCTCTTATTTCGCGCCGGACTTCAGCGCATCGATCAGCTGGTCCAGCCGTTCGTTGCTCATGAAGCTCAGCATGTCGCGGTCGTTGAGCAGCATCACCGGCGCATCGGCGCAGGCACCCAGGCATTCGCTGGGCTGCACGGTGAACACACCGTCGGCGGTGGTGCCGTAGGGCTCGACGCCCAGCTTGCTGCACACGTGCTGCAGGGCCTTCTCGCCGTCGCGCAACTGGCAAGGCAGGTTGGTGCACACGTTCAACTTGAACTGGCCCACCGGCTGCTGGTTGTACATGTTGTAGAAGGTGGTGACCTCGTGCACGGCCATGGGGGCCACGCCGATGTAGTCGGCCACCTGCTGTTCGCTCTCGGGCGAGACCCAGCCACGCTCCTGCTGGATGATCGACAAGCAGGCCATGACCGCAGAAATGCGTTGGTCAGCCGGGTACTTGGCGAGTTCGCGGTCGAACCGCGCCTTGGTTTGTTCGCTCAACATGGGTTGGTCGCTCTGGTTCACGCGGTGATCAGCGGTCGATCTCACCGAACACGATGTCCATCGTGCCGATGATGGCCACGGCGTCGGCAATCATGTGGCCCCTGGACATCTCGTCCAGGGCGGCCAGGTGAGCAAAGCCCGGGGCGCGGATCTTCATGCGGTAAGGCTTGTTGGCGCCGTCGGAGGCCAGGTAGATACCGAACTCACCCTTGGGATGTTCGACGGCCGCGTAGGCTTCGCCTTCGGGCACATGGAAGCCTTCGGTGAACAGCTTGAAGTGGTGGATCAGCTGCTCCATGGACGACTTCATCTCGACGCGCGAAGGCGGGGCCACCTTGTGGTTGTCGGTGATGACGGGGCCCGGGTTGGCGCGCAGCCAGTCGACGCACTGCTTGATGATGCGGTTAGACTGACGCAGCTCTTCGACGCGGACCACATAGCGGTCATAGCAGTCGCCGTTGGTGCCCACGGGGATGTCGAAGTCCAGCTTGTCGTAGACATCGTAAGGCTGGTGCTTGCGCAGGTCCCACACGATGCCCGAGCCACGCAACATGGCGCCGGTCATGCCCATCTGCAGGGCGCGCTCCGGGCTGACCACGCCGATGCCGACGGTGCGCTGCTTCCAGATGCGGTTCTCGGTCAGCAGCGTCTCGTACTCGTCCACCAGCTTGGGGAAGCGCTGGGTGAAGTCGTCGATGAAATCCAGCATCGAGCCTTGACGGTTTTCGTTCAGGCGGGCGATGGTCTTGGCGTTCTTGATCTTGCTGACCTTGTACTGCGGCATCACGTCCGGCAGATCGCGGTAGACGCCGCCCGGACGGAAGTAGGCCGCATGCATGCGGGCACCCGACACGGCTTCGTACAGGTCGAAGAGGTCTTCGCGCTCACGGAAGCAGTAGATCAGGATGTTCATGGCGCCACAGTCGAAACCGTGACAGCCCAACCACAGCAAGTGGTTCAGCACCCGGGTGATCTCGGCGAACATCACGCGGATGTACTGGGCGCGCACCGGCACATCAATGCCCATCAGCTTTTCAATGGCCAGGCAGTAGGCGTGCTCATTGCACATCATCGAGACGTAGTCCAGGCGGTCCATGTAGGGCAGCGACTGGATGTAGGTCTTGGATTCGGCCAGCTTTTCAGTGGCACGGTGCAGCAGGCCGATGTGGGGGTCGGCGCGCTGGATGACTTCGCCGTCCAACTCGAGCACAAGGCGCAGCACGCCGTGTGCGGCCGGGTGCTGCGGTCCGAAGTTCAGGGTGTAGTTCTTGATTTCAGCCATGATTCCGCTCCGCGTCAGTGGATGCCACCATAGTTATCCTCGCGGATGATGCGCGGCGTGATCTCGCGCGGCTCGATGGACACCGGCTGGTAGATGACCCGCTTTTGCTCGGCGTCATAGCGCATTTCAACGTGGCCGCTTGTCGGGAAATCCTTGCGGAAGGGATGGCCGATGAAACCGTAGTCGGTGAGGATGCGACGCAGGTCGACGTGGCCATCGAACACGATGCCATACAGGTCGAAGGCTTCGCGTTCGAACCAGTTGGCGCTGTTCCAGATGTCGTTGACCGAGGCCACGACAGGGAAATCGTCATCGACCGCAAACACCTTCAGGCGCACACGCCAGTTCTTGCTGACAGACAACAGATGGCTGACCACGCAGAAGCGCGGGCCATCGCTGTAAATCGAGGGCGCGCCATCCTTGTAGGCCGAATAGTCCATGCCACACAAGTCCATCAACTGCTCGAACTTCAGGTCGGCGTGGTCGCGCAAGGTGCGTGCGATGTCGAGGTAGTCGGCTTGCGACACCGTCAGGGTCAGCTCGCCCTTGCTCTTGTCCAGGCGCTTGATCTTGTCGCCCAGCACGTTCTGCAGGGCCACTTCCAGCTTGTCGAGTTTTTGGCTCATGGTGGGGTCCGGTTCAGCGTGCGATGGTGTATTCGCGGCGGATCTTGGCCTGCAGTTGCAGGATGCCGTAGAGCAGCGCTTCAGCCGTCGGGGGGCAACCAGGCACGTACACATCCACCGGCACGATGCGGTCACAACCGCGCACCACCGAGTAGCTGTAGTGGTAGTAGCCACCGCCGTTGGCACACGAACCCATGGACAGCACCCATCGGGGCTCGGCCATCTGGTCGTACACCTTGCGCAATGCCGGCGCCATCTTGTTGCACAGCGTGCCAGCCACGATCATCAGATCGGACTGGCGCGGGCTGGGACGGAAGAGCATGCCGAAACGGTCGATGTCATAACGGGCCGCGCCCGCATGCATCATTTCCACAGCGCAGCAGGCCAGACCAAACGTCATGGGCCACAGCGAACCGGTTTTGGACCAGTTGATCAGCGTGTCCGCAGACGTGGTGATGAAGCCCTCTTTGAAGACGCCTTCGATACCCATAGCAATTACCTCGTTTGATTCCTGATGGCGGATGAAGCAGGGATCACTCCCAGTCCAGCGCACCCTTCTTCCACTCGTAGACGAAGCCGACCACGAGGATGCCCAGGAACAACAGAATGGTCAGGAAACCCACCAAGCCCACTTCCTTGAGCGCCACGGCCCAGGGAAAGAGGAAGGCGATTTCAAGGTCGAACAGGATGAAGAGGATGGCGACCAGGTAGTAACGCACATCGAACTTCATGCGGGCGTCTTCGAAGGCTTCGAAGCCGCACTCATATGGGGAGTTCTTCTGGGCATCCGGGCGATTCGGGCCCAGCAGGAAACCCAGGGCCTGAGGCGCGACACCGACGCCCACGCCCACAAGGATGAAGAGAATGACCGGCAGGTACTGCTCGATGTTCATCATGGTGCAGTGCTTTCCCTCAATACAAACCCGGTGATTGGACCACAGGGGTCAAACAAAAAGCGCGCCAGGAACACGAAAAACCGGCGTCCAATCCGATTTGTCGACTTCCGCAGCGCGCTTGACTGGTGGCTTCATCCAACTGCCCAAACCCAACGAACCCGCTGGCGTACCGAGCAAGATGACCAGCATGGACGAAACGGTTCAGGCTGATCATGGAATAAGGCACAAAGACTGTTATGAAATCTTATGGTGCCGACGGCGAGACTCGAACTCGCACAGCTTTCGCCACTACCCCCTCAAGATAGCGTGTCTACCAATTTCACCACGTCGGCTTGGGGCACTGGGCTTGCGGGCTTGTGACCCCTGGGCGCCGGCCTTGCGTTTCCATTGCCGGGACACCGCGAACGGGCCTGGCTTTGAGTATTCGGCTTGCGTGAGGCTTGCTCACCGAAGACTCATATTCTACCCCGAAAAAACGGGGCTCTTGTCTCACTTGCCTGGAATCAAGGCGGCACCAGAAGCCGGCGTGGCAGGCGCCGCCACCGATGCAGCCACGGGGGCAGAAGCGCCGGCACTCAATGCCTGACCAAAAGCGCTGTTCGAGCTGGAGGCGCCCGGTCGCAGGTTACCGAAATAGGCCAGGGCCAGTGTGGCAATGAAGAACACGGTGGCGGCAATGGCGGTGGAACGCGACAGGAAGTTGGCGCTGCCGGTGGCGCCAAACAAGCTGCCAGATGCGCCGCTGCCAAAGGAAGCGCCCATGTCGGCGCCCTTGCCGTGCTGAACCAGCACCAGGCCAATCATGGTCAGGGCGGCAATCACCTGCGCCACTTGCACCAGAGTCAACAGAACGTGCATGAATGAATACTCCTCAAATCTGTTCCGCGCTGCCGATCAGGCTGCGCGAGCGATGGCTGCAAAGTCGGCCGCCTTGAGGGCTGCGCCGCCAATCAGGCCACCATCGATGTCGGTCTGAGCAAACAGCTCGACCGCGTTGTCGGGCTTGACGCTGCCGCCATACAGCAGCGGCACCGAAGCGGCTTCTGCGCGCGCAGCCTTGAGCTGGGCACGCAGCTGGGCGTGAACTTCCTGAGCTTGCGCAGGCGAAGCGGTTTTGCCCGTGCCGATGGCCCAGACGGGCTCATAGGCCACAACGATGCGCGACAGCTGCTCACCCATTGTGTCGATCACCGCCTGCAACTGACGCGACACCACGGCCTGGGTCTGGTCGGCTTCGCGCTCGGCCAGGGTTTCGCCCACACAGACGATGGGCACCAGGCCATGAGCCAGCGCAGCCAGGGCCTTGTCGGCCACGAGCTGATCCGACTCGGCGTGGTAGCTGCGGCGCTCGGAGTGGCCGACGATGGCATAGCTGGCGCCCACATCCCGCGCCATGGGGCCCGAGATCTCGCCGGTGTATGCGCCATGCGCCTGCACCGACAGGTCCTGCACGCCGCAACCGATGGCGCTGCCCTTGAGCAGGCCAGCGACTTCGGCCACGTAGATGGCCGGGGGGCACACGGCCACGGTCGCACGAGGCGCCGTGGTCGACAGCTCGGCGGCCAGCAGGCCCTGGATCAGCTCGGCATTGGCTGCACGCGAACCGTGCATCTTCCAATTGCCCACGACCAGCTTTGTCATCGTCCTGCCCTCGCCTTACTGCTGTTGCTGCTGAGCCTGACCTTCGGCGGCTTGATCGCCACCCTGGTCATCGGCAGGCTGATCAGCGCGGGGAGCGCGGTCACGGCGCTCGCCACCACGGTCACCGCGGTCGCCACGATCCCCACGGGGGCCGCGGTCACCACGGGAACCACGGTCACCGCGGTCGCCACGCTCTTCGCGCTCGGGCATGCCTTCAGGGCGCTCCAGCAGGGCCTTCATGGACAGCTTGACGCGGCCCTTTTCGTCGGTCTCGAGGACCTTGACCTTGACGATCTGGCCTTCTTGCAGGTAGTC
>CANBUA010000289.1 GCA_947372535.1 Burkholderiales bacterium
TCGTCATAACTCAGGTCCGTGCTCAGGCTTTCACTGTCGACCGAGCCGCTGGGATCCAGCGCCGAGGCCACGCCCGTGCTCACGCCCAGGTTGTTGCGAAACCGGTAAGCCGTGCGCCAACGCCAGTGATCGACCGCCAGGTCCAGGGCCGCGTCGACAAAGTGGCCTTCCAAGTTGATGCGCCCGGGCGCTAGCGAGGCCTGGGTGTTGAACAATGGAAAATGGTCCCAGCCGGTCTGGGCATCGGCCTCGACCGTGCGGCGGGCGCCATTGGTCATGCCCAGGCGCAGGTAGGACGACACGTCAACCTTGCCCCAGGTGCCCACATGCGAGAACCAGGTGTCGGCCGTCTCGAACGAGCCCAGGCGTGCGCCCACCTGGGTGGAAGGCGCCCCGCCTGCAGCTTTCTGGATGATGTTGATGACCCCCGCGAAGGCATCGGCCCCATAGAGCGCCGATCCCGGTCCCCGGATGACCTCGATGCGCTCGACATGCTCCAGCGGGAAGCCCCCCCAGCCACCACCGCGGTTGCCGGTGTAGACGGTGGTCAATGGCACGCCATTGAGCAGCACCAGTACCTGGGGATTGAAGCCCAGGTTGATGCCCCGAATGACATACACGGGCGCAAAGACCTGGGTTTCGCGGGCCACGTGCAAGCCAGGCACGGTCTCGAGCACCTGATCCAGGTCGGTCGCGCCCATGGCAGCGATGTCCAGCGCGGTGATGACAGTGGCCACCGCCGGAGCACGGCTGACAGCCTGACGCGAGCCGGTGGCGATGCTGACAAAAGACTTGTCGCCATACACCTGAGCGAGCTCTTCTTCGTCGCTGAGTTGAGCCTGGGCGGCATGAGCCGTTACCAGCAGGCAGGTCCCGATGGCCAGACAGCGCCATGACTGAGGGCCGATCATGCGTTGAGCTTGCTTGTGTTGGGTCATGAGGCATTGGCTTTCATGAAACAGGTGGATGTTGACCCAGCCATCGCTCCTCGATACCACCATGAGGAAAACCAACGGAATATATACCGATTAGGTCATGCCGCCATTGGCAATCCACCCGCCTTGAAAGCTGCGTTGGCCGCATGAGACGTCCCCATTCCGCCTGGCCTCATCCGAGAATCCGCGATGTCAGATTTGTGCGTTTTGCGTGCCCTGGGCTGGCGTAGCGGCCTCGCGTTTGGCGGGGCGCCAACCAGGCGGCATCAGCAGGTAGCCGACCACCGCTTTGAGGCTGCCCGCCTGGCGCAGGTCATGCCACAGGGCGATCCATTGATGGAACTCAATCCGAACAAAATTGTGGCTGTAGAGCGGTGTGGTCAGGCCATAACGGGGGGGCAGATCGGCCCGCTCGGGCACATAAGTGCCAAAGAGCCGATCGAAAATCACCAGCGTTCCGCCAAAGTTGGCATCGAGGTATTCAGGGTTACTGGCGTGGTGCACACGGTGAGCCGAGGGCGTGTTGAAGATGCCTTCCAGCCAGCCCAGCTTGGGCATCCAGGTGGTGTGGATCCAGAACTGGTAGAGCAAGTTGATCGTGAGCGTGATCATCACCAGTTGCGGCTCGAAGCCCAGCCACACCAGCGGCGTGAAAAACAGGAAAGTGCCCGTGAGCTTGCCGAACATGCCGATGCGGTAGGCCGTGGCCAGGTTCAAATCGTTGGGTGAATGATGCACCGCGTGGTTGCACCAGAACCAGCGCACCCGGTGGGCAGCCCGGTGGTACCAGTAGTAGCAAAGCTCCTGTCCAAAAAACAGCAGCATGAAGCTGCCCAAGCCATCGAGCGACAGGTTGGTGATGCGGTGTGCATGGGCCCAATGGGTCACCGGGCTGGACAAAGCCAGCGGCACCCCAAAGTTGAAAATCAGCCGACCAAAGAGGTCGATCACCGACACACCCATGGCGCGCCAGTCATAGGTCTGACGCCGCGACAGAACCCAGGCCTCGACGAACGAGGCCAGGAGCAACAGCGGCGGGAAGATGATCAGCAGGAACTTCTCGATGGGCGTCATGAAAGCAGACAACAAACAAAGCAGCACGCAAGTTCAACCCACCAAGCATAAGGTGATGCTGGCCGCGTGTCAGCCCCATGAATGCACTCCCCTGGCAACGCACATCGTGGGATGCGCTTAGCCCGGCCAAAACTGTCGTCCAATACCTGCATGGAACAAGCCACGAACACCGAGCAGCGCCTGACGGACCTGGAGATCAAGGCCGGCTTCACCGAAGACCTGGTTGAGCACCTCAACCAGATCGTCTTTCGGCAGCAGGAACAGATCGACGCCTTGATGCGTGAAGTCGGACAATTGCGCCAGCAAGGTGCCGAGAGCGCAGCCGGTGGTCCGCGCAGCCTGCTCGATGAGTTGCCGCCCCACTACTGATGATGGTCCTTGGGCACGCTAGCATCGAACCTTCAACGCACAGGAGTTCAACGACATGAAAGCGATCTGGC
Organism: Burkholderiales bacterium; assembly: GCA_947372535.1. The sequence continues at coordinate 2,450 of CANBUA010000289.1, forward strand.
AAGGCGTGGTGGTGGCAGAGAGCGACGACCTGGTCATCGTGGAAGGCAATCACTACTTCCCCGAGGCCTCGCTCAAGCGCGAGTACACGACCTTCAGCAACCACCGCACAGGCTGTGCGTGGAAGGGCCAGGCGCATTACATGAGCCTGCTGGTCAATGGCGAGATGTTCCCGGACAGCATCTGGTTCTACCCTGAGCCCACGGAAGCGGCTCAGGAGATCAAGGGACGCGTGGCGTTCAAGGCCGGCGTCGAGATCGTCGATTGAGCTCAGTCAGGCGTCAGGCCGACAGCACCACGCGGCATGACGCCGGGTATGCCGTGCACAGGTAAACCGCCTGGCCCAGGGCATTGCCGCTGACGTGGCCGTCCTGCAAGTGCAGCTTGCAGGTGCCGCACATGCCCTGACCGCAGCCGGCTTCCAGCACCAAACCGTGGTCGGTGGCCGCTTGCAGCAAGGTCTTGCCTTGGTCCTGCGCCGTCAGGGTGATGGTGGCATCGAGGTGCGGGAAGCACAACTCGGTGCCTTCAACCTGGAAGTCACAGCTCACTGCGGGCTCATCGGCTGCCACGAAACGCTCGCTGTGCACCCGAGCCATGTCCACGCCCAAGGCGCTCAGGTCGGCGATCATCTGCGTCATGAAACCGGTCGGGCCGCAAAGGTAGACATCGCGCTCGGCCAGGTCGGGGCAATGCTGGCGCAAGGTGTCGGCATTCAGCCGCGAGGCCTGGTCGTGCGAAGTCGATGCAGGCGCCGCGCTCAAAGCCGTCAGCACCTTCACGCCTGCCTGCCGCCAGTTTTGCAAGCTGTCTTGAAAAATGACATCGGCCGCTTCCCTGAACTGGGCCATCACCTGGATGTCGGGCCGCTCGGCCACGGGCTGCTCCAGCAAGGCAGCAACCATGGAATGGCAGGGCGTGATGCCTGAGCCGGCACACAGGTAGAGCACCTTGGCCTGGCCTTCGTAGCAAAAGCGACCTTGCGGATGCCCGATGCGCAGGTTCATGCCGGCGCGCAGGTGCTGGTGCATCCAGTTCGAACCACGGCCCTGCGCGACGCGCTTGACCGTGATGCTCAAGCGCCCACGTGGCGCCTGGGAAACGCTGTAACGCCGGCGCACTTGCTCGCCCGCGATGGGCAGACTCACTTCGACATGCTGACCCGGCTTGAAGCGGTGCCAATGCTGGTTCGGCCGCAGCACGAAGGTCTTGACGCCGGGCGCCTCGTCGATCACGCGCTCGACCTGGGCCTTGAGGTCATAGGTCCAGAGGAAACCATTGACCCGGCGATTGAAGTCGGTCATGGTGTTGCTGACCACGTAGTCCACCCACTGGGGGCCGATGCGGTCGAGCGCCCAGCGGTTGGCGCGGGCCAGCACGCGCTCAAGCATGGCTGGCAGCAGCCTTGGCCTGGCGTTCAGCCGGGGTGGGAAAGGAGTACTTCCACATCACCCCGAGGTAATTGAGGATGGCACGGCCCCAGTTGGGATTGCACTTGTAGGGCAGGCCATACTGCTGGCACACCGCCTTGACCTCGCGCGCCATGTCCGGGTAGTGACGCGATGGCACATCGGGAAAAAGGTGGTGCTCGACCTGGTAGTTCAGGTGCCCCCACAGGATGCTCATGCGGCGGCTGCCCTTGAAGTTCACCGACGAATCCAGTTGCGACAAATACCAGTGGCCTTTGTGGGCCAGGGCCTCTTCGCTCTGCAAAGGCTCGGTCAAATGGGTGGCCTGGATGGTCAGGCTGATCCAGTAGTTGTTGATGACATCGGCCATCAGGTTACCCAGGAAGACCTTGAAAAAGCCAAAGCCGGTGACCAGCGCCAGCAAGGGGAACAGCAGGTATTCCTTGAACACCACGCGACCGATGGACAACCAGTTGCGGCGCTTGAGCGCCTCGACGGTCACGCCGGGGTGGGGCACCGGCGCATAGCCTTCGTTGCCCTGCGGGAAGGCGCGCTCACGGTAGGCATCCTTGAAGCCCATGTTCTGGTCGTTGAAGTTGTAGAGCATGGAGGGATAACCCACCAGCAGGTACAGCGGCATCTGCCAGCGGTGCATGGGGTTCCAGGGCGTGCGGTCGTTCATGCGCAGAATGCCGTGGTTCAGGTCCGGGTCCATCTCGTACACATTGGTGTGCACATGGTGCAGGCCGTTGTGCTCGCGCCGCCAGGCTTCCTCGTCCACCGGGGCTTTCCACTTGAAGTTATGCGAGTGGAACTGTGGGATCTCCGGGAAATAGTCGTATTGGCCGTGCAGCACGTTGTGGCCGATCTCGATGGACTCGAGGTTGCGGTGCAGCCACAGAAAACCCACACCCAGGCTGAAGGTGATGGGCTCCGGGCTGATCCACAGCAGGCCGCGGCCGATCAGCTCGGCCAGGCGAGACTTCAGGCGCAGGCCCTTGATGTAGGCCACATCCTCAGCACCCAGCTTGGCGCGGTAGCGTTGCTTGATGGCTTCAAATTCCGCTTCGATGCGGTCATACAGGGCGAGGCGCTCTGCCTGTTCATTGGCAGCGTGCTCAGCGGAGGAGATTTTCATCAAAAAGCCCGAGGCTAGGGGGTCCGAAGACGCCAGACATTCGGGCACAACCGCGCAGCTCATCGGGGCCGCCAGGCAGCGGCGCCCGATCAATTCAGGGCGAGATTATCGTCGCTTGGCCAGGGCTCATGCGACAAAGAACGCCAATAAAGCCCGGCATGTCCATGCGTCAATCGGCGTAAAGAAGTGAAAAGCACAGGCAACATCATTCCGAGTGCCTTGAATGACTGTCTTTCCACCGGGTCATTGGCATCTCCCATAGGATGTACGCACTGCTTTTTAACCCTCGACTTCTCCCAACGAAGGATCACCATGAAGCTTTTTTACTCGCCCGGCGCCTGCTCGCTCGCGCCCCACATCGTTCTGCGCGAATCAGGCAGCACCTTCACGCTGGAAAAAGTCGACCTGGGCAAGCACGTGACTGGCGACGGCGCCGACTACTACGGCGTCAACACACGGGGCCAGGTGCCCTTTCTGGCGCTGAATGATGGCGGCACGCTGAGCGAAGGTCCGATCATTTGCCAGTACATCGCCGATCAGGCGGG
>CANBUA010000290.1 GCA_947372535.1 Burkholderiales bacterium
CATCATGCGCACGTAGCATTCACGTGCCTCTTCCGGCCAGTTTCGGATGTCACGCGCGTTCCACGACTCGCCAATGCCTTGGACAAAGTATTTGGCTGAGCGCAACTTGGGGCTGGCCAGCGACTGCATCATCTGAAGGGTCGAGCCGAACAGCGACTTTGAATTCTTCATCGAGTCCGGGCTGAGTCGGATCGCGGTCACCTCGTGGCCCATCACCGTGCTCCAGATGGCCGCCATCTCGTTGCGATCCAGCACATGCCCCGAGAGCTCATACGTCTTGCCGATGTGGGCCGTTGGATTGGCGAGCACATTGCTGGCCGCTTCGCCAATGTCTTCCACATCCACCACCCCCATCTTCGATGAGCATGCAACCGGATAAGGCAGCACCCCCGCGCAGATGAAATGCCAGACCTCCAGGTAATTCTGCATGTAGTGGGAGGGGCGAAGAATGGTCACCGGCAGGCCAGATTCCAGCAGGCGCTCTTCGGCATGCAGCTTTTGCTGGTGGTGAGGCAGCTCCTTGATGTCTGGATGGATGACCGAATGGAAAACGATGTTCTCGGTCTTGTGCGCCTTGGCCGCCTGGATGATGCTCTGAAGAACCGGTTGTTCATCAATGATCCGGGTCGGGGCGGCATGGTAGAGCTGGTTCACGCCGCTCATGGCCTCGTGAATTTGCCGAGGGTTCTGCAGGTCACCAATGAACACCTCTCGCGCCCCATCTTTCCTGACTTGGGCAGCCTGAGCTTCATTCTTGACGAATGCGCGCACGGGAAGGCCTTTTTCGTGAAGTCGACGGGTCAGGATTCGACCGATACCGCCTGCGGCGCTGGTGATGAGGATCATGAGGTGTCCGTTCAAGGGGTGCTTGGTAGCAACGAGGTTTGCAGTCATCAGTACGCAGCTGCGTCTGTGCTGTCGGCCATGCGATCTGGCATCAGTATACCCACATGCCGATTCGCAATCGACATTGATTGAGAATCGTTTTCCATCGGTCGCGATGCTAGAATGGAGACACCACGGAGGAAAAGTGACAGCAGCCAAACGCCCCCGCTTGGAGAAGCGCAAGCAGGCCACGCGCCTGCGACTGATGGAGTCGGCCTACGCCCTTATGGCCGCGAAGGGGCTGCCAGATGTGTCGATTCAAGAAATCACATCGGCAGCTGATGTGGGCTTCGGCACCTTCTATACCTACTTCCCATCGAAGGAAGCGATCTACGACGCCTTGGTCGAAGAGGTGCTGGCGTCTTCGGGCAGCGTCGTCGACGCCGCCACCCGCCACCTGACCGACCCCGCTGAACGTTTGAGCGCGGGCATCCAGTACACGCTGCTTCAGGCGCGCTCGGATGTGCTGTGGGGCAAGTTCCTGTCCACCTCGCTCATGAGTCCGGCATCGGCGGCCCGTGGCCTGGGCAAGTTCTTCTTGCGCGACGTGCTGGAGGGCCTGGCCAGCAAGCGCTTCGAGGTGGTGGATGCGCCGATGAGCATCGTGGCCATCGCCGGGACGATGGACGCCATGCTCCGCATGGAGAGTGATCAGCTGGCAACGGTGTTTGGCAATCTTGGCTTGCAGCACGGGGATGACGCCGCCAATGGTCAGGGTGAGCTGGACCTGACGAAGCGATCGGCCGCCCTGGTGCTGCGCATCCTGGGCGTCCCGGCCAAGGAGTCCCTGCAGTTGGCCTGCAAGCCCCTGCCACCCATCCCTGGCTTTGCGCGTTTCTTCGACAGGGAACCCGAGTAGGGTTCAAACGACAAGAGCACAGCGGCACCGCAGCGCTGTGCGTGCCACGCCGTTCCGTTCCGCTCCGTTCAGTCGCCGTTGACCACCTTGTTGCGCTGGACACCCAGGTCGATGCGACCGTCCGGACTGTGGATCCGCGCTTCGACGATGTCGCCGGCCTTCAGGTAGCCTTGGCGCTCCTCCTGGATTTTGTTGAAGATCGCCCACCGCGTGGCCTCGGGCAGCAGCGCACCCATGCGTTGCTTGAGGGGCGACGGGACAGACAGGGCACACCCCGCTGGCGTGCCTGTGGACAACAGGTCACCCGCGTACAGGTCCTGCACCCCGGACAGTTCGGTCAAGGTTTCTGCCGGGCCAAACACCAGGTTGGCGGTCGTGTCCTTCTGGCGCACCTGACCATTGACTGTCAGGGTCAACTGCAGCTGGCCAAGTTGCTGGATGTCTTCCTTGGTGATCAGACACAAGTATGGCCCGACGGGGCCAAAGGTGCGAAAGCTCTTGCCCTTGTAGAACTGCGTTTGAGGGATCTGGATGTCGCGCGCTGAATAGTCGTTGACGATGACGAGGCCCGCCACAAACTCGTGCAAGTTGGCGGCCGTGACCACCGTCTTGTTCAGCAGGTCGCGCTTGAGGACCAGGCCGAGTTCAATCTCGTGGTCCAGAAACCGAACGTGGGCTGGCTTGATGAGGTCGCTGCTGGCAGGGACGATGCAACTCGTCGCCTTGGTGAAGATCATGTTGTAGGACTTGGCATCGGGGTCCATGCCCGACTCGATCATGTGCTGGCGGTAGTTGGCCCCTTGGCAGAGAAACTGCTGGTTGCGTGTCACGGGCGAGAGGATCTGCACCTCGGCCAGGGCCAGGGTCGATCGTGCCGCTGTTGCCGATGTCGCGAACGCTTGCAAAGCGCCTGCTTCATGATGCCGAACGAAATCCGCAGTGCTGGGAAACTCGCCTGGCAAGGGCGTGATCCGTTGCTGGGACACCAGGCCCCATTGGGTGCGGCCTTGGTGGGCAAAGCGCACGACGTTCACGGCCATGGCCTTGCTCCTGGACGAAGGCGTTGATCCCCCGCCGACCTTGATGCGCTGCGATGGCGACTCTACTGACGCAGCGGATGCCGCAGAAGCCCCCGGCAGCGCCATGGCGCCCAGCGCTGCAGCGCCTGCTCGAAAAGCGTCGCGCCGATTGCCTTGACTCATCCTGCCTCCTTCTCGTGGCGGAAAATGAAGCGATCCAGGCTGGCCTGGAGCGCAGCCACATCGCCCTTGGCCTGCCAACGCAAAACCAGGCCCAGCTTGGCATCCTGGCTGGCCTTGGCGCTCACCACCTGCACGCCAAGGGCGCTGGCCTCGTCCATGAACACAGACTCTACCTCCCTCTGGATCAGCGTGGGCTTGAAGATCTTGCCGATCGCTGTGGTGGGCAGGGCATCGACGACGCGAACCAGCTTGGGGTGCGCCGCACGCTCGGCGATGGTCGACCTGGCATGCGCCATCAGCTCATCGACCGTGGCCTGACTGCCCGGGCGCAACTGCACATAGACCACGGGCACTTCACCCGCATGGGCATCCGGCCGACCGATGGCCGCCGCCATGGCCACCGCAGGGTGCGTGCACATGGGCTCCTCGATCATCTTGGGGTCGATGTTGTGGCCGCCCCGGATGATCAACTCCTTCTGGCGCCCCGTCAGCCAGAAGTAGCCATCGCTGTCCATGCGCCCCAGATCTCCGGTGTTGAGCCATGGTTCGGGCTGGCCATCAGCGCCCGGCCGCGTCGCCCACAGCCCCTTGTTGTGCGCGGGGTTGAGGTAGCCCTTGAAGAGGTTGGGGCCGTGGATGAGGATGGTGCCCACCTCATCGACCTCGGCGTCGCGAAGGTACTGCCCGTCGGGGCCGATGTTCGCCGCGCGCATGCGCTGCCAGGGCATGCGCACCCCGATGGAGCCGATCCGTGCGGGGGCATGAAGCGGCGTCAGGCTGGAGACGCAGCCTGCCTCGGTCAGGCCATAGCCTTCCAGCACCTTCAGGCCCAGCTCCCGTTGCACCCGGTTGAACATCTCGACCGGCATGGGGGCCGCGCCGCAGACGCCAAAGCGCAGGCTCGACAGGTCATGCCCCTCGCGAGGCACTTGCAACAGCGCGGCGTACACGGTGGGCACGCCTGAGAAGGACACCAGCTTGTGATGCGCCACCAGTTCCCAGAAGCGCTTGACCACGCCCTCGCCCCGGTAGCCTTGCGGGGTGCCCAGCAGCACATGCCCGCCCCGTGCCCACAAGGATAGCCCGGTGCCAATCTGCGCGTTGACGTGGAAGAGCGGCAGGCCGCAGAACACCGTGGCATCGGGGCTGTCCAGCTCGGAGGCGCCGACGGCAGCCAGTTGCAAGGCATTGGCCACTTCGGTGCGGTGGGTGCGCACAGCAATCTTGGGCATGCCGGTGGTGCCGCCGGTGCAGAAGTAAGACGCCACGTCGTCCAAGCCAGGAGGAGCAAAGCTCAGGGCAGCGCCGTCCTGGCCATGCAGGCAGCTGTGAAAGTCGCGCACGGGCACGCTCCCCAACTTGCCGGGCGTCTTGAGACGGTTCAACAGGCGCAGCACCGGCGCCAAGGGGTGGCGCAGATAGCGCAAGGGGCTGATGCTCAGCACGCCTTTCAAACCGGCTACCAGGGGCACGATGCCCGCGACCTTCTCCCACAGATCTGTGCCCGGCGTCGGCGCCAGGGTCACGATCCATTTGGGCTGTGCCGCCTTGAGCAGGTCCAGCATCATGGTCGGCTCCAGCAAGGGGTTGATGGCGAACACGACGCCAGCGGCCTCGCCACCCCAGATGGTCCAGTGCGTCTCAGGCAGATTGGGCAACACAAAGGCCACCACGTCGCCACGTTGCACCCCCAGGTGCCTGAACATGTTGGCCGCCTGGGTGATCTTGGCCATCCATTCCCGATGCGTCCACACATGGGGGCGGTGGTGGTCCTCCGTGCGCAGGAAGAAGGACAGCGCCTTCCCATCGGGTCTGAGCTTGGCCCCCTCGGACAACAAGGCGTAGGTGCTGTGCTGTCCGGCCATGAGGTCGGGCGCGCTCGACTCCAGGGCTTCGATGTCTTGAAGGCCGCGAATGGGGGTGGTGGCAAATGCAGTCATGCGGAAAATTCAGGGCTGGGTGAGTCGAGAGGCCATAGCGCGGCATGGGGTTCGGACCAAGCGGTATGGCAGGTCCATCCCCCTGGGGCATCCACATGCCCGCTTATCTTTTGGCGGCCCCCGTGGGTGGCAAATCCGTGCACAGGCCTTGCGCGGCTTCGGCGCACAGGCCGATGCTTTCGCCGAGCGTGGGATGAGGGTGAATCGTCTTGCCGATGTCGACGGCATCGGCCCCCATCTCGATGGCCAAGGCCACTTCGCCGATGAGGTCGCCTGCGTGCTGGCCCACGATGCCACCGCCCAGGATGCGGCCGCAGCTGCCATCTGGCGCGACTTCAAAGAGCAGCTTGGTGAACCCCTCATCGCGCCCATTGGCGATCGCGCGGCCAGAGGCGGCCCAAGGGAAGATCCCCTTTTTCACGGCGATCCCCTGCGACCGTGCTTGCGCTTCGGTGATGCCCACCCAGGCGATTTCCGGGTCGGTGTAGGCCACGCTGGGGATGACCTGCGCATCGAAGCTGGATCGGGCCAGGTGCGCCACATCGAGCAGCTCACCCGCGATGACCTCGGCGGCCACATGCCCCTCGTGCACGGCCTTGTGCGCGAGCA
>CANBUA010000291.1 GCA_947372535.1 Burkholderiales bacterium
CGACTCGCTGATCATCGCGACCGGCGCGTCCGCGAAATACCTCGGCCTGCCCTCGGAAACTGCTTTTATGGGCCGGGGAGTGTCGGGCTGCGCCACCTGTGACGGATTTTTCTACCGTAATGAAATCTGCTGCGTGGTCGGCGGCGGCAACACGGCGGTCGAAGAGGCACTGTACTTGTCCAACATCGCCAGCAAGGTGCACCTGATCCACCGCCGCGACAAGTTTCGCGCCGAGGCCATCCTGATCGACAAGGTCAACGAGAAGGTCAAGGCTGGCAAGATGGAACTGCACCTGTACAGCGTGCTGGACGAAGTCCTGGGCGACCAAAGCGGCGTAACCGGTGTGCGCTTGAAGAACGTCAACGACGACAGCACCAGTGAGATCACGCTCAAAGGTTGCTTCATCGCCATCGGCCACTCGCCCAACACGGACATTTTCAAGGGCCAGCTGGAGATGAAGGACGGCTACATCTTGACCAAGAGCGGCACAGAAGGCTTTGCCACCATGACCACTGTGCCCGGCGTGTTCGCGGCCGGCGATGTGCAGGATCACGTCTATCGGCAGGCGATCACCAGTGCTGGCACGGGGTGCATGGCGGCCCTGGACGCCCAGCGATTCCTGGAGCAGAACACCCTGTGATCAGGGCTTGTCAGGTCTCTTTGTGAGCCTGGACTGGTCAAACGGGCAAGAACACGCTATAATCTCGGTTTTACCAAATTCGTCCCGGCGTTTGGCGGTTCTTTTGGCTTGTGGTGTTGAGGTTTTTTCTTCAGCGCCTTGAGTTGGATAAAAGTTCAGCCTGGTCCGGAAGGGTGTTCACCAAGCACTGGCCCTCGGGTTGGTCCTTGCTCTGCACACTGCATCGCAACATAAGCGCAATTTAGCGATTGGAGAAGCGTCATGGCACGCGTCTGTCAAGTCACGGGTAAGGGCCCGATGGTTGGGAACAAGGTTTCCCACGCCAACAACAAAACCAAACGTCGTTTTCTGCCTAACCTGCAGTACCGCCGTTTCTGGGTCGAAACCGAAAACCGTTGGGTGCGTCTGCGCATCTCCACGTCGGCTCTTCGGCTGATCGACAAAGTGGGCATCGACCAGGTCCTGGGTGACCTGCGTGCCCGTGGCCAACTGTGATCTAAAGGACTTCAATCATGGCTGCTAAAGGCGGACGCGAAAAGATCAAGCTGGAATCCACTGCGGGTACCGGCCACTTCTACACCACCACCAAGAACAAGAAGACCACGCCCAACAAGCTGGAATTCATGAAGTTCGACCCCAAGGCTCGCAAGCATGTGGCCTACAAGGAAATCAAGCTGAAGTAATTCAGTTTGGGGCCTTTACAGGCCTTTCCTGCAAAACCCGCCCCGGTGCAAACCAGGCGGGTTTTTTCATGGCCGCGCAGGCCCCATTCGCGGTGTACGGGCTCTTGGCATGGGCAGGCTCGCGTTGACGAGGCAAGGCTCGCGCGGCTCGGTGATGCCCCGCGAGCGTGGGCTGAAGCAGGCACTCGCCGCCAACGTCCTGATCAACACCGACCAGCCACAAAAAAGGCCCCGAAGGGCCTTTTTCCTGTTGATCTCAATGCCATCTGCGATACGCAGCGCCTGACTGCATCAAGCGTGCGCCGCCCGCAATTTGAGCGAAAACTCCTGCAAGGCATTGATCCCACTGGCCTCAGCCCGCTGGCACCAGACCTGCAACTCACCGGCCAGTTGTTCCGCCGACACATTGGTCTTGGTCCACACCTGGCGAAGCTCCTCGCGCATGGCAATCAGCTTGGCCAGTTTGGGATGATCGGCCAGGGCCTTGTTGAGGTCTGAGCGCATCGCGTGAGGCACCTTGTCATCGTCACGGTGCAGCCACTTGCGCACACGCGCCAGCTTGTCCACCGCCGCCTGCTGGCGCTCGGCCTTCAGACGCGACATCTCAGTGGCACAGGCCCGACGCACCTCACGTGCATAGGAGGCCATGAGTTCATAACGGTGGGCCGCCAGGGCTTCCAGTGTCTTGACATCGGCCACCGGCTTGACCGAACCCAGCATCAGGCGAGGCGGCACCTTGCGCACCTTGGCCAAGCCCACGATTTCCATGCCACGGATGTAGGCCCAGCCGATGTCGAACTCGAAAGGCTTGACCGACAGCTTGGCCGAGGTCGGGTAGGTATGGTGGTTGTTGTGCAGCTCTTCGCCACCGATGAGGATGCCCCAAGGGCTCACATTGGTCGAGGCATCGGCGGCTTCGAAGTTGCGGTAGCCCCACCAGTGACCCAGGCCATTGATGATCCCGGCGGCAGTGATCGGGATCCACAGCATCTGCACGGCCCACACGGTGATGCCAATGGCGCCGAACAGGGCGATGTCCAGGCCCAGCATCACGAAGATGCCCCAGTTGGAGCGACCGGTGTAAATGTGCTTTTCCAGCCAGTCGGAGGGCGTGCCGTGGCCATATTTGGCTTGGGTGTCCAGACGTCCGGCCTCGGCGGCATAGAGTTCACGGCCTTCCAGCAGCACCTTGCGGATGCCGTGGGCCACTGGGCTGTGGGGGTCTTCGCTGGTTTCGCACTTGGCGTGGTGCTTGCGGTGAACCGCCACCCACTGCTTCGTCACCATCGAGGTGGTCAGCCACAGCCAAAACCGGAAGAAATGCGAGGCGATCGGGTGCAACTCCAGCGAGCGATGCGCCTGGCAGCGGTGCAGGAAAATCGTTACCGACGCGATGGTAATGTGGGTCAGCACCAGGGTCGTCAGCAACACCTGCCATCCATTGAACTGCAACAGCCCATCGGCCAACCAGTCGACCACCAGATTCAGGCCGGCCGAAGACGTCAAAGATTCAAACATGAATACCTCTCACAGAGGGGGTCATTGTACCGAGCACCGCTGGGCAAAGCGCTCGTCAAACCATGAAAATCCACGGGGGATTTTGCCCATGCCGTCAGTGTCTCAATAAGCGGAGGCACGGATATCAGGGAATTACCCATCATGTGAGGCTTATTCACGTGGAAATCAAGGGCCGTGCCGCATCAGGTGGCCAATGACAAGGCCACCAATGCTTTGTCCAGCGCTTGTGGCGAATGAATGCCGAGCACGACCAGCTCAGGTGCAATGCGTTTGATCAGGTTGGACAAGACCTCGCCGGGGCCGATTTCGACCACGTGGGTGACACCCGCGGCCTGGAATTGCCGCACGGTGCGGATCCAGTTCACCGGACGCGTCAACTGCGCCACCAGGCAGGGCTTGATCGAGTCAAGGCTGGCGATGGACTGGTCGCTGTTGTGAATGACCGGAAAGGCCGGTGACTTGGCAGGGACCGTGTCAAGCGCTGTCGAGAACGCCCCAGCCGCCCCGGCCATGAGCGAGCTGTGAAAAGGACCGCTGACCGGGAGCACGAACACCATCTTGGCACCCGCCAATTTGGCCGCCACCTTGATGCGTTCGATCGCCGCAAGGTGCCCAGCCACGACCACTTGACCTGGCGCGTTGTAGTTGACCGGCTCGAGCACCTCGCCCTGCGCACAGGTCTGGCACAACTCCTCCACAGAGGCGTCATCCAGACCCAGTACGGCGGCCATGCCGGCCACGCCCGGCGGCATGGCCTGAGCCATCGCACGCGCCCTGGCCCGCACCAGGGTCACGGCCTGGCTCAGGTCGAACGCGCCAGCGGCGGTCAACGCCGAGATTTCGCCCACGCTGTGGCCCGCGCTCAACAGGGGCTGGCCGCCCAAGGCCTGCTGCCAGACGCGGTACAGCGCGATCGAGGCGGCCACCATCACGGGCTGGGTGTTGACCGTGTCGTTGAGGCTGGCCACCGGGCCTGACTCGATGAGCGCCCACAGATCCAAGTCAATGGCGTTAGAGGCCTCCGCCACGGCATCGGTGACCAGGCGGTGGTCACGCCATGCATTGAGCATGCCGCTGGCTTGAGAGCCCTGGCCGGGGAACATGTAGGCCACTTGAGGAGTCGTCATCGTCAGGTCCTGATGAGCCGGTCAATCGGCCAACACGTGAGAAAGCGGGGTCAGGTCATGGGCCCATACGGCAGCGATGTGCAGCACGCCGATCCCCAGGGAGACCAAGGAAGACCACTGCTCGAAGGGGCTGAGGTAACGGCGGGTCAGCATCAGCGGAAAGATCGCCAGGCCGCGCAGCGTGTACAGGGCGGCCACCACCAGCACACCCAGGCGCAGCCAAGGCAAAGGCGGCAGCCATTGAGCCGCCGAGAAGTAGTAGGCCGCGAAGACCATGAAGGTCCCGGTGATGCCCCAGGTGACGAGCGCGGGCAGCCAGGAGCCTCGCTCGGCCAGCGTGGCCATTTGCTCGCCCGCGCCGAATTGCCGGTAGGCTGGCGCGCCTTTGGCAATGACGTAGACGTGCAGGAGGCCCACGGCCACATTGGCCAAGGCGGCTGCGATGAGCAGGGTCTGTTCAAGCATGCAGGTGTCCCATCCTCATGCTTCGCGGATCAGCCGCCGCTTCAAGCCGATGAGGCCTTGGGCGTACACGGCACGGCCCAAGCGGGCACGCACCGCACCCTCGAAGGTGCCCCGGTCCAGCCAGCCCTCGCCTTTGAGCTTGATCATCTGCGGCGCGTGCAGCACGTCCTCGATCTCGACCTCCTTGAGCTCGGGCAAGGCCGCCACGTAGACATCGCCGACCTGGTAAGGCAGCAGGGTTTCCTGAACGGACATGCGCATGATGAAGGCCTCAGAAGTGGAAGGTGGATGCCACGAAGGACATGCCCGAGCTGCCCAGCCAGAAGCCGACTTTGTCACCGCGCTGGAGCTCGCCATTCTCAGCGTGCAGCGCGATGGCCGCTGGCACGGACATCGCCCCCAGGTTGCCGTACGCCGGATAGATGAAGCGCAGCAAGGGGCCAAAGCCCGCCGCATCGGCCCACTTGGTGTATTCGGGCAGGGAGCCCCCCGTGTGAGGGAACAGCATCTTGAGTGAGTCGCGATGCGGTTGAAGCAACTTGAGGCTGTCGACCATGTGCTGGCTGGCGGTGTTGAAGACTTGCGAGCCAAAGGAGGTGAAGGTGCCCAGTCCGTTGAGGCCCATGCGTTTGCTGGGCGCCGAGCGCCGCTCGTAGCCGGCCAGCGGCACGGTGCACAGATCGACACCGCTCTTGGTCGACAGGTAGTTGAACTCCCAGCGCTTGTCCCGGTCGGCCGACAGCACGGTGGCCGATGCGCCGTCGCCGCCGCAATACGCCGAGAAGCAGTGGGCAATGTCGCGCAGGCCGGTCAGCTGGAAATTGCTGGGGTAGCACACGCCGCCTGGCTCGAAGTAGGACTCAGCATTGACGATCAGGGCTTTCTTGTACCTGCCGGACAGGAAGTGGCTTTGGGCGATGTCGCAGGCGCGTGTCCAGGCCATGCAGGCATCGAGCACGTCGAAGCAATCGACCGAGTCCATGTCCAGGGCCTGGGCCACGAAATAGGCATCGCCAGGTTCGATGAAGCCGCGGCAATTGCCGGC
>CANBUA010000292.1 GCA_947372535.1 Burkholderiales bacterium
TGGACTTTGAGCGACTTCCGCGCGATGCCTCAGCAGGACCAGGTCACCCGCCACATCTGCGTGGAAGGCTGGAGCGCGATTGGCAAATGGGGTGGCGTGCCGTTCAAGCACTTCTTGCAGCGTGTTGGCGCTGATCTGAGTGCCAAGTATGTGGGCTTCAAGTGTGCTGATGACTACCACACCAGCATCGACATGGCCACCGCACTGCACCCTCAAACCATTCTGGCGCTGACCTACGACGGGCAGACCTTGCCAGCCAAATACGGCTACCCCATGAAGCTGCGCATCCCCACCAAGCTGGGCTACAAGAACCCAAAGCACCTGCGCGCCATCTATGTCACCAACACCTACCCCGGCGGTTACTGGGAAGACCAGGGGTACAACTGGTTCGGAGGCAGCTGAGCTTGCTCAGCCTCTCTGATGCATCGGCAATTCCGCCACTCACCTTCACTCACGACCTACCTGGAAAGAACCATCATGAACAAGTTCACTACCGCCATCCTGTCTGCCGCACTCGCATTGGCCGCTGGCAGCACCTTTGCTGACGATGCCATGTCCAAAGACGGCATGGCAAAAGACGCCATGAGCAAGGACGCCATGTCCAAAGACGAGATGAAGAAGGATGGCATGAAGAAAGATGCCATGCACAAGGACACCATGAAGAAGGACGCCATGCACAAAGATGCGATGAAGAAAGACGCCATGGGGCATGACGACATGAAGAAGGATGGCATGGGGAAATAAGTCGCCCAGCCACGAAGCCAGCGCGCGGCACCAAGCTGCGCGGGCTTTCGATCATCCCAATCTATTCTCATGACAGCGTGTCCATCGTTCACTGCATGAGTAAGCACGTTACGCCACCTTGCATCGGAGAATGCGTTGGACAGAATCCATCTCATCACCGTCTTTGTGGCCGTGGTTGACGCGAACGGATTTGCCGGGGCGGCTCGAAAGCTCAGCATCTCCCCGCCCGCCGTGACGCGTGCGATCAATGAACTTGAGGCGCATCTGGGTGTCCGCCTTCTGTCGCGCACCACACGCGTGGTGCGTGTCACCGAGCCAGGTGCCCGATATGTTGAGGACTGTCGGCGCATCTTGTCCGACCTGCGTGCCGCCGATGAATCGGCCTGTGGCGTGCACAGTGCGCCGCGTGGACAACTCACGATCACTGCGCCCGTTCTGTTCGGCGCTAGATTTGTGACGCCCATCGTCACGGAGTATCTGCGGCGCTATCACGATGTCAGCGCTTCGTGCTGGTTCCATGACCGGGTGGTCAACATGCTTGACGAAGGCATTGAGATCGCCGTGCGCATTGGTGACCTACCAGACTCATCCATGCAGGCGATCCGCGTCGGAACGGTACGCCGCCTGATTTGTGGCACACCCAGCTATCTGGCTGAGCGCGGCATTCCGCGAGTGCCAGACGACCTGCATCAGCACACCATCATCTCGGCCCGCGCCGTGACGCCCACACCGGAGTGGCGCCTGATGCAAGACGGTGAGCCCTACATACTCAAGCTCAAGGCCCGGATCACCACGACAACCAATGATGCTGCGGTGACGGCGGCAGTCGATGGGTTTGGTTTGACCAGACTGTTGTCGTATCAGGTAGCAGACCAGTTGCGTGACGGGCAACTCAAGACCGTGCTCACAGACTTTGAGCCTGCCGCCTTGCCTGTACACCTTGTGCACCGCGAGGGGCGCCATGCCTCAAGCAAAGCGCGGGCATTTCTGGATCTCGCCATAGAGCGCTTACGTGCCAATCGGGCCTTGAACTGAAGGCCTAAACGTGACACCTCACCAACCCATCTCAAACGACAAGTCATGACCAAATTCATTGCCCGCAGCACCTTGTTGCCCAAGATCACTTCTACCGCCTCCTAGATCGGAGGAGTCTGATATGAACCTCTTTCTCAGGCTGTTTTATGTAGTGGTCGCATCGTTCTTTCGACCTCGACTTCCGGCGGGTCAAGCGACCAGTGAACTGATCCTCCTGGCGCTCCCCAATGACCTGGACCTCAATTTGCATGTCAACAACGGCCGCTACTTGACGCTGTGCGATTTGAATCGGGTGGATCTCTTCATGCGTACAGGTCTTGCACGGGTGATGCTGAAGCGTGGCTGGATACCCATCATTGCAGAGCACACCATGAGCTACCGCAGACCTCTTGCTGTCTTCAAGCGATTCAAAGCGACGATGGAGCTGACACACTGGGATGAAAAACACTTCTTCATGTCGCACAGCTTCACCATGAATGGAAAAATCATCGCAGAAGGTACATCGAAGGGGGTCGTGAGAAGCAAGGTCGGCGTTGTCGCACCCTCCGATGTCATCGCAGCCATCGCTGCAACTCGCAGTTCAGCAAGATCCTGATCGGTCCAAGCGAGCGGTGCTTGCGTCCATCGCTCGGGCATCAATCTGGCCTGGCCTTGCCAACAGGATGAAGGCTTACTGGCCCGCCCTGAGCGTCGTGCTAGTCGGCAAGCGCCGCTGCCATGTGTTCAGAAAAGGCCTGCACCTTCGCCGAGCGCTGTCGATGCGGTGGGTAGACAAGGTGAATGGGCAAGGGACTGCCCGCCCACTTCGGCATCAGGCGTTGTACCTCGCCGGACGCGAGTTCATCCTTGAACATCCAGGTTGGCACAAGCGAAATGCCAGTGCCCGACAAAACGGATGCGCGTGTCAGCTCTGAATTGTTGGACTGCAGCGGGCCACTCACCGAAACGGTTGCACAGGCGCCATCGGCACCAGTGAGCTGCCATGCGTTTCGCGTGCGCGACGCCGTGTAGACGATGCAAGGATGCCGAAGCAGTTCGTCCGGAGTCAGCGGTAGTGCCATGCTGGCCGGCAGCGCCTTGATGTAGGCGCTGCTGGCCACGACCACGCCACAACTGCTGCCCACCCTGCGCGCAAGCAGGCTGCTGTCAGCCAGCGCGCCGATGCGGACCGCCACGTCGATGCCCTGCTCGATCAGGTCGATGTAGCTGTCGTTGAGTTGGAAGTCGATCTTGACATCGGGATGGGCGACCAGGAACCGGTTGACATGCGGCAGCATCACGCGCAGCCCAAAGCCTGCCGGCGCCGCCACCCGCATCCAACCGCTCAGTTGCTGCTGCCCACGACGCAACAAAGTCTCGGCTTCTGCGACCTCGCCGATCAGTCGCCGCGCAGTTTCGAAATAGTGTTCGCCATCTTCGGTCAGCGCCAGCGACCGGGTCGAGCGGGTCAGCAGCTTGGCGCCCAGGTGCCTTTCCAGCGCAGCAACCTGTTTGCTGACCGCACTCTGAGCGGTGTTCCGCTCCCGTGCGACAGCCGAAAAACCGCCGGTCTCAACCACCCTGACGAAGGTTTGCATGGCTGAAAGACGGTCCATCGCTCACCTGATTAATTCAAAAAGGAGATAAATCATATGCAAAAACGCGGTCTAGCGGCATGGAATGGCTGCAAATACAGTCATCCACACACCAACTTCCTCTGTGAGGGACCCCATGATCAAGTTCTATTTCCATCCATCGCCAAACCCGGCCAAGGTCGCCCTGTTTCTCGAGGAATGTGGCCTGCCCTACGAGCTGGTGTTGATTGACACGCACAAGGGTGAGCAGCACACGCCCGACTATCTGGCCATCAACCCGAACGGCAAGACGCCTGCACTGGTGGACGCTGACGTGACGGTCTTTGACAGCAACGCGATCTTGCTGCACCTGGCCGAGAGGACCGGCCAATTCTTGCCCGAGAACACGCCCAAGACTCGCGGCGAGATGTACTCCTGGCTGATGTTGCTGGCCACGGGTGCCGCGCCCATGACAGGTCAACTCGCTCATTTCAAGTTCTTTGCCCCGGAGCAGATCCCGTACGCCCTGAACCGCTTCGACTTCGAAGCCTGGCGCCACTGGAAGCTCATCGACGCCCAACTGGCACTGAACCGCTACATGCTCGGTGACGACTACACCTTGGTGGACATGGCGGTCTGGGGCTGGGCTCGCGTGGTCCCTTTCGCTCTGGGTGCGGACGCACTCGACAAGTTGCCGAACGTCCGGCGCTGGCTCGGCGAAATCAACGCCCGCCCTGCGGCACAACGCGCAGAAGCCTTGAAGGACCGCCAGTCCTACAAGGCCGACTTTGACGCCGACGCCTTGAAGGCGCTATTCCCGCAGAACGCCCGCCTGGCGCAAAACGCCATTGCTGCCTGATGCCGCTCTAGCCCTTTTTGGAGAACTCCTTGTGAAATCCCCTCGTTTGCTGCGCACAAGCGCGCTGGCCGTCATGACGGCGATCCCCTCCCTTGGCCCGATGGGCATTGGCGTCGCCCACGCGGCAGCGCCCATGGTGAAGACATCGGCGCCAGGCTACTTTCGAATGATGCTCGGCGACTTCGAGGTAACCGCTCTGTCAGACGGCACCGTGAATTTGCCCATCAACCAAATCATGACCCGCACGACCCCTGCCAAGGTCGATAAAGCGCTCGCAAAATCGTTCCTCAAGAGTCCGGTCGAGACCTCCGTGAACGGCTACCTGATCAACACCGGCACAAAGCTGGTCCTCATCGACACCGGTGCGGCTGGCCTGTTCGGGCCCACGCTGGGCAAGCTGCTCGGCAATCTCAAGGCGTCGGGCTACCAGCCCGAGCAAGTCGACGAGATCTACATCACCCATCTTCATCACGACCACGTGGGCGGCCTGCTATCGGGTGGCCAAGCCGCGTTTCCGAACGCAACTGTGCGTGTGGACCGGCATGAGGCCGACTACTGGCTGAGCCAAGCCAACATGGACAAGGCACCCATTGACATCCAGGAGTTCTTCCACAAGGCCATGGTTTCCGTCAGGCCGTATGTCGAGAGCGGCCGCTTCGTGCCATTCGACGGCGATACCGAACTGGTCCCAGGCATTCGGTCAGTCAGCAGCCACGGCCACACCCCTGGCCACAGCACCTATCTGATCGAGAACAAGGGCCAGCGACTGATGCTGTGGGGCGACCTGATGCACGTGGCGGCCGTTCAGTTCGACGAGCCGAGCGTGACCATCTTGTACGACACCGACAGCCAGAGCGCCGCAGCGCAACGCAAAGCCGCCTATGCCGACGCCGCGAAGCAAGGCTACATCGTTGGCGCAGCCCACATCTCCTTCCCCGGGCTGGGGCATCTGAGGGCCAATGGCAAAGGTTATACCTGGGTGCCAGTCAACTACACCGCATATCCCTGAGACCGACCTGTCCCCAACCGATGACATCGAGTCCACCACCATGTTCATACCGGGCACCATGTCACCGGTCGCCTTTGGGGCGGGTGCACAAGTTCGCGGCTTTCAGACGCAGTCATTGGCAGCTGCACACATGGCGGCGCGGCGTTCACATACCGAGCTCGATCAAGCAATGTCAGGTTGTGGGGTAGACCTGCCCTAAGCCGAGGGGAGCCATCACGGTCAGCTTTGAGCCGCCGCCGACATTCGGTGTCGAATCACCTGCGGCAGC
>CANBUA010000293.1 GCA_947372535.1 Burkholderiales bacterium
GATTCAAACCTTCATGTCTCACACGTCATTCTTCCAATGGGTCAGCATCGCCTTGCTGGGCCTGAGCAGCACGCTCGCCTTCTCGCAAGCCGACATGCCCACGCAGGCCCAACACCTGCCCACGGTCCAGCTTGGCGCGGGCATGCACATCATCAAGGCTGAAGTGGCCCAGACGCCCCGCGAACATGCCATCGGGCTGATGTTCCGCACCAGCATGGGGGCCAATGAAGGCATGGTCTTCGCGTTCCCGGAGATTGCCAAGCAATGCTTCTGGATGAAAAACACCTTGATCCCCTTGTCGGTGGCCTTCGTCGCCGCCGACGGCCGCATCGTCAACGTCGATGAGATGCAGGCGCAAACCGAGAACCCGCATTGCTCGACCGAGCCGGTGCCCTATGTGTTGGAGATGAACAAAGGCTGGTTCGCCAAGCATGGGATCAAGGCGGGCGACAAGTTGTCAGGCCCGCCGTTCAGACGGTGAGGCGTGCAACCAACACCCATTTATAACCAAAAGAAATATACAACCCATATAAATGTTCTTTGCATTTATATAGAAGGTTTCTACATTTCAGGCCTGTAGAACGCTGAAGTGTTTCATGATGTTTGATTGGATGGCCATCGCTGCGGGCGCTGGTGTGGGGGTGGTGGTCGGTTTGACGGGCGTCGGTGGCGGCTCCTTGATGACGCCCTTGCTCATCTCGGTGTTTCACCTGGACAAGGCCATCGCCATTGGCACGGATTTGTGGTTTGCAGGCTTGACCAAGGTCTCCGGGTCGGTGGCCCATCACCGCGAAGACCATGTCGATTACCAGATCGTGAGACGACTGCTGGTTGGCAGTATTCCGGCCACGGTCGCGACCATGGTCTACATGCACATGGTGGGTTTGACCCGAAAGAACGACAGCACCCTCGCCTACGCCCTGGGCATTGCCTTGCTGCTGACGGCGATCACGGTGGCGTTCAGGCCCGTCTGGTTCAAGGTCGGCCTCTGGTTGGAGCGCTACATCACCGACGAGCGTCGCCCAGCCCTGACCGTGATTTGCGGCGCGATCCTGGGGGTGATGGTGTCGCTGAGTTCCATTGGCGCGGGGGCCTTGGGCGCCACGATGATTTTGCTCCTGTACCCACGCCTGGACATGAAGCGGCTGGTCGGCAGCGACATCGCCCACGCAGTGCCGCTGACCATCGTGGCGGGCATCGGGCACGCGTCTTTGGGCAACGTGAATTGGTCCTTATTACTAGAACTGCTGATCGGATCACTCCCAGGAATATGGATCGGGGCCAAGCTGACCAAGCATTTGCCTGAGACAATCACACGTTTTGCTCTCTGCATCTGTCTGGTCATCGCCGCCAAGAAGGTTTTGCTGGCCGCCTGAAGACCCGCTCTGCAAGAGCATCTTTGTTTTTTGACACATTGACACCCAGCTACAAGGCGGGAGAGTTGCCATGTATCAGTACACCGAATTCGACAAGCACTTCGTCCACCAACGCGCCGCGCAGTTCCGCGATCAGCTCGACCGCAACCTCGCCGGCACGTTGGGCGACGATGAGTTCCGCCCGCTGCGCCTGCAAAACGGCTGGTACATCCAGCGCCATGCGCCCATGCTGCGCGTGGCCGTGCCCTATGGCGAGTTGTCTGCGCGCCAGATGCGCCAGCTCGCCCGCATCGCCCGGGAGTACGACCGCGGTTATGCCCACTTCACCACGCGCCAGAACGTCCAGTACAACTGGATCCCCTTGAGCAAAAGCGCCGACGTGATGGACCTGCTGGCCGAGGTCAACATGCACGGCATCCAGACCTCGGGCAACTGCATCCGCAACATCACGGCCGATGCCATGGTGGGCGTGGCCGAAGATGAAATCATCGACGCACGCCCCTACTGCGAAGTGCTGCGCCAGTGGTCTACCTTGCACCCTGAGTTCGCCTTCCTGCCGCGCAAGTTCAAGATCGCTGTCAGCGGCGCCAAGGAAGACCGCGCCGCCACCTACTGGCACGACATCGGCCTGCACCTGCTCAAGAACGACGCGGGCGAGGTCGGCTTCAAGGTCTTGGTCGGCGGTGGCATGGGCCGCACACCCGTCATTGCCACCGAGATCAACGCCTTCGTGCCCTGGCAGCAGATCCTGGTCTACATCGAGGCCATCGTGCGGGTCTACAACCGCTATGGCCGCCGCGACAACATGTACAAGGCGCGCATCAAGATCCTGGTCAAGGCCGAGGGCCAGAAGTTCTTCGACCAGGTCAATGCCGAGTTCAACGACATCCTCACGCGTGACGTGGACGGCGCCGCCCACCTGATCCCGCAGGCCGAGTTCGACCGGGTCAATGCAGGTTTCAAGTTCCCCGTTTCGGTGCATCCGCACACGCCCACCGGCAATGGCCTGCCCGCCGGCATCCCCGAGGCCGAGCAGATCCAATTCAGCAAGTGGCAAGAACGCAATGTGCGCGGCCACAAGGTGCAGGGCTTCAAAAACGTGACCCTGTCGGTCAAGCGCGTGGGTCAGGCCCCGGGGGATGCCACCGACGTGCAGATGGACTTGATCGCCGACATCGCCGACGAGTTCAGCTGCAGCGAACTGCGCGTGACGCACGACCAGAACGTGCTGCTGCCCTTCGTGCGCGAGGAAGACTTGTATGCCGTGTGGCAAGCCGCCAAGGCCGGCAGTTTCGCCTCGCCCAACATCGGCTTGCTCAGCGACATGATCGCCTGCCCCGGCGGTGATTTCTGCGCCCTGGCCAATGCGCGCTCCATCCCGATCGCCAACGAGCTGATCGAGCGCTATCAAGACCTGGACGAGCTCTACGACATCGGCGAAATCGACCTGCACATCTCCGGCTGCATCAACTCCTGCGGCCACCACCACAGCGGCCACATCGGCATCTTGGGCGTGGACAAGGACGGCACCGAGTGGTACCAGATCACCCTGGGCGGCTCCGATGGCTCGGACCATGCGCCTACCAGCGTGGCTGGCAAGGTGATCGGCCCCTCGTTCTCGGCCGATGAAGTGACCGACGTGATCGAGGCCGTGATCGACACCTACCGCGGCCAGCGCGTACCGCAAGAGAAGTTCGTGGACACCGTCAAGCGCGTGGGCCTGGACCCGTTCAAGGTGGCGGCCAATGCCGTGCGCCGCACGACGGCCAAAGCGGCTTGATCCCATCGGTTGACACGAGAAGATTCACCATGAAATTCATCGACACCCATCACCACCACGACCAGTGGCACACCGTCGGCGGCGAGGACGGCCCCATGTCGCACCCGCCCGTCAAGTCCTACAGCCTGCTGACCCTGGGCCAGTGGCATGCCGTGCGCGAGCAATGGCCCACCAAGGGCTCGGACGACTACAAACCGGTCGGCGTGATCGTGCCCAACGACATCGACATCGAAGTGCTTGAAGCCGATGTGTGCCGCTTGTCCCTGGTCGTGTTGCAGTTCCCAAAGTGGGTGGACGGCCGCGCCTACACGCAAGCCCACATCCTGCGCAAGCGCTACCGCTTTGGCGGCGAGATCCGCGCCACTGGCGAAGTGCTGGTAGACATGATGCCGCTGCTGGCCCGCACGGGTTTTGACGCCGTGGCTTTGCGTGGCGACCAGGACCGCGCCGCAGCCGAACGTGCCTTGGGCTTCTTCGCCGCGCGTGGCCACTACCAGGGCGATGTGCAAGAGACCAAGCCCGTGTTCAACCGCGCCGCCTGATCGCTTGAACGACTTGAAGGACAAGCCCCATGAATGAATCCTCATCGCTCGATGGCTCCTCGCTCGGCGTCTCTTCGCTGATCGGCGGTGACGCGCCGGCGGGTTCGGCCATCGGCCTGTATGCCCGCGCCAGCGCGGACTTCGAGGCCAAGCTGGCCGCCACGGTCGCGCTGCTCCAGGCCGCCGCTGCTGAGAACCCGGGCAAGGTCGTGCAGGCCACCAGCCTGGGTGTGGAAGACATGATCGTGACGGACCTGATCGCCCGTCATGGCATCGCCATCGCCATCGGCACGCTGGAGACCGGCATGCTGCATGCCGAGACTTCCGCCCTGATCCCGACCATCGAGTCGCACTACGCGGCGCAAGGCTTGAAGGTCGAGGTCTATCGCCCCGTGCAGGAAACGGCCATCGCCTTCGTCAAGCAGAACGGCGAGAAGGCCATGTACGAGAGCCTGGATCTGCGCAAGGCCTGCTGCGGTTTCCGCAAGCTCGAGCCCCTGGGCCGCATGCTGGACGGCCGAACCGGCTGGATCACCGGCCTGCGCCGCGAGCAATCGAACAACCGCGGCGACATGCTGGCGCGCGAGCAGGACGACAAAGGCCGCGCCAAGTTCAACCCCATGATCGACTGGACCTGGGGCGACGTGTGGCACTACGTGTCCATCAACCAGGTGCCCTACAACCCCCTGCATGACCAGTTCATGCCCAGCATCGGCTGCGCGCCCTGCACCCGGGCGATTGCCGTGGGTGAGGATTTCCGCGCCGGCCGCTGGTGGTGGGAGGACGAAAAGGCCAAGGAATGCGGCCTGCACGTGCACCAGGATCAGGCTGGCGAAGAACTGCCGCCGCTGGTCTCGCCCATCGGAACGACGACAAGTTAAGACGCAAGAAGACTCAACGCCATGAATGCCCCTGTGAATACGAACCCGATGCTGGCGGAGGTGGACCACCGCCACCTGGACGCCCTGGAAGAAGAGGCCATCTTCATCCTGCGAGAAGTGGCCGCCAGTTTCGAGCGCCCTGCCCTGCTGTTCTCCAGCGGCAAGGACTCCTGCGTGGTGCTGCACCTGGCTGAAAAAGCCTTCAAGATGAAAAACGCCGAGGGCAAGTTGGAGGGCAAACTGCCGTTCCCGCTGCTGCACGTGGACACCGGCCACAACTTCCCCGAAGTGATCGAGTTCCGCGAAAAACGCGTGGCCGAGATTGGCGAACGACTGATCGTGGCGCACATGGACGAGTCCATCAAAAAGGGCACCGTGCGCCTGGCCTACCCACTGGAATCTCGCAACGGCCACCAGACGGTGACACTGCTGGAAGCCATCGAAGAAGGCCGCTTCGACTGCCTGATGGGCGGCGCCCGCCGCGACGAAGAGAAGGCCCGCGCCAAGGAGCGCATCTTCAGCCACCGCGACAGCTTCGGCCAATGGCAGCCCAAGGAACAGCGTCCCGAACTCTGGAGCCTGTTCAACACCCGCATCAAGCCGGGCGAGCACTTCCGCGCCTTCCCGATCAGCAACTGGACCGAGCTGGACGTCTGGCTCTACATCGAACGCGAAAAGATCCCGCTGCCCAACATCTATTTCAAGCACCCACGCCAGGTGATGCGCCGCAAGGGCCTGCTGGTGCCCTTGACCGACGTGACACCCACCCTGGAAGGCGAAACCGTTGAAACGGTGGACGTGCGCGTCCGCACCGTGGGCGACATGACCTGCACCTGCCCCGTTGAAAGCGATGCGGCCAACCCGGCCGACATCGTGGCCGAAAC
>CANBUA010000294.1 GCA_947372535.1 Burkholderiales bacterium
GATCGACTGGACGCTGGGCGGGCGCCCCTTCCTCACGCGCCCCGGCAGCCTGATCGAGGCCATGCGCGGTGCGATCAAAGCCGTGACTGGCATCGAGACCGAGCTGTCCACCACAGGCGGCACCTCGGATGGTCGCTTCATCGCCCAGATCTGCCCGCAGGTGGTGGAGTTCGGCCCGGTCAACGCCAGCATCCACAAGATCGACGAACACGTGGCGGTCGATGACATCGAACCCCTGAAAAACATCTACCGACAGACCCTTGAGAGACTGCTGACGTGACCATCTTCGAGCTGATTGAATCGAGCACCGCCCGCCTCACTGAGGCGGGTCTTGCTTTTGGGCATGGCACCACGAATGCGCGTGACGAGACGGTCTGGCTGACGCTGTGGGCCCTGGGCCTGCCGCTGGACGACCTGGACAGCGTCTCGACCTCGCTGGTGCTGGATCAAGCCCAGATCGACAAGGTGCAGCAATTGATCGAGCGCCGCATCAGCACCCGCCAACCCGCCGCCTACTTGACCCGCGAAGCCTGGCTGCAAGGTGTGCCCTTCTATGTGGACGAGCGAGCCATCGTGCCGCGCTCCTTCATCGCCGAAGTGATCGCCGACGGCAGCATCGACGAGTGGCTCTCTGACAGCACCACCCGCGTGCTGGACCTGTGCACCGGCAACGGCAGCCTGGCCGTGTTGGCCGCCATGGCCTGGCCCGAGATCACCGTCGATGCCGCCGACCTGAGCACCGACGCCCTGGCCGTGGCCCACATCAATGTGGACAAGCATGACCTGGCCGACCGCATCACGCTGATCGAAAGCGATGGATTGACGAAGGTCCAAGGCCCCTACGACCTGATCGTGTGCAACCCGCCCTATGTGAACGCCCAATCCATGGCATCCCTGCCAGCCGAGTACCAGGCAGAGCCCACCATGGCATTGGCCTCGGGCGCCGATGGCATGGACTTCTGCCGCGTGCTGATCGCTGCCCTGCGGTCGGACCCCGCCCGCTACCTGAATGAAGACGGCGTGCTCGTGCTGGAAATCGGCAACGAGCGCGAACATTTCGAAAACGCCTTTGCCGACCTCCCCGTGGTCTGGCTCGATACCTCATCCGGCATGGACCAGTTGTTGCTGGTCACCCGCGAAGCCCTGGAAGTTTGAAGACCTCATGATCACCCTGCGCAACGTCACGCTCCGTCGCGGCACCAAAGTCGTGCTCGCCGGCGCCAGCGCCACCCTGCACCCTGGCGAAAAAGTCGGCCTGATCGGCCGCAATGGCGCGGGCAAGTCCTCGCTGTTCTCCCTGATCGCCGGCCGCCTGCAACTCGATGGCGGCGACCTGGAGATTCCCGCCGCCTGGATGGCTCCGGGCGGCTGGGCCGAAGTGGCCCAGGACATGCCGGAAACCGAAGAGTCCGCCACCGACTTCGTGCTACAAGGCGATGCCCGCTTGATGTTGGCCAGAGCCGCCCTGGCCAAGGCCGAGGAAGACGACGACGGCCACGCCATGGGCGATGCCTACGCCATGCTCGCCGATGCGGGCGATTTCGACGCCCCCGCCCGCGCGCAGGCCCTGCTCATGGGCCTGGGCTTCAAGGGCGATCAGCTCATCGCGCCGGTCAACAGCTTCTCCGGCGGCTGGCGCATGCGCCTGCAATTGGCGCGTGCGCTGATGTGCCCCTCGCAACTGCTGCTGCTGGACGAGCCCACCAATCACTTGGACTTGGACGCCCTGGTCTGGCTGGAAGCCTGGTTGCAGCGCTACGAAGGCACGATGATCGTCATCAGCCATGACCGCGAATTCCTGGACGCCATCACCAAGGTGACCCTGCACCTGGACGAAGCCAAGCTCACGCGCTACACCGGCGGCTACACCGCCTTCGAGTTCATGCGTGCCGAACGCATGAGCCAAGCGGCGGCGGCATTTTCCAAACAGCAAGACCGCATCGCCCACCTGAACAAGTTCATCGCCCGCTTCAAGGCCAAGGCCTCGAAAGCCAAGCAGGCGCAAAGCCGCGTCAAGGCGCTGGAGCGCATGGAAAAACTGGGCCCCGTGCTCACAGCCAGCGATTTCCAGTTCGAGTTCAAGGAGCCCTTGAGCCTGCCCAACCCGATGATGGCGCTCAAGGACCTTCAGTGTGGCTACAAGAACCCCGAAGGCGATGTCGTCATCGTCCAGAACATCAACCGGTCGGTGATGCCAGGCCAACGCATCGGCATCCTGGGCGCCAACGGCCAGGGCAAATCAACGCTGGTCAAGACGCTCGCGCACATGCAGCCATTGATCTCCGGCGAGGTCACCGAAGGCAAAGGCCTGAGCATCGGCTACTTTGCTCAGCAAGAGCTGGACGTGCTGCACCTGGAAGACGGCCCGCTGATGCACATGGTGCGCCTGGCGCGTGATGTCGGCCCGGCCGGGCGCGAGCAAGAGCTGCGCGATTTCCTGGGCAGCTTCCGCTTTGTGGGCGACATGGTCACCCAACCCGTCGGCCTGATGAGCGGTGGCGAAAAAGCCCGCCTGGTGCTGGCCCTGCTGGTGTGGCAGCGCCCCAACCTGCTGCTGCTTGACGAGCCCACCAACCATCTGGACCTGACCACGCGCGAAGCCCTGAGCATGGCGCTCAACGGCTTCGAAGGTACCCTCATGCTGGTCAGCCATGACCGGGCCTTGCTGCGCGAGGTGTGCGACGAGTTCTGGCTGGTGACCAAGGGCGGCGTCAGCGATTTCGATGGCGATCTGGACGACTACCAACGCTGGTTGAACGAGCAATCCAAGCTCCAGGCCCAGGCCATGAAGGCCGAGGCCAACGCCGCCAAATCCGCGCCCAAACCCAAACCCGTGATGGCCGCGGCGGTCGCGGCACCGGTCGCCGCCCCTGCGCCGCAGGAGGACCGCAAAGCCTCCGCCCAGAACCGCCAGAAGCTGGCCGAACTCACCCGCCCGCTCAAAAACGAGCTGACGAAGGTGGACGCCCGCATGGCTCAGGCCCAGGCTGAGCACGCCCAGGTGCAAGAAAAACTATGCGATGGCGCCTTG
This sequence comes from Burkholderiales bacterium, assembly GCA_947372535.1. The sequence goes on from CANBUA010000294.1 coordinate 3,032, forward strand.
GGCGTGGCCGACCGAAGCGAGTTGGGCAAGCGCCTCAAGACCCTGGGCGATGAGCTGGAAACGCTTGAATCGCGCTGGCTGGAGATCAACGAACAGATCGAGCAATTGAGCTCAGCCCCATGAAAACTTCAGGGTTAGTACCGAAAAGCCTTCATGAATGGGCCTTAACCTCATGATTAAGGCCGCTTTTTACGGTTGACGCCTTGTAGGAATTGACCTACCCTTGCAACCCATGCGTTTACCCATCATGATCGCGGGTTGGCTCCTCCTGGCAGCCAACGCGCTGGCTCAGACGGCTGCTCAGACCCCGGCCCCGACTGCCCCCCAGGCAGCATCGGGCCCCCAGGCGATTCTCGATGGCACCGCCGCTGCCTACGGTGGCGGAACTGAGACCGCCACCGATCCGGTCTCCCGCTTCCTGAACGACCGCGGCTTGATCGACACACGCCCCGTTGCAGCCCTGGCCCAGCAGGTCAAGGAAAAAGCCACCGACCTGGCCTCCGACCTCGTCATCTCCGCCATGGACTTCCTGGGCGTGCGCTACCAGCGCGGCGGCCAGAGCCAGGAAAGCGGCTTCGATTGCAGCGGTTTCACTCGCCACGTGTTCGAACGCAGCGTCGGCCTCATCCTGCCGCGCCGCGCGTCCGAGCAAGCTGCCATGCCCGGCCTGACGCAAATCAACCAGGCTGAACTCAAGCCGGGCGATCTGGTGTTTTTCAACACCCTGCGTCACACTTTTTCTCACGTCGGCATCTACATCGGCGACAACAAGTTCATTCACTCGCCACGTGCCGGCGGCTCCGTTCGGGTCGAGGACATGCGTCTGAGTTACTGGCAACAGCGCTTTGACGGGGCCCGCCGCGTGCCCGCGCTGAACACCAAACTGCCCACCGTGGCCGCCAACCGCCCCGACGCCCCCTGATTGGCGGTTTTGCAAGGCCCTGCCCGCCTGCAATGCCTCGATCTGCCTGACAATGACAGGCCATGCGTGACGCCCGCTTCATCCCGCTCAACCCCGTGCCTGCCGAACCCGGCTATGGCACCAGCGTGCGGCCTTTGCCCAGGCCGGATGATGCGCCCCTGAGTTCAGGCGTTCTAGGCCCGCTGGATGCCTTGGGCAGGCCGCTGCGAGACTTGCGCATCTCCGTCACGGACCGGTGCAATTTCCGCTGCGGCTACTGCATGCCGCGCAGCACCTATGGCCCCGGCCACCGCTTCCTGCCCCAGACCACGCTGCTGTCTTTCGAAGAGATCGAGCGCGCCAGCCGCCTGTTCGTGGGCCTGGGTGTGCGCAAGTTGCGCCTGACGGGGGGCGAGCCCCTGATGCGCAAGCAGCTCGACCGCCTGGTCGCTTCCCTCGCCACGCTGCACACGCCGCAAGGCCAGCGGGTCGAACTGACCCTGACCACCAATGCCTCGTTGCTGGCCGCTCAGGCCAAAGCCCTCAAGGATGCTGGCCTGGATCGCATCACCATCAGCCTGGATGCCGTGGACGACACCATCTTCCAGCGCATGAACGATGCCGGTGTGCCCGTGAGCACCGTGCTGGCGGGCATCGAGGCGGCTCAGCGCGTCGGCCTGGGGCCCATCAAGGTCAACATGGTGGTGCAAAAAGGCGTCAACGACTCGCAGATCCTGCCCATGGCCAGGCACTTCCGGCACACGGGGATCGAACTGCGCTTCATCGAGTACATGGACGTGGGCGCCACCAATGGCTGGCGACTGGACCAGGTGTTGCCTTCCCAAGAGGTACTGGCCCGCATCAACGAGCACTTTCCGCTGCACGCCCTGCCCGCGCTCAAACCGGGTGAGACCGCCAAACGCCACGCCTATGCCGATGGCGGCGGCACCGTTGGCGTGATCTCCAGCGTCACAGAAGCATTCTGCGGCGACTGCAACCGCCTGCGTCTGTCCACCGATGGGCGGCTCTACACCTGCCTGTTCACGCAGCATGGACACGACCTGCGAGCCGCCTTGCGCGCGCACCTCTCGGACGACGAAATCCTGGCGCAACTGACGGCGCTCTGGCAGCAGCGGCAAGACCGCTACTCCGAGTTGCGCAGTGAATCGACCAGGGCCTCAGGCCGGGTCGAGATGAGCTACATCGGTGGTTGAAGGCTGGGTTCTCAGCGGTGGCCAAGGGCTGCGCATGGGCGGCCTGGACAAAGGCCTGCTGGATTGGAAGGGGCAGCCCATGGCCTGGCGCGTGGCGCAGCGCCTGGCGCCGCAAGTGAGCCGCCTGACGATCAACGCCAACCGCCATGCCGACAGCTATGCGCAATGGCCCTGGCCCGTGCGCCCTGACGATGAAGACCTGCCCATTGAGAGCGGCCCGCTCATCGGTATCCTCACCGGTTTGCGGCACTGCTCATCGCCCTGGCTGCAAGTCCAGCCTTGTGACAGCCCCACGCTGCCGGTCGACATGGTC
>CANBUA010000295.1 GCA_947372535.1 Burkholderiales bacterium
GCGGTGTTGTCGCTCCAGCCCGACGCTTTGAGTCACTCAAATTGGTCAACCCATCAAAACAGCTTGTTACTTCGTGCCATCTCTTTGATTTGAAAGGGATTTTTGGCGTGGCATGAGCGTTGCGTAAGCAGTGCTTGTGAACACCAACAGCGCCCATTTCTTCAGGCACCTGACCCAAGGCATCGGCCCGCTGATGCTCTGCGCCTGGCTGGCCGTCATGCCTCAGCAGGCAGAGGCCTTCGGGTTGGACGACGTGGCCCGCCAAGCCCAGGCCTTGGCCAGCCGGCCCTACGTGGCGCCCAACACCGCCGCCCTGCCCGCCGAGTTGAAGGCCTTGAACTACGACCAGTACCGCGACATCCGCTTCAAGCCCGAACGGGCGCTCTGGCGCCAGGACAAACTGCCCTTCGAGCTGATGTTCTTCCACCTGGGCCAATACCAGACCGCACCCGTGAAGATCCACGAAGTCTCGGCAGACGGGCAGGTCAAGCCGCTGACCTTCAACGCCCAGGACTTCGACTACGGGCACAACAAGCTCTCACCCTCGACTTGGGGTGATGTGGGCCACGCCGGCTTTCGCGTGCACTACCCGCTCAATGACGCGGCCTACAAGGACGAGGCCCTGGTCTTCCTGGGCGCGAGCTACTTCCGCGCCATCGGTGCTGGCCAACGCTATGGCTTGTCGGCCCGCGGCCTGGCCATCGACACGGTCGGGGGCCAGGGCGAGGAGTTCCCACGCTTCACGCAGTTCTGGATCGAACAACCCAAGCCCTCGGCCACCTCGCTGGTCATCCACGCCTTGATGGACTCCCCCCGTGTCACAGGCGCTTATCGCTTCGAACTCAAGCCCGGCATCGACACGGTCACCGAGGTGCAAAGCCGCCTCTACCTGCGCCCAGGCGTCACACCGCCCGCCACCTTCGGCATCGCCCCGCTGACCAGCATGTTCATGTTCGGCGAGAACCAGCCGCACCGCGCCGACTTCCGCCCCGAGGTGCACGACTCCGACGGCCTGATGATCCACACGGGGACTGGCGAATGGCTGTGGCGCCCGCTGATCAATCCAGCGCAGACCTTGACCACCTCCTTTGCGATGACGTCCCTGCGCGGCTTCGGGCTCATGCAGCGCGACCGCCAGTTCAGCAACTATGAAGACGTCGAGGCGCGCTACGAGCGCCGCCCCAGCGCCTGGGTCACCCCCCAAGGCGATTGGGGCGCGGGCCGCGTGGAGCTGGTGCAACTGCACACGCCGGACGAGACCAACGACAACGTCGTCGCCTATTGGGTGCCTTCGACGCTGCCAGCGCCCGGCCAACCACTGTCGATGGCTTGGCGCATCCAGTGGCAGGGCCCGCAACAGCAACACCCGCCCAACGCTTGGGTCACGCAATCGCGCATGGGTCGGGGCTTTGCCGAGCTGCCACCTGATGAGCGCCAGTACATCCTCGATTTCAGCGGCCCCGCGCTCGATGCCCTGCCGGCCCATGCCGTGCTGCAAGCGGTGGTCACGGCCAATGCCAACGGCCGCATCGTCGAGCAGACCGCCTACCGCAATGAAGGCCGTGGCGGCTGGCGCCTGGCCTTGCGCGTCAAGCAGCTGCAAGCAGACCAAGCCGTCGAGTTGCGCGCCTTCCTCCAACACGAACACGACACAGTGAGCGAGACATGGACCCACGTCATACCGCCCCGATGAGCACACGGCCTGCTTCGCCACTGGCGCCTAGCCGTTCACTGGTGCCCACGGCGCCGCCCATCGTGCGGGGCTCGATGACGCCCAGGCCATGGCAAGGCTTCACACGCAGCGTGCTGAAGGCGCTCAAGCCCGGTGCAGGCAAGACCACATCATCTTCAACCGACACCAGCACCACGCCGGCCGGAGCCTCTGCGCCCCTGGCCTGGGAGCGCGTCGCACGACTGCGCCGGCGCGTCTTGCTGGCCTTGATCGTCTTGAGCACCGCCCTGGCCACCACCGTGCTGGCCAATGCCCAACCCGCCCAAGTGCACCCTGCGCTGCAATGGTTGCAAACCGGTTTGTTCGCCCTGCTTTTCGCGTGGGTCTCGGCCGGGTTCTTCACCGCTTTGATGGGCTTTGGGGTGCTCATGCGCGGCGATCCTCATGCGATGTCCAGGCACACCGTCCATGGCGATAGCTTGAGCGCCAACGCGAGAACGGCCATCATCATGCCCATCTGCAACGAGGACGTGGCCACCGTCTTCGCGGGCCTGCGCGCCACCTGTGAATCGCTGGCCGCCACGGGCGCGGGGCGCCTGTTCGATGTCTACATCCTGTCCGACAGCAGCGACCCGGCCATTCACGCCGCCGAGTTGGCCGCCTGGTCCACCCTGCGCGCCGCCCTGGGTAACCGCCAGATCCACTACCGCTGGCGCCAGCGCCGCACTCAGCGCAAGGCCGGCAACGTGGCCGATTTCTGCCGCCGCTGGGGCCGCAACTACCGCTACATGGTCGTGCTCGATGCCGACAGCGTGATGAGCGGCGATTGCCTGGTCACCTTGGTCCGCCTGATGGAGACCCACCCCACTGCGGGCATCCTCCAGACCCTGCCCCAAGCTTGCGGCCATGCCACGCTGCATGCGCGGGCCCAGCAGTTCGCCTCACGCGTGACGGGCCGCCTGTTCACCGCCGGCATGCAGTACTGGCAGTTGGGCGAGGCGCACTACTGGGGGCACAACGCCATCATCCGCGTCGAGCCCTTCATGAAGCATTGCGCGCTGGCGCCGCTACCGGGCCGGGGTGGCTTGAGCGGCGACATCATGTCCCACGACTTCGTGGAGGCCGCGCTGATGCGCCGCGCCGGTTACCACGTGTGGCTGGTGCCCGACCTGGCAGGGAGCTATGAGCAGCAGCCACCTCACCTGCTGGCCGAGTTGCAGCGCGACCGCCGTTGGTGTCAGGGCAATCTTCAGAATGCACGCCTGATCGCCGAGCCCGGCCTGCACGCCGTGCACCGCGGCATGCTGGCCACGGGCGCCATGGCCTACCTGTCCGCGCCCATCTGGCTGGCCTACGTGGCCCTGGGCGCTGCGCTGTGGTTGATGGGAGGGCACGTGTTCCTCACGCCGCAAGGCGATCTGTCGGTGGGCGTGACGGGCCTGTGGGCAGGCACCCTGGCCATGCTGGCCCTGCCACGCGTGCTGGGCATGCTGGCCGTGGTGCTCAAAGGCAAACAGCGCTTTTACGGCGGCACCTTCAAGCTGATCCAGAGCAGCGTGCTCGAAGCCGGCCTCTCGGCCCTGCAAGCGCCTTTGCGCATGGCGGCCCACACGCTCTTTGTGGTCAGCGCGCTCACCGGCTGGGCCATCGAATGGAAATCCCCCCCGCGTGAGGCCCAGGCCGTGAGCTGGCGCGAAGCGGCCGGGTACTTCGCCATGCCCGGCTTGCTGGCCTTGTGCCTGAGCGCAGTGCTGGCCTGGGTCAATCCCCCGGCCTTGCTCTGGCTGATCCCCGTGGGCTTGCCTTTGCTGCTGGCCATTCCTTTCACGGCCTGGAGCAGCCGAATCGACCTGGGTGAGCGCTTGCGCAACCTGAGCTTGCTGCTGGTGCCTGAAGAGTCGTGGTCGCCCTCCGTGCTGCGCCGGGCTTGGGCTTATGCGCGCACGCAGGTCATGCCCTTGCCCATGGTGAGGCTGAGCGGCACTTGAAGCCCGCCGCCAAGACCCCGCTCAAGCCGGCTCAGCGCAACAGCGGCACACCAATCACCAGCAGGGCATGAAGCACCAGCCCGATGGCCCCGCCCACCAGCGTGCCATTGATGCGGATGAATTGCAGATCACGTCCGATGTTCAACTCGATCTGTTGAACCAGTTGCCCGTCGTCCCAGCTTTTCACGGTCTGGGCGATGTGCGTGGTCACGCCAGTGCGCAGCGTGCCGGCCAGTGTCTCCGCCGCCGACAGCACATGCGTGTTGATGGCCTCGCGCAGGCTGGGGTCCTCGCCCAACTGGCGACCCAGGGCCACCAGGCCACGCTCCAGGTGGCGCGCCAAGGCTGAATCATCCCGCCCCAGGTCACGCTTGATGGCATCGCGCACCTGCGTCCACAGGCCATTGACATAGTCCAGCACCACAGGCTGCGCCACCAAATCATCCTTGATGTCATTGATCTGCTGGCGCAACGCAGGGTCTGTTTTCAGACGCGCCATGAACGTGGCCAGCCAGGCCTCGTATTTGACCCGCAGCGCATGCTCGGGGCTGGACAAGGCCTTGGCCATCTCATCGATCAGTGTCGTGGCCAGCCGCTCCGAAAAATCGTCGGCCAGGTCATCGACCGACTTGATCACGTTGACCACCTTCATGATCTTGGGCCACTCCTTGCGCCCAAAGCCCACCATGAGTTGCGCCACCTCGCGCTTGTGCTCGGGGTCTTGCAGGTACTCGGCCAGTTTGACCAAGGCACCATCGAGCAGCTCATGGTGCCGGCCATCGCGGGTCATCAGGTCCAGCACATCGCCGCCCGTGGTGGCTGCATCCCAGGCCCGCACCTTGGCGATCAGGAAGTCCTGGATGGCGCTGCGCACGGCCTGCTCGTCCAGCAGGTCCAGGCCCTGCAAGGCCAGCACGCGCGCCGGCCCGCTCACCTTGCGCACGTTCTCGCCCTGCGCCAGCCAATCGCCGAGCCGCGCGGCCGGGTTCAGCACCGACAACTTGGCCAACAAGGCCGCCGGATCAAGGAACTGATCGCGCACGAACTCGGCCAGGTTGTCGGCGATCCTGACCTTATTGCTCGGGATCACCGCCGTGTGCGGAATCGGCAGGCCCAGCGGGCGGCGGAACAATGCCGACACCGCGAACCAGTCGGCCAACGCACCAACCGCCGAAGCTTCACAGAAGGCACCGACCCAGCCCCAGGCACCTTTTCCGCCCATCAATTCACTGACGACCAGGCCAATCACGGCCAGTACCAACAAACCCAGGGCCACAGCCCGCATCCGCCGCAAGGCTTGAGCACGCGGGTCAGTCATGCACGCTTTCATGCCGCATGCGCGCGATCAGCGCGACGTACAAAGCCACATTGACCAGGACCACGATGGTGCCCAAGATCAGTTGCACCTGCCCGGTCAGACCGGCCGGGTAGATCACGGGCAGCACGTAATGACCGATGAAATCGCCCTCGTAGAGCGCCCGGCCGGCATGGGCGCGCAGCTCGTTTTCGATCGGCGTCAAGGGGCAGATGCGACCGGAGAACTCGACATAGGCGCCCCACAGCACCGCCGGCACGTGCAGCCAGATCAGGCGGGGCCAGCGGAACAGCAGGACCGCTCCGGCCACCACGAACAGGATGAAGCACAGGTGCAGCAGCACCAGCGCATCGGCAAGGAAGGCATGCAGGTTCATGAGAGGCACTTTAGCAAGCTGCCCCGATTCGCGCTGCGACCCTCA
>CANBUA010000296.1 GCA_947372535.1 Burkholderiales bacterium
GCAATCTCCATCCAGCCCTGAGGCGCCACCGTGGTAACTCCTGGCAAGTGCATTTTGTTGACCGGCGCGACCGGCTACATTGCCTCCCATACTTGGCTGGCCCTTGAGTCCGCGGGTTTTTCGGTGATTGGCCTCGATTCGTTGGTCAACAGCTCCCCCAAGGTCTTGGATCGCCTGACCGAACTCACTGGCGGAAAACCGCATTTCATCAAAGGCGATGTGCGTGATGCCGCCGCGCTTGACGAATGCTTCCATCTGGCTCAGCGCGAACTGGGCGGCATCACCGCCGTGGTGCACTTCGCTGCGCTCAAGGCAGTCGGTGAATCGGTTGATCGCCCGCTGGACTACTTCGACAACAACCTCGGTGGCCTCGTTTCCGTCTGTCAGGCGATGGACCGCCACGGCGTGCGCAACATCGTGTTCAGCTCATCGGCCACGGTCTATGGCAAGCCTGACCGTCTACCGATCACCGAAGGCGCAAGTTTGCGGGCGACCAACCCCTACGGCCAGACCAAGCTGATGGGTGAAGAAATCCTGCGGGAGCTCGAGCGGTGCAACCCGGCCTGGCGCGTGGGCTGCCTTCGCTACTTCAACCCCGTGGGCGCCCATGAGAGCGGCTGCATTGGCGAAGATCCGCGCGGCACGCCCAACAACCTGATGCCCTATGTGGCCCAGGTCGCGGTCGGCAAACGTCAGCACCTCAATGTGTTCGGCCAAGATTACGACACGCCGGATGGCACCGGTGTGCGCGACTACATCCACGTGTGCGATCTGGCAGAAGGGCATGTGGCGGCTTTGCGCTACCTGTTCGAACGTGATCGCTCGATCACCGTGAACCTGGGCACCGGCCAAGGTTACAGCGTGGTCGAAGTGGCGCAGGCCTATGAGCGCGCCTCGGGCCGTCAAGTGCCGCTGGTGTTCGCGCCGCGACGGGCCGGTGACATCGATTCTTGCTACGCTGATCCTGCCGTGGCTGCGGCTGAACTGGGTTGGCGGGCCACGCGAGATTTGGATCAAATGTGCGCCGATTCCTGGCGCTGGCAGTCGCTCAACCCTGGCGGGTTCGAGGGCTGATCGAATCAATTTTTTTTGTGCATCGTCGAATGAAAGTGTGGTTGTCATGAGCGCTTTGAACATCCTGCCCGTGATCATGGCCGGCGGCTCCGGCACACGGCTGTGGCCCTTGTCGCGGGCGCTGTATCCCAAACAGTTCCTGGCGCTCAACGGTCCGCAAACCCTGTTTCAACAAGCGCATCTGCGGTTGATGGCATTGGGTGCCGATGACCTGACCGTGCAATTGCCTTGCGTCGTGGGCAATGAGGAGCACCGCTTCTTGGTGCTTGACCAGTTGCGTGAGCTCAAGGCCGAGCCTTCTTCCCTGCTGTTGGAGCCGGTGGGCCGCAACACCGCCCCGGCCGTGGCCCTGGCTGCGCTGCAAGCCACGGCTGATGGTCAGGACCCCATCCTGGTGGTCACACCTGCCGACCAGACCGTGACCCTGCCTGCGGCTTATACCGCGGCCCTGCAGACGGCCATCCGGGCCGCCGCGGCAGGCGACATCGTCATCTTGGGCATCACTCCCGATCGCCCCGAGACGGGCTTCGGCTACATCCGCGCCGGTGATGCCGCCGCCGATGGCGCGCACCTGGTGCAAGCCTTCGTCGAAAAGCCCAACCTGGCCACCGCTCAGGGCTACTTGGCTCAAGGCGGCTACTACTGGAACAGCGGCATGTTCGTCATGCGTGCCTCGCGCTGGCTGGCCGCGCTGGCCCATTTCCGACCCGACATCGCGCAAGGCACCGAAGCCTCGTTCAAGGCCCGCAGCACCGACTCGGCCTTCGTTCGCCCGGGCAAGGCCGAGTTTTCGCAAGTGCCGTCCGAGTCGGTGGACTATGCCGTGATGGAGCAATGCCCCAGCCACCCTGAGGCGGGCTTCACCGTGAAGATGGTGCCGCTGGATGCGGGCTGGTCGGACCTGGGCGCCTGGGATGCCGTCTGGCAGGTCAGCGCGCAAGACGACCAAGGCAATGCCTCCGAGGGCGATGCGCTGATCCAGAACAGTCGCAACACCTTTGTGCACAGCTCCAGCCGCCTGGTGGCCGCTGTTGGCCTGGACAATGTGGTGGTGATCGAGACACCGGACGCCGTGCTGGTGGCCGACCGCGCCAACAGCCAGGACGTCAAAAACGTGGTGAGCGCCTTGGCCAAACGTGAGCGCAGCGAAGGCACGCTGCACCGCCGGGTGCACCGGCCCTGGGGCTGGTACGACTCCATCGATTCGGGGCCGCGTTTCCAGGTCAAGCGCATCATGGTCAAGCCCAAAGCGTCTTTGAGCCTGCAAATGCACCACCACCGTGCCGAGCACTGGATCGTGGTCAGCGGCACGGCCGAGGTCACCAACGGCGACAAGGTGCTGATGCTCTCGGAGAACCAGTCCACTTACATCCCACTGGGGACGGTGCACCGCCTGGTCAACCCCGGCACCATCCCGCTAGAGATCATCGAGGTCCAGTCGGGTAGTTACCTGGGCGAAGACGACATCGTGCGATTCCAGGACAACTATGGGCGATCCAGTTGATGGTGGTGCGTCTGGCCCGGCGGTTCATTTCCGCTGGCCGGTCCGCGTTTACTGGGAAGACACCGACGCCGGTGGCATCGTCTTCTACGCCAATTACCTGAAGTTCTTCGAGCGGGCGCGCACCGAGTGGCTGCGTGGCCTGGCCCCGAGTCAAGAGGCCTTGCGCCATGCCGGCCTGGGCATGTTCGTGGTCAGTGACACGTCCGTGCGCTACCGCAGCCCGGCTCGCCTGGACGATGAACTCAGCATCACCGTGTGCCTGTCGCAACTGGGTCATGCCAGCTTGACCGTGATGCAACAGGCCTGGTGCGGTGAGCGCCTGCTGGCCGATGGCAAAGTTCGCATCGGCTGGGTGCAGCCGCAGCCAGGCGGTTTGTTCAAGCCCGCACGTTTACCGACTGAAATATTGGCGTGCCTGCCCAGGCCGCGCAATGACGCACAATCGGGCCAGAGCGCCTGAGTGAGGGCGCCCCCAGGTGCCGTGTCCCGAAAGACTCAAACAGATGAACCAAGACTTGTCCATCCTCCAGTTGGTGATGCATGCCAGCGTGGTCGTTCAAATGGTGCTGGCGCTGCTGGTCGTTGTTTCCCTGGCGAGCTGGACCATCATCTTCGCCAAGGCCATGGCTTTGCGCCGCGTCAAGGGCGACAACGATGAGTTCGACCGTGAATTCTGGGCCGGCCGCACCTTGCAGGAGCTCTACCAGGATGCCACCAAAGGTGATGGCCCGCCTTCGCCGCAAGAGCGCGTGTTTGCCGCCGGCATGCGCGAGTTCCTGAAGCTGCGCGACAAGAAGATCTCCGATGTGGGCGCCGTGCTCGAAGGCGCCCGCCGTGCCATGAAGGCCAGCTACCAGCGCGAATTGGATCAACTGGAATCGCGGCTCGATTTCCTGGGTTCGGTCGGTTCGGTCTCGCCCTATGTGGGCCTGTTTGGCACCGTTTGGGGCATCATGCACGCCTTCACCGGCCTGTCCAACTTGCAACAGGTGACGCTGGCCACGGTCGCGCCCGGCATCGCCGAAGCCCTGGTGGCCACGGCCATCGGCTTGTTCGCAGCGATCCCTGCGGTGCTGGCCTATAACCGCTTTGCCCGTGACATCGACCGCGTGGCCATTCAGCTCGAGTCCTTCATCGAAGAGTTCTCCAACATCCTGGCGCGCAATGTGATGCTCACGCCAAGTGGTGGCGAGGCACCTCGCGTCGGCGGCGCCCAGCGCTGATCGACCGACCACGGACAAGGACCGGCTCATGGCGCAACTCAATGCACGTGGTGGCGGACGTCGTCGCCGCACCCAAAACGAAATCAACATGGTGCCGTTCATCGACGTCATGCTGGTGCTGCTGATCATTTTCATGGTCAGCGCTCCTTTGTTGCCCACTGGCGTCGTGGATTTGCCCAGCATGGGGGGTGCCAAGAAAGCGCCGGACAAGGTGATCGAAGTCGTGCTTGAAGCAGAGGACCGGATGTCCCTGCGCATCAATGCCAAGGATGCTGGCTCGATCAGGCTCGACGATCTGATTGCGCGCGTGCGCGACGAACAATTGGCAGTCGCCGGCGGAGCTGGCAATGTGCCCGTGATCATCAGCGCGCGCAAGGACATCCGCTATGAAGCGGTGGTCAAGGTCATGGACGCCTTGCAAAAAGGCGATGTGAAGCGCGTGGGCCTGAGCGTGCGCACCAGCGGATCCTGATGCTTTGATGACGGCCGCCACGCAGCCCCTGGACATGCTTCGGCCGCGCCCGGCCGAGAGTTGGCGTCATGCGCTGTGGCTGGCGCTGGCCGCCCACGGGCTCTTGCTGCTCGCGCTGATGTTCAGCGTGCAGTGGCACACGGCGGTGCCGCCCACCGTGGAGGCTGAGATGTGGTCGGAAATCCCACGCGTGGCCCAGCCTGAGCGGGCACCACCGCCCCCTGCGCCAGCGCCTGAACCCGAGCCTGCACCAGCGCCGCCGCCTGCGCCCAAACCTGAGCCGGCGCCACCACCGCCTGCCGAACCGCCATCGCCATCGCCATCGCCAGCACCCAAGCCGGTGGAGATCCCCGTGCGCCAGGTGTCCAAGCCGCTGCCCAAACCCGCGCCCAAGCCGCCCAAGGTGGTCAAGCCCGAGCCCAGGCCGGAGCCCGCTCCAGCACCAGTTCCTGTCCCGTCGCCAGCGCCCAAGCCAGCCTCGAAACCACCGGCCAAGCCCGCACCAAAAAACGAGCCCAAAACCGAGGCCAAGGCTGAGGTCAAAGAGGCGGCGCCACCGGTCAAAGGGCCGACCAAGGAAGAGGTGGACCGCACCCGCAAGGCCAATCTCGACCGGATGATGAATGACCTGTCACAGGACCCGTCGCACAGTTCTGGACCGAGCGCCAACTATTCGGGGCGGATCCGGGCACGCATCAAACCCAACATCGTTTTTTCGGAGACGAGCGGCAATCCTTTGACGATTGTGGAGGTGCGGTGTTCGCCCACGGGTCAGATCATCGGCCGCAAGGTATTGACGCCAAGCGGTGTGGAGGCTTGGGATGATGCTGTGCTGCGCGCCCTGGACCGCACCGAAGTGCTGCCCCTGGATGAGAAGGGCAAGGTCCCCTCAGTCCTGCTGCTGGAATTCAGGCCCAAGGATTTTTGACTTCTAGAGAACGTCAGGAATTCACGACCACGGCGCGCATTTGCCCGGCCTTTCGGCATCATTTGCTCAGACTCTCCCAGCTGCCATTTTCATAACATGGCACATCATCAGGGGGCATGAGCGCTCCCACAAGGAGTGTCCATGTCCGAGTCGCCG
>CANBUA010000297.1 GCA_947372535.1 Burkholderiales bacterium
TTGGGAACGGCCATCATCAGCCACACCTGCTCGCGAACCCGTCAGCTCAAGCTGGCGTCCTACGACCGCTTGTTCCCCAACCAGGACACGATGCCCAAAGGTGGCTTTGGCAACCTCATCGCGTTACCCCTTCAGAAACACCCGCGCGAAAACGGCTGCAGCGTCTTCGTTGATGCCGAGCTGAAACCACACGGCGACCAATGGGCCTTCCTCGCATCGATCCAGCCCATGGCGCCTCATGACATCGAGCCGACCATCCTGCGTGCCATCGGCGGCACACACCCTCTGGACGTGACCTTCATCGACGACGAGGACTTGGCCACACCGTGGAAGCGTGCGACCGCCACGTCAACAAAGCTCGCGGGCGCGATGCCCGCAGCCTTGAGCGTGACGCTGGCCAACCTGATCTATTTCGAAAAAGCCAAGCTGCCTCAAGCGCTTGCCAATCGGCTGATCCGCCTGGCGGCATTTCAGAACCCCGAGTTCTACAAGGCCCAGGCCATGAGGATGTCGGTGTGGGACAAGCCGCGCGTGATCGGCAATGCAGAGAACTTCCCCCAACACATTGCATTGCCGCGTGGCTGCCTTGATGCCGCCCAGGCCCTGCTGAAAGACAATGGCATACGGTGCGATCTGCGAGATGAGCGGTATGGCGGTGAACCTCTTGGTGTCAGCTTCGTCGGCACGCTGCGGCTTGACCAGGAAGTAGCGGTCTCAGCCATGCTGCACCACGATGCAGGCGTGCTGTGCGCCCCAACGGCTTTCGGCAAGACCGTCACGGCCGCCGCCATCATCGCCCGGCGCGGCGTGAACACCCTGGTGCTAGTGCACCGAACCGAGTTGCTCAAGCAATGGCAGGAGCGCCTTCAAGCATTCCTTGGCGTCAGTAAAGGCGTGATCGGCACCATCGGCGGCGGCAAGGCCAAACCCACCGGCAAGATCGACATCGCCGTGATGCAGTCGCTGTCCCGCCAAGGCGAGGTCAATGCCTTGGTCGAAAACTACGGGCAGGTCATCGTGGACGAATGCCACCATGTTGGCGCTGCATCGTTTGATGCCATCCTCAAAAAGACCAAGGCCAAATTCGTGCTCGGCCTGACGGCCACGCCCATTCGCCGTGACGGCCAGCAGCCGATCATCTTCATGCAATGCGGCCCCACACGGCATACAGCCGCTAGGCCAGCCAACGCTCCGCACGATCTGGCGGTATTGCCACGTTCACGTTTTGCTCGGATCGACCTGCCCAGCGCAGCAGGCATTCAGGATGTGTTCCGACACCTTGCCAATGACCTGGCGCGGACTCAAGCCATCGCCGCCGAAGTGGTTGCGGCCTTCGAGCAAGGCCGCAAGGTGCTGGTGCTGACCGAGCGAACGGAGCATCTCGACGCGATTGTCTTGGCCTTGACCACGCTGGTGCCGCCGCCCTTCGTGCTGCACGGCAGGATGTCAAAGAAGCAGCGGGCTGCCCTCATTGCGGAACTTGATGCGCTACCACCTCAGGCGCCGCGCATCCTGGTCGCCACTGGGAAGCTCGTCGGCGAAGGTTTCGATCATCCGCCGCTGGACACCCTGGTGCTGGCCATGCCTGTCTCGTGGAAGGGCACGTTGCAGCAATACGCCGGGCGCTTGCATCGCGAGCACGCTACGAAGGCCGATGTGCGGATCATCGACTTCATCGACACTGGCCACCCTGCATTGCTGCGGATGTGGGACAAGCGGCAGCGAGGTTACAGAGCCATGGGGTATCGCATGGGCAGCGACTCAAACACCGATGGTGATGTTTCACCAGCCAACCGTGGCACCCCAGAGCCCGCACAAGCAATCATGACTTGTGGGTAACTTTGCGGGTAACCATGAATCTGAAAAATGCCAAACCCAGCATCCATGAGGGTTCCCAGCCACAATTCGTGTGACCCCGGCCCACCACACACCCAACGCCAAGTGATAGATCTCCCTTGGCGTTTCTTTTGGGCCTTGTCTTCCACGGATGACGCCCATCAAGCCCCCCATACCGACTTGCGCCTACGATGGCGCTCCCTTCGCCCTCGCCGCCAGGCCCACATGCCGCGCTGGCGCCTCTCCCGAATGCAAGTGCCCCCTGTGAATGCGCCCCACGACACCGATGTGCTGATCGTGGGCGCGGGCCCGGCCGGTCTGGCCCTGGCCTGTTCGCTGGCCGATGCCGGCATCCGCAGCATCGTGCTGGAGCAAGCCCCGCTGAACACCCTGGTCGATCCGCCCGAAGATGGCCGCGACATCGCCCTGACCCACCGCGCGCGCCGCGTGCTCACCTCGCTGGGCTTGTGGGACCGGCTGCCAGCCGACGAGGTGGCGCAGCTGAAACAGGCCCATGTCACCAGCGGCACCTCGCCCCTGGTGCTGCCCTTTGATGCGCAAGACGAAGGCCACGAGGCCCTGGGCTGGCTGGTGCCCAACCACCGCATCCGCGCAGCCTGCTACGCGGGCGCCATCGCGCGGCCCCAATGGATCACGCTGCACGGCGATGCCCGG
Organism: Burkholderiales bacterium; assembly: GCA_947372535.1. The sequence goes on from CANBUA010000297.1 coordinate 2,512, forward strand.
GTCACGGCGCTGCAGCGCAGCCAGGCCCGGGCCACCGTCACCCTGGCAGATGGTCAGACCTTGTCCGCCCCTCTGGTGGTGGCCGCCGACAGCCGCTTCTCCAGCATGCGCAAGATGGCCGGCATCGGCGCGCGCATGCTGGATTTCGGGCGCACCGCCATCGTCTGCCGCATGGCGCACGAGCGCGATCACGCAGGCGTGGCCCACGAATGCTTCCTCAACGGCCACACCCTGGCCGTGCTGCCCATGGCGGGGCGCCAGGCCTCGGCGGTGTGGACGGTGAGCAGCGATGGCGCCACTTCGCTCATGGGGATGAGCGAGTCGGACTTCGCCCAGGCCGTGGCCAGCGAGTTCAAACACCGCCTGGGTGCCATGCAGACCGCCGGCCAGCGCCATGCCTACCCCCTGGTGGCCGTGTATGCGCAGCGCTTCTGCGCCGAGCGCTTTGCGCTGATCGGCGATGCGGCCGTGGGCATGCACCCGGTCACGGCGCATGGCTACAACTTCGGCCTGTATGGCATCGAGGTGCTGACCCGCGAGTTGCGGGCCGCGCACCAGGCCGGGCGCGATCTGGGCGACGCCCAGGCGCTGAGCGCCTATGCCAGCGAACACCGCCGCACCACGTTGCCCATCTACGAAGGCACCAATGCCATCGTCAGGCTGTTCACCAACGATGGGCCTGCGGCACAGCTGGTGCGCGGCACCATCTTGCGGGTGGCGCGCCACCTGCCACCGCTCAAGGCAGCGATCACGCAGCAACTCACGGGCAATGGCCAGTTTCCGCCGCGGCCCGGCTTGCCCCGCATGCCGGCCTTCATGCTGCGACCTTGAGCTGCGGCCATCGTCTGCCCATGCCCAGCGTGCCCCTCCAATCCCGACGTGCCTGCCTGGCCTGGCTGGCCAGCCTGGGTGCGGCCCATGTGGCTCATCCAGCCCATGCCGCCACCCCCGCGCTGTGCGAGCAAGGCCGGCGCCAATCGCCCATCGACATCGTCCCCACCGAGCACCGGGCTCTGCCCGCGCTGCGCTTCGACTGGCGGCCCTCGCCCCTGCGCGTCGTCCACGATGGACACACCGTGCGCATGCGCAGCGCACCGGGCAGCCGCATGTGGATCGGCCCCACGCCCCACACCCTGCAGCAATTCCACTTCCACCTGCCGGGCGGAGAACACATCCGCGGCGAGGCCTTCCCGCTGGGGCTGCACTTCCCGCACAAGAGCCCTTCGGGCCAGCTGGTGACGCTGGTGCTGCTGCTGCGAGAAGGCCCTGCGCATCCGGCGCTGGAGCAGCTCCTGCCCCTGCTGCCGCGCGAAGGCCAACCCGAGCACACCGACCCCACCCAACTGGTCGATCCAACGGCCTGGCTGCCCCGCGAACTGGGCTACTACCGCTACGAAGGCTCGCTCACCAGCGCCCCCTGCACCGAAGGCGTGGTGTGGATCGTGTTGAAGGCCACTGGCACGGTGTCTGCCGCGCAACTGGCCGCGCTGCGCGCCCGCATCGCCCCCAACGCACGCCCCATCCAGCCCAGCCATGGCCGCGTCGTCACCGAAAGCCTGTGAACCCCGCGTGCAATCTCGCACTTGTCTGACGAACTTCAAGCCGGCCTGAACCCGGTCCAGCTAAGGTCAGACCATGAACCTCCATCGCCACTTGCGCCTGGCCCTGCCTGCGGCCCTCTCCACATCCATCGCCACTGCGCTGTCCAGCCTCGCGCTGGCGGCGCCTCCCGCAACACCCGCCGCCCCCTTAGCCACTCAGGGCATCGCCGTGCCCGTCACCGCCGAGATGACCGGCGCCGGCATCGTCTCCAGCGGTGCCACCCTGCCGCCCCTGCCGCCCATCACCGGCAACCGCGCCAGGCCCGTGGCCTCATGGGGCAAGCCTTTGCCCTACCCCATCCTGATCGCCGACCGCCGCAACAACCGCCTCATCGAGATCGCACCCGACAAGCGCATCCTGTGGGAGATGCCCTCGCCCAACCTGACGTACTACCGCGGCAACGAGGATGTGAACTACTCGCCCGATGGCAAGCGCCTGGCCGTGAGCGAAGAAGACAACTACGACCTGCACATCGTCGACATCGAAGCCAAGGCCGTCACCTGGACCTGGGGCGCGCCCAACACCCGCGGCAAGACGGACAAGCTGCTCAACTACCCCGACGACGCCCACCTGCTGGCCGATGGCCACTTCCTGGCCGCCGACATCCGCAACTGCCGCGTGCTGATCATCGATCCGCAGACCAACCAGATCTCCACGCAATGGGGCCAGCCCGGCCAGTGCAAGCACAACCCACCCAAAACGCTGGCCTACCCCAACGGCGCAACGCCCATCGACGACGACGTCCTGGTCAGCGAGATCACCGGTTCGCGCATCTCGCGCATCACCCGGCAGGGCAAGGTGCTGTGGAGCGTGCAAGCGCCCAAGGTGCACTACCCCTCCGATGCCTTCCCCACGGTGGATGGCAAGCAGATCATCGTGGCCGACTTCTCCAAGCCCGGCCGCGTGGTGATCTTCGACCCGGCTACGGGCAAGCCCACCTGGACCTATGAAGAGACGGAGGGCGACCGCCTGCTGGATCACCCCTCGCTGGCGCGCGAGCTGCCTGATACGCACGACGTACTGATCGTCGATGACCTGCATGACCGTGTCATCGTGGTGGACCGGCAGACCAAGCAGATCATCTGGCAGTACGGCCAGCTGGGCGTGAAGGGGCACACCCCCGGCCTGCTCAACTACCCCGATGGGCTGGATCTGGATGTGTTCCGCGACTGGCG
>CANBUA010000298.1 GCA_947372535.1 Burkholderiales bacterium
GAGGGGTTGTCGGATTTGCGCGAGATCTTGTCGATTTCATCGATGTAGACGATGCCGCGCTGGGCCTTGTCCACGTCGTAATTGCAGTTCTGCAGCAGCTTCTGAATGATGTTCTCGACGTCCTCACCCACGTAACCAGCTTCGGTCAAGGTGGTGGCATCGGCGATCACGAAGGGCACATTCAGCAGGCGCGCCAGCGTCTGAGCCAGCAAGGTCTTGCCCGAGCCGGTGGGCCCTATCAGCAGAATATTGCTCTTGGCCAGTTCCACATCAGGCTTCTTGCCATCGGTGGACTGCATGTGCTTGAGGCGCTTGTAGTGGTTGTACACCGCCACCGAGAGCGTGCGCTTGGCACTGTCCTGCCCGATGACGTAGTTGTCCAGGCTGGTCTTGATCTCGTGAGGCGTGGGCAGGTCGCTGCGGGCAGGCTTGCCAACGGTTTCGGCTTCCGCGGCGACTTCGTCGCGGATGATGTCATTGCACAGCTCGATGCACTCGTCGCAAATGAAGACCGAAGGGCCCGCGATGAGCTTTTTAACCTCGTGCTGACTCTTTCCGCAAAAAGAGCAGTACAAGATTTTTTCGCTGGAAGAGCCTTTTTTCTCGGACATGGTGGTCGGCCTGTGTCAGTTTGAGGGCAAACGCCGCAATGATGATAAGTCAAACAGGGCCAGGGGGCGCCCTGTGAAGAGCGGGGGCATCGTGTGGCTTTTCCAAACCCCGCCCCCTTTTTGATCAGCCGCCGCGCTTTTCGATCACTTTGTCGATGAGCCCGTAAGTTTCGGATTCGGTCGCCGACATGTAGTAATCGCGTTCAGTGTCCGCCTGGATTTTCTCCAGCGACTGGCCGGTGCGCTCGGCCAGGATGCGGTTGAGCTGCTCGCGGGTCTTGAGAATCTCGCGGGCATGGATTTCGATGTCCGTGGCCTGGCCTTGCGTGCCGCCCAAGGGTTGGTGAATCATGATCTTGGAATTGGGCAAGGCAAAACGCTTGCCCTTGGCACCGGCGGCCAGCAGGAAAGCGCCCATCGAGGCGGCCATGCCCATGCACAAGGTCGACACGTCAGGCTTGATGAACTGCATGGTGTCGAAAATCGACATGCCTGCACTCACACTGCCGCCCGGCGAGTTGATGTAGAAGGAAATGTCCTTGTCGGGGTTTTCACTCTCCAGAAAGAGCAACTGAGCCACGACCAGGTTGGCCGACTGGTCATTGACCGGCCCGACCAGGAAGATCACGCGTTCACGCAGAAGGCGGCTGTAGATGTCATAGGCGCGCTCGCCGCGACCCGACTGTTCGATGACCATGGGCACCAGGCCCAAGTTTTGTGTTTCCAGAGCGCTCATGTGATTCCTTGAAGACGATTGAGCAGAGCTGAGGGCTGCTGCCCTTATTTCAATGGCGTGAATTCATTATCGCGCCGCCAATGGCGGGCTCATCAAATGAAAAACACACCCTGGTGGGTGTCGTCTTTATGCTGCGTGACACCTGCGCAACGCCAATTTTTGCCCCCAAAACAAAAAGCACCTGCCTGGCAGGTGCTTTTCAACGGAGCGGCCAACCTGACATCCTGGCGAAAATCACTTCCCGCCAGGATCAGCCATCAGGCTTGAGCCTGTTGCTGCTGTTCCATCAGTTCTTCGAAGCTCAGGGACTTGTCGGTCACCTTGGCCTTGCCGAGGATGAAGTCGGTCACATTGGCTTCGATCACGACGGCCTCGACTTCAGCCATGCGCTGGCGATCGGTCATGTACCAGGCGATGACTTGCTGAGGCTGCTCGTAGCTCTGGGCCAGCTCTTCGATGTGAGCCTGGAGTTGCTCGGGTTTGGCCTGCAGGTTGTTGCCCTTGACCAGCTCAGCCACGATCAGGCCCAGACGCACGCGGCGCTCGGCTTGAGGCGCGAACATTTCGCCGGGGATCGGTGCCTTGTCGGCATCCTTGAGGCCGCGGGCCTTCAAGTCGGCGCGAGCACCTTCGATCAGGCGGTCGGTCTCGGCCTGCACCAGCGAAGAAGGCACGTCGAACTCGGCGACCTTCAGGATGGCGTCCAGGGCGGCAGCCTTGTTGCGGGCAGCCACGCGGAACTTGACCTCACGGGCCAGGTTCTTCTGGATGTCGGCACGCAGGGCTTCAACGGAACCGTCGGCCATGCCCAAGCCCTTGATGAAGGCTTCGTCTACTTCAGGCAGGTTCTGGGACTCGATCTTGTTGACCGTCACCAGGAAGTCGGCTTCCTTGCCGGCCACATCCTTGCCGTGGTAGTCGGCGGGGAATGCCAGCGGGAAGGTCTTGGACTCGCCCGACTTCATGCCACGAACAGCCTTCTCGAACGCTTCGAGCATCTGGCCTTCGCCCACGAGGAACTGGAAGCCTTCAGCTTTGCCGCCCTCAAAAGGCACGCCGTCGATCTTGCCTTCGAAATCGATGGTCACGCGATCGCCGTCGGCTGCGGCTTCAGCGGCTGGGCGCTGGGCAAAGGTGCGACGCTGTTTGCGCAGGATCTCGACCGTGCGGTCGATGGCCGCGTCGTTCACGTCAGCCGTGACGCGCTCGATGTCCACGCTGGCCAGATCGCCCAGCTTGACTTCGGGGTAGACCTCGAAGGTGGCGTCGAACTGGATCTGACCTTCCACCGCGCCGCCCTCTTTTTCAGAGATGCGGGGCTGGCCGGCCACTCGCAGTTCGGCTTCGGCCGCTGCCTGGGCGAATGCCTGGCCGACCTGGTCGTTGATGACTTCGTACTGCACCGAATAGCCATAGCGCTGAGCCACGACATTCATCGGCACCTTGCCAGGACGGAAGCCGTCGGCCTTGACCGTGCGCGCCAGCTTCTTGAGGCGGGCATCAACTTCATTCTTGAGGATGTCAGCACCGATCGCCAGCGTGATGCGGCGTTCGAGCTTGTCCAGGGTCTCCACGGTGACAGCCATGATGTGAACTCACTATTAGAAATGTTGGCAATGATGATTGTCTGGTGCGCGGGGGGGGACTCGAACCCCCACACCATTGCTGGCGTCAGGACCTAAACCTGGTGCGTCTACCAATTTCGCCACCCGCGCAAGAACAATCCGGAAAGCCCTTGCGGGCAGGCCCAATCCGCACTGGCTGAAACAGCCACCCCGGATTGCGCCGATGATTCGGTCGTAACCCGCGATTCTAGCGCGGCAATGCACCTTTTCAAGACGAGGCCCGACCGGTGATGGCCGAGCCTGTCCTCAAACGGGGCGTTTGACCCGGAACCAGGCTGCGTACATGGCCGGCAAGGCCAGCAAGGTCAGCAGCGTCGCGACGACCAAACCGCCCATGATCGCCACGGCCATGGGCCCCCAGAACGCGCTGCGCGTCAGGGGAATCATGGCCAGCACGGCAGCGGCAGCCGTCAGCACGATGGGCCGGAAACGGCGCACCGCGGCACCGACGATGGCATCCCAGGCCGGCATGCCATGGGCGCGGTCGGTTTCAATCTGGTCGATCAGGATGACCGAATTTCTCATGATCATGCCCATGAGGGCGATCACGCCTAGCAGCGCCACAAAACCGAAAGGCTTGTTGAAAAGCAGCAAGGCTGCCGCCACCCCCGCAATGCCCATGGGACCCGTCAGGAAGACCAGCAAGGCGCGAGAGAAGCTTTGCAGTTGCAGCATCAGCAAGGTGAAGGTCACGAACAGCATCACCGGCATGTTGGCGAAGATGGATCCCTGGCCCTTGCTGCTTTCCTCGGCTGTGCCCGCCAACTGGATTTCGAAGCCGGGCGGCAGGCTGGCCTGGAGCGCCTGCATCTTGGGCCACAGCGCGGTGCTGACCGTCGGGCCCTGCACGCCTTCGCTCACATCCCCCTGGACGGTGATCGAAAAACGCCGGCCTTCACGCCAGATGACACCGGGCTCCCAAGTCAGCGCCGGCTTGGCGATCTGAAGCACGGGGATCATCTTGCCGGACGCCGTCGGCACATAAGTGTTGTCCTGGCCACCCAGGGTGGCACGCTCGGCCGCGGGCGACTGAAGCACGATGTCGATCAGACGGTCCTGCTCACGGTACTGGCCCACGGTGACGCCTGAATTGAGCACACGGCTGGCCTGCGCGATCGACTGGCTGGTCACGCCCAGAGCGCGGGCCTTGGCCTGGTCCACCTCCAGGCGGATGGCCTTGACGTACTCGTTCCAGTTGTCGTTGACGCCGTGCATGTCGGGATGGGCGCGCATGATGGCCTTGGCCTGCTCGGACACCTCACGCAGGCGGGTGATGTCGTCACCCACGATGCGGAACTGCACCGGGTAAGGCACGGGCGGCCCATTGGGCAGCAGCTTGACCCGCGTGCGCACCTCAGGAAACTCCGCCGCAACGATGCGGGGCAGTTCCTGGCGGATGCGCTCACGCGCCGCGCTGTCCTTGGGCACCACGATGATCTGCGCCACGTTGCTCTGAGGGAAGATCTGATCAAGCGGCAGATAGAAGCGTGGCACGCCCGCGCCAACCCAGGTGCTGACCGTGCTGACATCGGGGTGATGGAGCACGCGCGCCTCGAAACGATTGACCACGGCCTGGGTTGCCTCAAAGCTGCTGCCTTCGGGTAGCCACAGATCGACCATGACCTCCAGCCGGCTCGAATCGGGGAAGAACTGCTGCTGAACCTTGCCCATGCCCACCATGCCCAACGCGAGCGCCAGCAAGGTCAGCCCGATGGTGATCCAGCGGTGCAGCACGCACCAGTTCACCGTCGCCTTGAAACGGCGGTAGAAAGGCGTGTCGTAGAAATCGACATGCTGGCCAGAGCCTTGCACCATCTTCGGCTTGGTCTTGAGCAGCCATTGGCCCAGGTAGGGCACGAAGTAAACCGACACCACCCAGGAGATGATCAGCGAGGCCGCCGTCACCGCGAAGATGGCAAAGGTGTATTCGCCCACGGCCGATTGGGCCATGCCGATGGGCAGGAAGCCCGTCGCCGTGATCAGCGTGCCGGTCAGCATGGGCATGGCGGTGATTTCATAAGCCGCCGTGGCCGCGCGGACCTTGTCGTAGCCTTCTTCCAGCTTGTGCACCATCATTTCGACCGAGATGATGGCGTCATCGACCAGCAGGCCCAAGGCGATGATCAAGGCACCCAACGAGATCTTGTGCAGCCCCACGCCCCAGAAATACATGACCAGGAAGGTCACGGCCAGCACCAGCGGGATCGTGATGGCCACCACCATGCCGGGCCAGATGTCCAAGCGCAGTGGTCGCGTGTGCAAACCCAGGCTGATGAAGCTCACGCCCAGCACCACCACCACGGCTT
>CANBUA010000299.1 GCA_947372535.1 Burkholderiales bacterium
GAGCTGCCGATCGGTTCGGCGCCAATGTTTCCGCGACCCGCGTTGCAGTCGTATGCCAGTATCGATTGATCGTCCAGCCACTTCTTCGCATAGTGATTGAGTGCTTGCGCATGGGGTAAGGCGGCAGGCGCTTCGATGGCAGTGGCTTCATCGCTGGAAACCTCCCGATAAGCATGACCTTCGAACTTCGCGGGATGGGAAGTCAGACGCATGCCCGCGGTTATGGGTTCGTAATAGGCCTTCCCGCAAAGCTGTCCAGCTGCATCAGGTGTGCCGCCCTGCGGAACCAGGTTCACCTTGCGCAAGGATATTGGCAATGCATCGCCATGGTGCGGTGCGGTCCACGCGCCCGAGATCTCCGTGGGCGACGTTGCCTGAAGCGACCAGTGGCCGCTGGATCTGCCTTCTCCATCTTCTCCTGATATGGGCTCGTCCAACTCGAACCGACCAGGCTGCCGCGACTTGGCAAGGGCTTCAGTGCTGTCCCGCCGGTTGTCAGTTGCCTCCGATGGCATCAATCTGATGCCTCGAAGGTGGCGCAAATAGTAGTATTGCGACTCGCCAGAGTCTGAAAGGCAAACCATGACCGGCGCTTTTCCAACCATCCCTTTCCAGGTACCAGTGGGTAAGCCCCCCGCACCAAAGGCGGCAGGAGACAACGCAGCCGCTAGAAGAAAGAGCGCGGTCAAGTGCTTCCTTTGGATGTGAAGAATCACCGTGTCAACCAGCCTTCCCCGTCGCACTCACCGCCGAACGGCGGCGGCACATAAACCGCCCTGATTCCCACGATCTCCCCTGCGCGTGCTTCGTGCGCCATGTAGAGATTGGCTTCACCGACCTCGTCGGCAAAATCGATCAGGTAATCGGGCTGACCATCGTGGTCAAGGTCGCCAGCCCAAACCAAGTAGTCGGTCGATACGACATGTGAACATTGCCCCAGTTCCTCAAGCAATTGGCGCTTGCCCTGCGAGCGCAGTTGCAAAAGGAACCTGCCTTTGTCGGGGTCGAACAGCGGGACGAGCGTTGCTTGATCGCCGCTGGGTAAATCGACCGCCAACTCCAGCGTCCCCGTGGTCGGGGGGCGCTTTTCCTTGAAGCCAGCAGCCCAATGGGTGACAACCGGCCCCGCCTGAAGCCAGGGCACCGCAGGGTCGAGCTTGAACCAGGCCAGTACGACACCTGTGCCTGGGAGCTGCCGCCGAAATACCAGCTTCTGGCCCATGGTCGGCTGGTCGTCATAGTGGCCCTGCCACTTCTCACGGCGCACGGTGAGCTTTGCCGGCTCGAACCGGCAGTCGGCCTTGCCGCATACCAGCGCCAGCCAATTGTGGTCGCTGCGGTAGCGCTCGCCGGGCTGCCATTGATCACCACCGAGCAGAAACTCGACGGCCCCGCCGGGCATTTTTGGCTTGCTTTCAATGGTGGCGGCCAGCGTCGACACACCGATCAGCAGGCCGGCCAGAAGGCTCAGATAAATTCGCATCACCAACCTCCTGCCGGGATCAGCACGATCTTGGATTGCCCATTGGCACCAACGAGTGTGCGTCGCAAGATGCGTCCCTGATGAGCGCCCCAACTGTCTTCGCGTGTCGCCTGCCAAAGTAGCTCCCATGCGCCGGTGCTTGGGTTATGCCATTCGATGCCGCCTGGTCGGCCGCCAGTGTTCAATCCTTCGACTTCTCCGCTGGCGAACAACTCTTCGTCGATGGTGAAGATGCTGTACTTTTCATTGATCGTCAGGTGCGATCCGGTGCTGGCGAGTGGCGCCCAGGCGGTACCGGCGGGATTGGACATTTCGAGCCCGAACCGCAGTTGGTCCGGGGCTGCGGTAGCCGGCGGGGCGGGTGCGATCTTGATGACACGCCCGCTACTGTCGATGATGGCGCGCCCCCCTGCGGCCTGTGCGGGGGCCGAGTTGACCCAGCGCCGGGTTGCAGGATCGAAGATTTCGTAGCGACGCCAGGGTAAGAAATCCCCGATGCCAACGTACTCATCGGGCTGCCCCGGCTTCAACGCCTTCGTTGAATACAGGGCAATGCTTTCGGATCGAACCGTGCCTCCGGCGACCACAACTCGGCCATCGCCCAGTTCCTGTATCCGCATTGATTCAACGGCGTTGTCGCCATGGCGACGTTCGCGCTTCAATGAAGGCCATGCGATGCTCTCGAAACTGGGTTTGCCGTCGCGCAACACCAGCTTCAGTTGGTTCAGGGTGCCGGTCTCGCTGAGGACCAGCAGACTGCCGTCGCGCATTTGCGTGACTGCCGCAGACGAGCTTGGCGCGTTGCCGCTCACCTCCTGCCACTGCCATGACGTGCCGCCGGTTGGCTCCAGCCATTCGGCTTTCAATGGCTTGGGGTTGCTTTCGCCACCATACGGGCTGTCCGGTCCGTTTCCGCCGACCACCAGAACGCCGCCTGCAGCCCGGAATGCCCGCGCGTTCGTGCGCGCGGTGAGCAGTGATGGCATCGTGACAACGCGTCCATTGCGTTCAATCGCTTCCACCGCGCTGCTCATGACGTACGTGTTCATCCCAGCGTGAATAGAACCGCCGATCACCAAAGCGGGCTCCACCCCAGTCGCCGGAAGGAATGCCGAGCTGTGTCGATAGGAAATCAGGAGGTTCTCAGGCGGCGCCTCCGCTGATGGCCTGGCAGCCACTGGCGGTCTGAGAAGGCTCAAGCTCGCATATTTCTGGTCTGGGCACGACTTGTCTGAATAGTGCCCTTCTGCGCGGTTGACCAGCCATGCATAGGCGTTGCCACCGGCGACAAATGGGTAGAAGCCGCACCCGCCTTCCTCGCTGCCCCCAGCCCATTCGCCCAAAGTGCGCCAATTCCAGGTGCTGGTATCCAACGAGTGCGCTGCTCCCGCGAGCCCTTGACCGACGATCAGCGTTCGGCCCCAGGGCGCATCCCACCAAATGTGCTTGTGCCGAGCGGTGCCTGTGGGCATCGGCGGCAGGGCTTCGAACCGGTTCGTGATGGGATTCCAGCGCTCTGCCGTGCGCGACGCGCCACTGCCCCAATTCGCGGCCTTGGTCCAGCCGCCAGTGACCAGGACGCTGCCATCGGGCAGGGCGCTGGCCGCCAGTTCCGAGCGAGCTTCAAGCATCGGGGGACCATTGCGCCAAGTTTTGGTGGTCAGGTCCAACACGTGCGTTTCCGCTCGGCAGGGTGAACAGCCGCGATAGTTGCCATCCGAGCCTCCCAAGATCATCAATTGACCCGCTCCTGACAGCGCACTCGCGAAGTCGCTGCGGTAAGCGAGGGGCAACAAAGGCATGGCCGTAACGACTAGCCTGTTTCTGATGCGCTGAATGACAAGAACCTTGATGTAGCGCGTGCCCCTGTCGCGCGTCACCAGAAGGGCTGCATCCTCGCTGAGCTTGAGCAACTCCGTTCGGAACGGGTCAAAGGTTTCTTTCGTTTCGAGCTGCAGTGCCCGGCGTCCACCGCTGGGTATGAACAAGAAAGTAGAAAGCTCCGGTGCCCCCCGTGATCCGCTTGTCGTCAAGGCGAGCAGCCCTGCGGGCAACGCCACCTGGCCGTAGACAAAGCCGTCCACGCTCGGCTCCAGCGGGACCTGTGTTGCGCGGCCAGTGGCCGGATTCCAGTGCGCCATCAGCACCTCCCACTGGCCACGGAGTGAGCCCTTCGCCGGTGGATCAATCAGTCGCTGTCCTAACCAGCTCAGCTCACCTGATGGCAAAACCGTCACCGATTGGTTGTCGGGCAAAGTCACTGCCGTGTAGGGTGGGACGGGTGGAATCGTGGTGGCAGTTGCTGCGGCCATGCCGAGAAACAGTGCCCCCATCAGCAAGGCGCGAAAACACATCTTCTGCCAAGCAAAATCGAGCATGGAAAGCAACCTGGGTTTGTTCTGATTCATCGAAACGGGACGCGCCATCAAGGACGCATGGCAACATGCATGCATCTTAAGCAAGACCGAGAAGGTCGAGCGATGGACATTGGAAATTGCCACGATCAAGCGGCGCGTCACATTTTCTCAAAACGCGCTTTTGATGACCCCACCGTCCACGCGAAGGGCCGCGCCGGTGGTGGCCGAGGCGAGCGGGCTGGCCACGTAGGCCACGAGCGAGGCCACTTCCTGCGGCGAGGCAAAGCGCTTGATCAAGGACGTGGGGCGCACGTGGTCGAAGAACTCGGCCTCGACCTGCTCGAAGGTTTTGTCGCTCGAGCGTGCCATGTCTTGGACAAAGTCGCCCACGCCACGTGATTTGGTGGGGCCAGGCAGCACGCTGTTGACCGTGATGCCCGTGCCCGCGACGGATTCCGCCAGCCCGCGCGAGACCGCGAGCTGCGCGGTCTTGGTCATGCCGTAGTGGATCATCTCGGTCGGGATCTGCACGGCGCTTTCGCTCGAGATGAAGACGATCCGCCCCCAGTTCGCACGCTTCATGGCGGGCAGCACCAGGCGCGCCAGGCGCACACCGCTGAGGACATTGACGTCGAAAAAGCGTTGCCAGTCTTCGTCAGGGATGTCCTCGAAGGCCTTGGGCTCGAAGATGCCCAGGTTGTTGACGAGGATGTCGATGCCGGGAAAGCGCTGCACGACTTCTTCGGCGGCTTGGGGCTTGCTGAGGTCGCCCGCGTAGCCATGCACCGTGCCCTGCGTTTCGGCGCGGATGCGCGCCACCGCCTCGTCGACAGCCGCCTGTTGGCGACCATTGACAATGACCGCGGCACCTTCCTGGGCCAAAGTGCGCGCAATCGCGTAGCCGATGCCGGCCGTGCTGCCGCTGACCAGGGCCAGCTTGCCGTTGAGTTGAAGGTCCATGTCGATGCTCCTTGTATCAGGCGTGTGGGGCGTATCAGGCGGCGAAGCCGCCGTCGATCAGCAAGTCGGCGCCCGTGACGAACGCCGCTTCCGGGCTGGCCAGATAGGCCACCATACCCGCAATCTCATCGGCCTTGCCGTGGCGTGGGATGGCCATCAGGCCGTGCATCGTGGCGGCGAAGTCGCCGTCCTGGGGGTTCATGTCGGTGTCCACGGGGCCGGGCGCCACGTTGTTGACGGTGATGCCGCGCGGGCCGAGGTCGCGGGCCAGGCCCTTGACCAGGCCGACTAGAGCGGACTTGCTCATCGCATAGGGCGCGCCACCGGCGAACGGCATGCGCTGCGCATTGGTGCTGCCGATGTTGATGATGCGGCCACCTGCTTTCATGTGCCTGGCCGCTGCTTGCGTGGCGACGAACACAGAACGGATGTTGACGGCCACGGTGCGGTCGAAATCTTCCAGGGTGAATTGATCC
>CANBUA010000300.1 GCA_947372535.1 Burkholderiales bacterium
GGTGACAGCATCGCGCTGCTCAAGCTGCCGGGCCAGCGCCTGGAGCTGTGCACCACGGAACTGCTCAAGCGCGTCGCCAGCAAGGCTGAGGTGCCCCGGCCTGGCTACGTCACCGACCCGCGCCTGTGGACGGTGGAAGAGCGCGCCTACCTGGTGGCCAACTACTTGACTATGGTCACTGCCGACGGCCCGGACTTCAGCATCGGCGATCTCCGCATGTCGGACTACCTCGGGCTGACCGATGACCTCCCGGCGCCCAAGGTGGACCTGGGTGAAGTCTGCGGCACGGCCACGGTCATGACCCCCTTGCTGGGCCTGCACGCCGAAGTGCTGGAGATCGAGTGCACCGGCCGCATGGAATGGATCATCGGCGCCATGGCCTGCCAATTGCACGCGGCCGACAAGCCGCTGCCCGACCTGGTGGCCCTGAGCCAGCCCGACTTGATGGCCTGGGTGCGCCAGCGCATGAGCGCCATCCAGGACATGCCTGAATCCGACTTCGAGCGAACCTTGGCGGCATTCTTCTCAGGTCAGCGCCAGCTCTACCACTTCGTGACGCCCATCCTGGGTGATGACGGCCTGGTGTGGGCCCGCCGTGACGAGCAAGGGGGGGCCGGCTCCGCGCCGGCGCGATTTCGCCCTCTTTCCTGCATCAGCCCGTCAACGCTCAGCCTGTCTGGACGATCAGCAGTCGAAGCTGTCTAACCTGGCGCTGCACGCCAGCACAGGCCTGCACGGGGGCCTGGAGCTGCCCATGAGCGTGGTGGACGACTTCTACGCCAGCCAGGCCTTCGCCGACTTCACCAAGTCGCTGGAGTCGCGTCGCAACTTCAATGAGGCCTTGATGGGTGGATTCTCCAGCCTGCACAAGGCCATCGGGTCGGTGGTGGAGGCCATCGGCCACCTGGCGAAGTCACGGCGCGTGTAGGCGCTCGGAAAACACGACCTCCAGCCGTTCGGCGGCATTCCTAAATTGCGTTCATCTGTGGCTGCGGCCACACCGAGTGACCGCAGTAGTTGGAGGCCTGATGCCCTTGCAAATCCCCCCTGAGTTGAGTGACGCCTACCCCGGCATCGTCGGGTCAGCGATCTCGCTCAAATGGCTGCCAGGGAGCTACCTGACCAAGGCTGCCATGTGGGCTGGCGGTTGCTCCATGAGCTTGTTTGCTGCCAAGCCATTTGCGCAGTTCATGCACATGGGTGACGGTGGCATCGGCTTCGCCGGATTCATGCTGGGCCTGTTCTCGATGGCTGTGGTGTCGAAGCTGTTCGATGCCATCAGTGCCTTCGATTCCGCTGGACTTTCGCGTGCGGCCCTGGGTGCCGCTAAACGCAAGATGGGCCAAGACGATGGCCCCCAAGGGGGTTGAGATGGTCAACGTGGTGATGTTCTGCCTGTCCGTCGTCGCGCTGCTGTGCGCCATCGGATCCTTCTCTCCCCACTACCCAGACAACCTGCTGCAGCGCCTGGGCATGGCCGGCATCGGCCTGTCATGTGGTGTGCTGGTCGACCAGGTCCGCCATGTGGGCGCGATCAATGAGGGGTGCGCCCTGATGTCGGTCGGCATGCTGGCCTATGCCCTGGGCACAGCCGTCAAGGTCGTCAAACACATCCCCCCAGCATGCCCCGCTTCCCGCGTTGAACAGACTGGACAGACTGAGGCAAGGCCCCAATGATCACCATCGCACAACTGATCGCTGCCGGTGTAGCGCCCACCTTGGCAAAGACCTTCGCGGATCCGCTGGGCGTAGCCTTCGACCGCTTCAAGATCAATACACCCGCCCGGTGTGCGGCCGCTGTCGCCCAGTTCATCCATGAAAGCGCGGGCTTTGTCCACCTCGAAGAAGATCTGTTCTACCGGGATCCCGACCGGGTGGCGCGGCTGTTTCGCACGGCCTTCGACACCAACCGCGACGGCGTGCTGAGCCCGCTGGAAATCCAAGCGGCTGCGCCCTACACCCGCAACCCCGAGGCTCTGGCCAGCCGGGCCTATGCCGGGCGCTATGGCAACGGCAACGAGGCCAGCAAGGACGGCTGGCGCTACCGAGGTCGGGGCCTGATCGGCACTACGTTCAAGGCCAACTACCAGGCCGCCGCTACGGCGCTGGGCAGGCCCTATGTGGATCAGCCCGACCTGCTGGGCAAGCCTGATGACGCCTGCCTCACGGCAGCCTTCTATTTCGCGTCCCGGGGCTGCAACGAGTTTGCGGACGGCGGGAACTTCACGGCCATCACCAAGGCCATCAACCCGGGCATGGCCGGCGCCGCTGAGCGCCTGGCCTTGTTCAACGAGGCCAAGACGGCCTTTCTCGCATGACCAAGTCCAAATTCTTCCGCTTCCTGGCCGCTGGGGCGCTCATGGCCGTGGCCCTGGCCGGTTCCGCCTGGTCTGCCACCGAGACCGTAGGCTTTTCGCGTGGCAAGCCCTCGGCGCGCGACGTCGTGGTGCAGGCCATCTCGGGCGCCTCCAGCACGGTCTACGTGGCCGCCTACCAACTCACCAGCCCGGTGATCATCCAGGCCCTGGTCGACGCCACCAAGCATGCCAAGGTCTTCCTGGTGCTGGACAAGACCCAGCAGGGCGGCAAGGCGGTGCAGGCCCTGGTGCCGGCCGGCGCGACGTGCCTGATCGATACCCGATTCCGGATCTTGCACCACAAGTTTTTGGTGATCGATGGCATCCATGTGGAGACAGGATCCTTCAACTACACCGTGTCTGCGGACACCGTGAACGCTGAAAACGCGCTGCTGCTGAAGGACGTCCCCGACCTGGCCGCCAAGTACATGGGGCAGTGGCACACCTTGTCTGAAAAGACGGTGCCCTGCAAAGTCAGTGGGTGAGCTGTCCCGAATCCTGCGCCAGGCGGAGAACGGCCGCTTGGCCTTTCGCTGCCCTGGGTGCGATGAGTTCCACGTCATTGGTACCACGCCCAGGTCTGAGGGCCCACGCTGGGCCTGGAATGGCAGCGCCGATCGGCCGACGTTCTCCCCATCCATTTTGGTGCGCACGATCCGCAAGGATCTGACCGAAGACGAAGAGGCGATTTACGACCAGCTCATGAGTGAGCCCGGCGGGCGCGACATGGTCATGCAGGACCCCAGGTTTGCCTACGTCTGCCACTCGTTCGTCCAGGACGGCCACATCAAGTTCCTTGCCGACAGCACCCACCACCTGGCCGGACAGACCGTGCCCATCCCGCCTTGGCGCAGGGAGAAGTGACCCATGTGGACCCCCGACAAGCCCATGCTCTACCTTGGCGCCGCCGTGGCCATCTCTGCGGCCACGCTGGGCACCGTGCTCTGGCACAGCCATGCAGCACAGGAAGCGGTCACCCAGGCGGTGGACGCCGAACGCCAGGCCCTGCGCCAGGCCGCCGGCAAGCTGCTGGCCGAAGCCAACGAGCGGGCCATCCGCGCCGAGACCCAGGCAACCATTGCCGCCATGGAGGTGAAAATTGACCAAGACAACCGCAACCGCCAGGCGGATGCTGATCGCCAGCGCGCTGGCGCTGAGCGTGGCCGCCTGCTCGACACCATCGCCGCCCTGCGCGGTGGTGGAAGCGCCCCGGCCGAAAGTGCCGGCGCCGGATCCCTCGCTGATGCAGCCCCCGCCCTTGCCGCAGCTCTCAGCGAGTGCAGCGGACGATATGAGCAAGTGGCGGGAATCGCTGACGCGGCCATCATCCAAGTGATGGGGCTGCAGGACTACATCACCAAAGTCCTGCCTGAGGTTTGTCAGGCGGCTGCTGCGCCCTGATGCCTTCCGGCATCTTGCTGTCCACGTAGTCGGCCCACCATTGCAGCAGCTCTGCGCGCTGCTTGAGGTACTTCGCCGCGTTGTAGGCCGCCCGGACGCCGTCGCGCTCGGTGTGCGCCAGGCAGGCTTCAATCACATCGGGGTTTTGGGCGTGCTCGTTGCACACAGTAGAGAACAGCCCCCGGAACCCGTGTGCGGTGGCTGAGCCCTTGTATCCCATCCGGGCCAGGGCACTGTTCAGGGTGTTCTCGCTGATCGACTTGCCCGGGTAGAAGGGGGAGGCAAACACCAGCTTGTCGCCGCCGGTGATCTTGCGCTGGGCCTCGATGAGGGCCTTTGCCTGCCTGGGCAGGGGAATGATGTGCTCCGATGGCATCTTCATCCGACTGGCGGGGATCCGCCACTGCTCAATTTTCAGAGGCAGCTCGGTCCAAGGTGTCGACCGCAGCTCGCCAGGCCTGGGCACACAGTACATGAGCATCTTGAGCGCATTGACCACGGTCGGCGCCCCCTGGTATTCGCTCAGGCACTGCCAAAAGTTCGGCAGCTCCGCCTCGGGCAGGGCGGCCCTGTGCTTCACCCGGCGGGGCTTGAGCACTTCCGGCGCCACCAGGTCGCGTGTGACGTTGGTCTTGATGGATCGCGTCAGCACCAGGGCATGGCGGAACACCGACTTGATGCGCTGCAGCAGGCGGGCGGCCTGCTCACCGGCGCCGCGCGCCTCCACCTTCTGGACCGCCTCCAGGATCTCGATGGCGGTGATGTCCTGGGTGAAGCAGTTGCCAAACTCAGGGTAGGCGTCCATCTCGAACTGGCGTTCGATCATGCCGACCGTGCGCTCGCTCCATTTCGCCTTTTTGTGCTCAAGCCAGTCCTGGGCGTCATGCTTGAAGGTGCCCGGCACTGCCTCGCCCGACTTGATGGCCCTGGCCACCTCGGCTGATCGGACATGCTCCGTGCGGGTCTTTTTGCGCTCGGCGCTCGGGTCGATGCCATCGGCCACCTGGTTGCGGCACCGGTCAGCCTCGGCCCTGGCGCTGGCCAGGGTGACATCAGGGTAGGTGCCCAGGCTGATCGTTTTGCGGGTGGCCTGGTGGGTGTAGTCGAAGCGCCAGCCATGCGACTTGCCCTTGACGAACAGCAGCAGGTACAGGCCGTCACCATCAGTGAGGCGTGAGCGTTCGTCACCGGGTTTGACGGCCCGGATGGCCGCATCTGAGGATATGAGGTTGCGTGGCATGCAGTAACTTTTCAGGGTGCAGTAACCCGGACGCCGAGTTACTGTAAAAGTTACTGTCAAGTTTAGCGGCTAGATGCGGTTAGGCGCGTTCAGCCGCGTTCAGGCAATCCATTTTTTGTCTTGCGTGGCGGGGACTTGCGTTCAGGTCCGACCACCTGCGTGCAGTAACGTGGTCCCGCCGACAGGAGCCACATTCCCCTATGGAGCCTCGCCATTTCAGGCCAAGTTACTGCAAAAGTTACTGCACGCTCTGGGTGGTGGTGTTTGGTTCCTGAT
>CANBUA010000301.1 GCA_947372535.1 Burkholderiales bacterium
CTTCAGGACATCCGGGTGGGCGTGCCCATCGCCAACCGGCACCATGTTGAGACCGCCGGCGTGGTGGGCCTGTTCGTGAACACGCAGGTGCTGCGCAACCGCATCGGCTCCCGCCTGCCGTTGCAAGCCGTGCTGGACCAGGCTTGCCAAGCTGCCCTGGGCGCCCAGGCCCACCAGGATCTGCCCTTCGAGCAACTGGTCGAGGCCCTGCAGCCCGACCGCAGCCTGAGCCACAGCCCGCTGTTCCAGGTGATGCACAACCATCAGCGCCAGGACCGCCGCGCTTTGGCGCAACTCGATGGCTTGGCCATCAGCCCATGCGAGTTGGGCGACCAGGCCGCGCAGTTCGAGCTCACGCTGGACACCGACGAGCAGCCCGACGGGCGGGTGCAGGCCACGCTGACCTACGCCCGCGAGTTGTTCGAGCCCGAGCGCATCCAGCGCCTGGCCGGGCACTATCTCCAGGTGCTCGGCGCGCTGGCGCATGCACCGCAGCAGGCCGTCGGCGATGTCGAGCTGCTCGACGAGGCCGAGCTCGCGCAATTGCGCCAGTGGGGTCGCAACGAGCAACGTCATCCTGACCATCACCTGGTGCATGAACTGATCGCACAGCAAGCGGCACAAAGGCCGCATGCCCCGGCATTGGTCTTCGGCGAGCAGGTGCTGAACCACGGGCAGTTGAACCAGCGGGCCAATCAACTGGCCCATCACCTGATCGCCCTGGGTGTGGGCCCCGATGTGAAGGTGGGCATCGCGGTGGAGCGGTCCATCGAGATGGTGGTGGGCCTACTCGCCATCGCCAAGGCGGGTGGCGCCTATGTGCCGCTGGATCCGGACTACCCGGCCGACCGTCTGGCCTACATGATCGAGGACAGCGGTGTGCAATTGCTGCTCACGCAAAGCCACCTGCTGCCACGCTTGCCACGGCAACGCCGCGAAGGCCTGCACGTGATCGCGCTGGACAAGTTGGGCTTGAGTGACCAGCCCGACCACGATCCACAGGTGCCGCTGCACGGCGACAACCTGGCCTACGTGATCTACACCTCGGGTTCAACCGGCCGGCCCAAAGGCGCGGCCAACCGGCACCGCTCCTTGCACAACCGCCTGGCCTGGATGCAGCAGGCCCATGGCCTGGGCACGTCTGACACGGTCTTGCAGAAAACGCCGTTCAGCTTCGACGTGTCGGTGTGGGAATTCTTCTGGCCTTTGATGCAGGGCGCGCGCCTGGTCGTGGCCCAGCCCGGCGATCACCGGGACCCGTCTCGCCTTGCCGAGCTCATCGCCCAGCATGGCGTCACCACCTTGCATTTCGTGCCGTCGATGTTGCGGGCCTTCATGGCGCATGAGGCAGGTCTGGAGGCCTGCGCCTCGGTCACGCGCATCCTCTGCAGTGGCGAAGCCCTGCCGGCCGAGCTGGCGCACCAGGTGCTGACGCGGTTGCCGAAGGCCGGGCTGCACAACCTGTATGGCCCCACCGAGGCGGCCATCGACGTGACGCAATGGACATGCGTCGACGAGGGCCGAAGCAGCGTGCCCATTGGCCAGCCGATCTCAGGCACCAGCACGCTGATCCTGGACGCCGACCTGAACCTGGCGCCGCCAGGTGTGGCGGGCGAGCTGTACCTGGGCGGCGTGGGGCTGGGTCGAGGCTACCTCGGTCGCTCGGCGATGACATCCGAGCGCTTCGTGGCCCATCCCTTCAGCCAGACTGGAGAGCGCCTTTACCGCACGGGTGACCTGGCGCGCTGGCGCCTGGACGGCCAGATCGAATACCTGGGGCGGCTGGACCATCAAGTCAAGATCCGTGGCCTGCGGATCGAACTCGGTGAGATCGAGGCGCAGCTCTTGAGTCAGCCCGAGGTCCGTGAAGCCGTCGTGGTGGCCCGGTCAAGCCCCGGTGGTGATCGGCTGTTGGCTTACGTGTCCTGCCTGACGGACCAGGACACCGCAGGCCAGCACACAGACGGGGCGACCTTGCTCCAGCGCCTGCGCCAGATGCTGCCCGAGCACATGGTGCCCTCGACGATCATGATCCTGCCCAGCCTGCCGTTGAACGCCAATGGCAAGCTGGACCGCAAGGCCTTGCCCGAGCCCGTGCTCAGCGATGCGCAGGTGAACGAGGCGCCGCAAGGCCACATCGAGCAGACGCTGGCGGCCATCTGGTGCGAGGTGCTGGGCCTTGACCAAGTGGGGCGACAGGCCCACTTCTTCGAACTAGGCGGTCACTCGCTGCTGGCCACCCGCATGGCCTCGCGCGTCAGGTTGGCCTTGAAGGTGTCGTTGCCCTTGCGCCTGGTGTTCGAGCACCCCGTGCTGAGCCGTCTGGCGGATTCTTTGGCGGCCTGCCTGGCGACGGACGTCACCCGTGAAGAAGCCAGCGCCTTCGCGGTCGCGGATGCCGTGCTGGCGCCCGTGCCGCGCACACCGGCCATGGCCCTGTCGCCCATCCAGCGTCGCTTGTGGCTGGTGGACCGGCTGGCCGGCGGCACGGCATCTGGTGAACGGGCGGCCTACAACATGGGCGTGGCCTTGCAACTGTCCGGCCCGCTGGATGTGGGCGCGTTGCGTGCCGCCTTGGATGCGCTGGTGCGGCGCCACGAGGTGCTGCGCACGGTTTACCCGCAGGACGAGGAGGGCGACCCCATTGCCGTGATCCTGCCTTTCGTGCCGATCGAGCTGGTGGTGACCGACCTCACCATGCACCCGGCCGGCGAGCAGCGCCACCATGTCGATGTCGCCCAGGCTGAACATGCGGGGGAGGCGTTCGACTTGGCCACCGGCCCCGTGCTGAGAACGGGCCTGCTGAAGCTGGCGCCCGAGCGGCACGTGCTGTTGCTGGCGGTGCACCACATGGCCTTCGACGGTTGGTCGCAGTCGGTGTTCGCCAGGGAATTCGCGGCGCTCTACCAGGCGTTCAGAGATGGGGTCGAACCCACGCTGGCGCCCTTGCGCATCCAGTACACGGACCATGCCCATTGGCAGGCCCTGCAATTGGAGCGCCACCAGGCTGGTCATGCCGATTTCTGGCGTGGCTACCTGCAAGGCGCGCCCGAGGTGTCCACGCTGGCGCCCGATCCGGCGCCGTTGGCGGTCACGGCCAGTCCGTCGGCTGGCGATGTGGTGGACCTGGCCGTGCCGCCTGATTTGGTCGACGGTCTCGAGCACCTGGCCCGTTCGCACGGTTGCAGCCTGTTTACCGTGTTGCTGGCCAGCTTCCAGTGCTTGCTCCACGAGCGCCTCGATGCCGATGACCTGGTGATCGGCACCGACGTGGCCGGGCGGCACCATCCCGACCTGGAAGGCCTGATCGGTTTCTTCGTCAACGTGGTGCCGCTTCGGTCGCGCCGCCCGCAAGGCATGGGCTTTTCGCCATGGCTGTCCCGGGTCAAGCAGGACACGCTGTCCGCGTTCGAGCACGAGTCGGTGCCTTTCGACCGGATCCTCGAGCTGGCCGGCAACCGGTCCCGAGGCCGACATCGCCTGCCGCTGGTGCAGATCCTGTTCGTGCTGCAGAACACGCCCGAAGGCCGCCTGGCCTTGCCCGGTCTGTCGATCGACACCCTGAGCCCGGCAAGCACACGCGCCAAGTTCGATTTGGCGATGTTCGTCGACCAGGATCGGGGCGGCTTGTCCGCCCGGCTGGTTTACGCGGCGGGCCTGTACCGGCGCGACACCATCGAGCGCCTGGCTGCCGACTGGGGCGAACTGCTGCGCCAGGTGCTTGAGGCACCCGACACCCCCCTGGACCGCCTGGCCTTGGCCCGGCCCCGGCCCTTCAACGAGGACCCTCCCAAGAAGGAGCCCAACCCCATGACCACGACTGCCACGACCGCCACGCCTGCCACCAGCAAGCTGGACAAGCTCAAACGCATCGCGAGCCGGCCCACCACGGTGGCTGTGCAGGCACCGGCCGGGCGTGTCCGCATGGGCACCCTGGCCGAGGGCCGGGATTTCCCCGCGCTGATCGAGCCCATCGGTGGCGACCTCGATGCGGTCGCCTGGGCCCGCGAGCACCGCGGCGCCATCGAGGCCTTGCTGCTCAAGCACGGCGGCATCCTGTTCCGCGATTTCGGGTTGAAGACGCCGCAGGACTTCGAAGCATTCGCCGAGGCGATCGAGCCCGGGCTTTACGGCGGTTACGGCGACCTGCCCAAGAAGGAGGGTGGCCGCAACACCTACCGCTCCACGCCGTACCCCGAGCGCGAGATGATCCTCTATCACAACGAGAGTTCGCACCTGGAGCGCTGGCCGCGCAAGCAGTGGTTCTTCTGCGAGCTGCCATCGCCCGTGGGTGGTGCCACGCCCATTGTCGATGGCCGCGAGATGCTGCGCCGCTTGCCCAGCGCGCTGGTCGATGAACTCGAACGCAAGCAGTTGCTTTACGTGCGCACCTTCACCCGGCGCCTGGACGTGAGCTGGCAGGATTTCTTCAAGACCGACAGCCGCGACGAGGTCCAGGCAAAGCTTGAGGCGGCGGGCATCGAGTGGCGCTGGCTGGCCAACGATGAACTGCAGACCCGCACCCGCTGCCCGGCAGTCATCAAGCACCCCGTGAGCGGCGAGCGCGTGTTCTTCAACCAGGTGCAGCTGCATCATGTCAGTTGCCTGGTGCCGGATGTGCGCGAAGACCTGCTGGCCATGGTCGGCATGGACCGCATGCCCCGGCAGGTCTATCACGGTGATGGCTCGCCCATCAGCGACGAGACCATGGCCGTGATCGGGCAGGCCTACGAGGCTTGCGCCGTGCGCTTCCAGTGGCGTCAGGGCGACGTGATCATGCTGGACAACATGCTGGCCGCGCATGCCCGGGACCCGTACGAAGGGCCCCGCAAGATCGTGGTGGCCATGGGCGACATGTTCGAGCGCTCGGCGCTGGATGCTGGCTCGATCACCACAACGGGGGCGATGTGATGGATCAGCAGGTCGGAGGGCCGGTGTCGGCGGGCGTGGGCTTCAGCCCCGAGCAACGCGCCTGGTGGGCGATGTTCGAGCAGCAAGGTGTGACCCACCCGGGGCAGGCAGTCCACGTGGCGCTGGCCGAGGTGGACGGGCCTTTGAACGAAGCGCTGCTTCGCGAAGCCGTGACTGCCGTGGTCTGCCGCCACGAGGCCTTGCGCCAGCGCCTGGCGCA
>CANBUA010000302.1 GCA_947372535.1 Burkholderiales bacterium
AGCAGCGCGAAATTGTGCGAAGGACCGAAGAACTGTTTGGCTTGGTTGACCGCATCGAATCCCGCTACACCGCCATGCTTGCCCACGCCCAACGCTTGGTCCCCCAAGTCCTGGCCAAGGCCTTCCGTGGCGAGTTGGTTCAGCAAGACCCGCAAGACGAACCCGCCAGCGTGTTGCTCCAGCGTCTGGCCGCCAGCCAGCCTGTCAAAGCGCCCATCTCGCGCGACAGGCCCCGTGCGAGACCCCTGGTGCAGCCCGACCCGCCCGAACTCAAACCAAGCGATTGGGCCACCTTGCCCAGCGGCGAATGGGTCGCCCCGGCTGATCCTCAAGGCCAGGCCACCACCGTTTGCCTCACCGCCGTGTTGAGGGCCTGGGGCCAACCCATGCCCGAACGCGACGCTCGCTTGGCCACTCTGTTGTGCCAGCAGCCCCGCCTTTTCACCACTGTGTTGCCCGCAGCACAAGCCAAGCAGTGGTCGCGTCTGGTGGGCGATGACGCCAAAGCCTTGCCCGCCAAGGTGGCCCGCATCCAGCCTGCGGCCAACCATCATTGGGGGCAAGCCTTCAAGCGCATGAGGGCGAGCGGAGATCTGGTTGAGTCAGGCAGTGGTGACAACGCCACCTGGGCCCTGGGCTCCGGCGCAGTGGGCATCACCACCACGGGCTGGCCCGATGGCCGAGCCGCGTTCGTGGTCGCGCACTTGAGGGCCCATGGCATCGCTTCGGTCCTGCCCGCACTGGAGCCTGCCGCGCAGGAGTTCGTCAATGTCAGAGCAGCCTGATCTGTTCGGGCGCACGGCCCTGTCGGTCAACCCACCGCCAGGGGTCACTCAGCCCGTGCTGTGGGTGCGCCGCCTCACCATCTGGCGCGAGCCCGGTGAGCCGGTGCGTACCATCGAACTCAGGCCCGGTTTGAACTTCGTCTGGTCGCCTGACCCGGCTGATATCCAAGGCCTGCGCGAGGCGGGCAGAGAGGGCGACCTGGGTCATGGCGCTGGCAAGACCCTGTTTTGCCGCCTGTTGCGTTACTGCCTGGGCGAAGACAGGTTCGCCCCGGAAGCCCAAAGGCTCAGCATTGGCCGGGCCTTTCTCAATGGCTGGGTGTCGGCTGAGGTGATGTTGCAAGGCCAGCTCTGGGGCGTGCTGCGGCCCCTGGGGGCCAATCGCAGTCACCTCGCAGTTGAGGGCGTTTTGCCTGAGCAACTGTTTGACCGACTGAACCAGCCCACAGGCATGGGACCCTTGCTGAAGGCCATCGAAGCGCAGGTGCTCACGCCCGATGTGGCCATGCGCATGCCCGTTCTGCGGGAGCACGACGCCTGGCGCGTGGCACTGGCTTGGCTGACACGCGATCAGGAGTGTCGCTTCAACCATGTGCTGGAGTGGCGTGCCGTTGAATCGGATTCCGACTCCCCCACGCGAGCCATGTCCAAGGGGCGCTTGCAAGATGCCTTGCGGGTGCTGATTGGGGCCATTTCCGTGGAAGAAATCGCCTTGCAAGAGGCCATGTCCACCAAAGCAGAAACCCACAAAACCCAGTTGCAGGATGAGGCGCGGCGGGCATGGTCCTGCCAGCGAACCAGGTTCAGCATCATCCAGACGCTGGAGCTGACGGCGGACGATGTGCCCGATGGCAAGCTGGGCATTGAGTCGCTGCAACAGGCAGCTCGTCGGCATCTGGCCAACGTGAGCCAGGTCAGCCCTGGCGTGGACGTGTCCAACCTGGATGACTTGCGACAGCGTTACCGCGAGGCTGAGTCGAACGTTGGTGAACTGGCCAACAAGCTGGCGGGCTTGGCAGGCAGCTTGGAGCCGCATCAGGAGCTGCTGCGCCAATACCGGGCAGACTTGCCGTTCAGCTCGGTTCAAGTCCGTGCGGCTGAGGTACCCCAGTGCCAGATTTGTGAGGTGCCCATCGACCGGGTCAAGGCAGAGGGGTGCAAGCTGTCCCACAAACTGCCAGATCTGGATGGCTTGAAGAAGCGGCATGAAGAGCTGACGCTGAAGGTCAGCAAGCAGGAGGCGCTTGTCGCGGGCGTGCAATCATCTGTCACAGGATTGAATCAGCAGTTGGCGCCAGCGCGGGCCTCGCGAGACACCCTCAAACAGGCGTTGAGTCAGGCTGAAAAGTTGAATGAGCAACGCTCGTCTGTTTGGTTCAAGGCGCGCAGGACGCTGGATGACATCAAGCGCCTTGGTAGTGACTGGGACGAGTGGGAGTTGGCGCAACGACAAGTGGCCGAGGCCGCTACGCAGCTTGATGCGGACCGTGAAAGGTTGACGGCATTCAGAGGGCGCCAGGCAGTGGTCTTTGACAAACTGTCTGCTTACTTCGATGCCATCATTCGCGCGACGGTAGGTCCGTCGGCAACGGGCCGGATCCATCTGGATGGGCAGGGATTGAAGCTGGTGGTTCAGTTTGGCGGCGAGCGCTCGACGCCCGCCATCGAGTCACTGAAAGTCATCGCGTTCGATTTGGCCGTCATGTGCATGAGCATCGAGGGTGGCACGCACCTGCCTGCGCTCCTGGTGCATGACAGCCCACGCGAGGCTGATCTGGGGCTGAGCGTGTACCACCGGCTTTTCAACATGGTCGTCGCATTGGAGGGTGAGGGCTGTTCAGCTTTCCAGTACATCGTCACCACGACCACACAGCCGCCCGCCGATTTCCAGGCCGAACCATGGTTGCGAGAGACATTGCACGGAGCCCCCGCCACAGATCGTTTATTGAGGTGTGACTTGCCATGAGCGACATCAAGCTTTTCCGCCTGGCCAACGGCCTGGCCACCGAGTTACAAGGCGATGCATCCGATCTGGAAAGGCCATTGCAACACCTCATCGAGGCCAACCTCGAAGTGCTGCTGGGCATCCGCTTTTTGGCCACCGAGTACTCCACCGGCAAAACCCACGGCGGCCGCATCGATACCCTTGGGCTGGATGAAAACAACTGCCCGGTGATCCTGGAGTACAAGCGCTCGGTCGGCGAGAACGTCATCAACCAAGGCTTGTTCTACCTGGACTGGCTGATGGACCACCAGGCTGAATTCAAGCTGCTGGCGCTCGACAAGTTCGGTAAGCCTGCCTCCGACGCCATTGATTGGAGTGCGCCGCGCCTCGTTTGCATTGCCGCTGACTTCACCAAGTACGACGGCCACGCGGTGCAGCAAATCAACCGGAACATCGAGCTGATTCGCTACCGCCGCTTTGGGGACGAACTCCTGCTGTTCGAGCTGGCCAACGCGTCGTCGGCATCAAGTCCGAGGCCTGGGGCAAGCAAGGCCATCAAACCCGTGAAAGACGTCAAGGAGATCGGCGGAGAGAAGCCGGTGGGCCCCGATAAGCCGTATGCCGAAACGGTGGCCGCCTTGTCTCCTGCGCTGACTGATTTGCTCGCCTCGTTGGAGGACTACACACTCTCATTGGGCGACGATGTTCAGCGCAAGGAGCTGCGTCTCTACGTGGCATTCAAACGGCTCAAGAACTTTGCAACCCTCGTTCCGCAGAAAGGCCGATTGCTGCTTTACCTGCATCTGGATCCAACCAAGGTGATGAAGCTGCTGCCCAGTGCTGAAGACGTGTCTCAGAAGGGGCATTGGGGCACCGGCGATGTGCTCATCCCGCTGGCAATGCAGGCCGATCTAGAGGCTGCGAAGCCGTTCATTGCAGAGGCCTACGAAGGGCGATCACAGGCAAGCCGGAGCACCAATGTCGTCTGAAGCGCACCAGATCGATCCGCAGGATGCATCTCTGTTGATCGCGTTGTTCAAAGCCTCGGAATCGGTTAAGCCATGGGTAGAGGTGAACGCGTTTCGCCATGCCCACGTTGAACGCCGGAAGGACATTGATCGTCTCAATCAAATGGGGTTCATTCGCAAAGAGCGAATCGGTGAGCAGGAGTTCTACTGCTTGAGCTTGACCGTGCTGAAGCAGCTTGGGGAGCAGCCCGCCTTCGCGGAGATTCTTGAAACGGCGAATTCAATGTGGCAAGCGTTTCGAGGGCACTTCAAGAAGTCATCGAGTGCGCCAGTCACCTTGAGAGCGATTTCAGATCTGATCGGCAAGCCACTGGACCAAGTGACCCTCGTGCATACCTACATGCGTGAGTGGTGGCATACCCCTCACTGTCACACGCCTGCTGATGCGATGTACCAGTCGGTGATCGTCAACGAACATGTGTTCGATCATTCATCATTCGATGACTGCATTCGGGAGCTAAGCCAGTTTCAGTTGACTGGCCTTCACACTGTTCCCAACGGCTTTCGAGTTTCTTCAGCCTTGATCGACAGCTCGGAGGCTCTAGCTGCTTCATCATTGCCAGCCTTCGTGGAGCCATCTTGGTTCGACAAGTTGCCGCAACATGCGCAGGCGCTCATGCGTGAGATGCATGTGGCCCGCCACTCTGGCCTCGTGGCGCTGACGGCGATGGGCATCCGAGCGGTGATCGACGTGGTGGCCGATGACTTGCTCAAGTCTGCTGAGTGGGGCTTTGGGGAAAAGCTAACCGCTCTCCATGAAGATGAACACCTGACGGCAGATCAGCTTCAAACGATCAAGGCGGTGGTTGAGGTTGGCCACGCTGCAGCGCACCGGGCGCACGTTCCCTCAGATCGAGATGTGCAGTTGATGCAGGAGGCCCTGGACCATGTGTTGTGTTCGGCCTACGGTCTGCAGAACGCACAGCAAGAACTGGCGTCGAGAACGCCTGTCGGCTCAAAACCCACCAAGCGCCGTAAGGTCAGCTAGTTTCTGCGAACATCTGAACCAATCCGCTGACTGCTTACGGACTCTATTCCTGTGGAGGCAATCGAAGTCGGCCAACCTTTACGGACTCTATTCCATGGTTACTGACTCTATTCCGTTGAACCACATGCCCTACCAAGCCGCCATCATCGACCTCGACGGTACGCTCGTCGACACCCTGGGTGACTTCCAGATCATCCTGGCCCACACCCTGTCCGACATGGGCTGCCACGCCATCGAGATCGCGCGGGTGGACCGCCATTTCCTCTCGCTCACCGTGGGCAAGGGCTCCGAAGACCTGCTGCGCAAATCCAT
>CANBUA010000303.1 GCA_947372535.1 Burkholderiales bacterium
CGCTGGACCATGCCGTGGTCGATGCGCAGGATGTGGCGGCGCTCAAGCAAAAGGTGCTGGCTTCTGGCTTAAGCGTGGCGCAACTGGTGTCGACGGCCTGGGCCTCGGCCTCGACCTTCCGCGGCTCGGACATGCGGGGCGGCGCCAACGGCGCGCGCATCCGCCTGGCGCCGCAGAAGGATTGGGCCGTCAACCAGCCGGCCGAACTGGCCAAGGTGCTGGCGGTGCTGGAGGGCATCCAGCGTGATTTCAATGCGGCGGCGCAAGGCGGCAAGCAGGTTTCATTGGCCGATTTGATCGTGCTGGCCGGCAACGCGGGCGTCGAGCAAGCGTCCCGCGAGGCGGGTCACGCCGATGTCACCGTGCCCTTCATCCCGGGCCGCACGGATGCCTCGCAAGAGCAGACCGACGTGCCGTCCTTCGATCCGCTGGAGCCTATCGCCGATGGCTTCCGCAACTTCCAGAAGGCGCGCTATGCCGTGCCGGCCGAGGCCTTGTTGATCGACAGGGCGCAGCTGTTGACGCTGACGGCACCGGAGCTGACCGTGCTGGTCGGTGGGCTGCGTGTGCTGGGCGCTAACGCCGGGCAGAGCGAACATGGCGTCTTCACCAAGAAGCCGGGCGTGCTGAGCCATGACTTCTTCGTCAACCTGCTGGACATGGGCATCGAGTGGAAGCCGGTGTCGGGCGATGGGCAGGTGTTCGAAGGGCGTGACCGCAAGACCGGTGATCTTCGGTGGACAGGCACGCGTGCCGACCTGGTGTTTGGCTCGAACGCGCAGTTGCGGGCGATTGCCGAGGTGTACGGCAGCTCGGATTCGCAGCGCAAGTTCGTCGATGACTTTGTGGCGGCCTGGACCAAGGTGATGAACCTGGATCGCTTCGACATTCGCTGAACGGCTGCGGCTTTTTGGGGGTCGCTCAGGGCTGCGCGGGACAAGCACGGGTTGTGAACTCGGTGATTGGCGTTCGGAACTCCGTCCATGCCCCAAAAAGGTTCGCGCGTGCAGTTCGGAAGGTGACGCGCCGAGTTCAGAGGGCCATGCTTGGACCTATTCGGGGCATGCGTGGAGTCCATGGCTCGGGGCTTGCACTTCGGATGGCGGTGATCGGCGTTCCGAGCGCCATGGATGCCCCCAAAAGGTTCGGAGGATGAGTTCGGAGCTTCATGCGTGCCAAAACAAGGTTTATGTCGGAGCTCAGAGGTTCAGTGACAAGCGCAGTGGTCCCAGTACCTCATGTTCCTGGATAGGAGGAGTGCTTTGCATGGCTGGTGCCGAGCCCGGGATAGGGGATCTGGCGTAGTCCGCCTTTCGACCCATAGGAGCCGCTGGCGCTTTCGTCGTCGATGGCTGCTTCGTGCCATTTCCGGGTAATCGCACGGGATCAGCAGAATTGCGCAGTCGACCCGTTGCTGACCTTGTTCCAATCAGATGGGCGGCCGATCTGAAGCTGACTGGCAACAACATGGGCCGCGTCTGCAGATAATCAAGGAAAACGAAATTAAAGGTGAATGAAATGAGCATTAACAATCTAAATGGAAAGACGGTTCTCGTGATTGGCGGAAGTGCGGGCATTGGCCTAGAAATAGCGCGCATCGCGGCGGACGAGGGCGCGCGGGTCCACATCGCGTCACGCGGCGTTACCAACCTCGAAGGAAGGTTGGATTCGGCGACCTACCATGCGTGCGATGCCAAGTCTCAGCAGTCGCTGGATCGGCTTTTCGAAGCGGTTGGCAGCGTGGATCATGTCGCTATGACAGTCCATGAGTCGGCGGCACGCCTATCCACCAAAATTCATGATGCGTTAATCGCTACACACTTGGAAAATCTTTATGTCCAATAAAATCAACCAATACGTTTCCAATTCGCCTATCTTGCACACTGAACACACCGGATTTACGGTTTCCTCGCTCGACGAAGCTCTTCATTTTTGGTGCGAAGTGATGGGCTTCGAGCTGGTCGCGCGCAAGGACCTCGGCGGTGGCTCTGTGATCGAGAACATTGTCGGCGTACCCGGTGCTGACATAAGGGTCGCGACGGTTCGGGCGCCCGGCGGCCACAAAATCGAGTTGCTCGAGTACCGCGGCCCAGGAGATCGTCAAATTTATCGGCCTCGCTCATGCGATGTAGGTTCGGTGCATCTCACGTTCGCCGTATCAAATATCGACGAGATGATTGCTCGGGTAGAGGCTGTGCAATGGGGAAGGCTTGGTCCGATTGAAACACTTCCAAATGGCACCCGTGCCGCCTACGTCCGCGGTCCCGACGGGCATACGTTGGAGTTCATGCAGTTTGTCGCCGTATAGAAATATTCGTTGCAGCATGTGGGCCTGCCGTGAATCTAATCTGGTCAGTGCTGTACACAGCTGCACCTCTCGCGCTCGCCACGGCCATCGGTAATCGCCATTAGCGATAGGCAAAAGCAGGCGCGTTAGGGATTCGCTGATCAATGCGGACGGCCGAGCATGTTGAGCGACACGCGTGACGAAGTCGGGGTGAAGCCGGTCAGTTGATCGTGTCGCAGGTTGCGCAACACCTTTTTCAGAGGCTTTGCGCCCCGTCCGAGGCCTCTCAGCGCGCTCAAGACGCACCTTGGCCATGCAAGGCCAACAGCGACCTCTTGGCGATAACAAGGTCTGGCGGTACGCGGTACATTTTCGCCAGCCCGGGCCTGGCGTCCCGCCGTTGGCGCCCGGTTAGCTCGAACGTTGGGCGCCCACTTTCATTTGAGTTGACCGGCTGCTCTTGGCCGGCAGTGGAAGTAGCTGCCTAGGCCTGTAAGCGGTCCATCGGTCCGCGCCGTGAACAGGATCGATTGACCTAGAGCAATGTCCTCGATGGACTCTCGGAGCAAGTTGTATGGCCCTCAACTCGGTGGGAGACCATCATGGGCAACACAGGCATCAAGGCTCCTCGTGAGCCGTGGAACAAGGGCAAGATCGTCGGGCAGAAGGCCCCGTTCAAACTCAAGGACATCTGGGCGCTCCGAGTTCGATTCCAGATGGAGCACCGAGTGCGTGAGCTCGCACTGTTCAACCTGGGCATCGACAGCAAGCTGCGCGGCTGCGATCTCGTCGCTCTGAAGGTGCGCGACATCTGCCATGGGGATCAGGTCGCAACGCGAGCAATCGTCCTGCAGCACAAGACCCAGCGCCCAGTCCAGTTCGAGATCACGCCGGCCTCCCGAGAAGCCTTGCAAGCGTGCATCAAGCAAGGTTGGATTGAAGTCGGACGATTTCCTCTTCCCCATGCCTGGCATCAGCCCAGTGCTTTGTGCAGCTGCTCGTAAAAATCCATGTCATGCTTGAACTGCGCTTCCGAGATCAGGTTGTGTGACCGATCTTGTTTGAGCCCTTCCATGGTGTTGCTCACCGCTGCGCCATAGTCATAGTTTGGATCCGCATATGGGTTCTTCCATTCAGGGTCATCCGGCGAAATCGCAGTGACATTGCCCGTGGTGGGGGCGGGGCTCAGGTTGGCCAGACCAGCCGCCAGAATCATCTGCGCTGGGATGTCTCCAAAAGATCTGCCCTCTGTGGCCTGCGCCCAAGCATCTTTGAAAGACTCAGGCGCAATGTTTGGCGGAAAGGTGAACGTGTTGCCTGCTCCAACACTGGTCAAGCCGTTGTTATCGAGGTCTTGCTCTGCGCCAGGCTGAACCAGCAAGTTTGCTGCGCCCTCCTGGTTGAGCGAGTTCACATCGATAGGCTGCGCCAAGCAATGCGCTGACTGAACAGCGGAAAGCTCATCGGCCGTCAGCGTTCGAAGGAAGCTTTTCGGGTCGGATTGAGCTTGATTGGTCTGGGCCTTTTGAAGCACTTCCTTGAAGGTGGCCTGCTGAGCCTCGCTGACCTGCCGTTGCCGCATCATGGTCAGTGCCTGGTCAGAGAACTTGACCACTGTACTTGCCGGTGTACCTGAAGAGTTGGCCGGGGCCGCCTCGGAGGCTTGCATTGGCGCCGACGTGAAAGTGGGCGCGCCCGTTGTTCGCCCCACAGCGTTGTAAAAAGTCGCTGAGACCGATGAGGGTAAGCGCATGAATGCCTCCTGGATGCGTCAGTGAATGACGGCTCGATGTACGCCCATCACCGGGCAGGGTGTTTGGTCATCAAGCGGCGGAGTACCGCTGCAGCGCCTGCTTGGTCGCCCAACTGTTGGAGGTCGTCGACTGGGCCTGCGCCAGTTGCGTGGCCGAGGAGAGCAAGGCGCTCTCTTGTTGCTTCAGGGATAAGGCTTTGCTACTGGCCCTGTCCGTGGCCAGCGCAACCCGACCTTTGTCCGATAACTCTGAATCTGCTCGCTTGGCCATGACCTTGCCCAGTTGAGCCAGCGCTGAAGTCGTGCCGCTTGGTGAATTGGCAAATGCTTTTTTCAAAGACGCAGCATCGAGCTTCAAAGTCCCGTCTAGTTGCCGGAGCAGCCCCATTGTGGTGAGTTGCGAGCGTGAAGCATCAGACGCAGAGAGCGTTCGTTTTGAGCTAGACAAGGCCTTGCCGGCTTCGGTTTGACTGGTGCCTGTTCCTGCGGTGCCATTGGCTTGGGTGATAGCGGCGTTGAATGCAGTGACAAAGCTCTCCGCCTGCTTGGTGACGTCAGCCAACGATGCATTTGCGCTGGTACCAGCAAGGGATTGGGCAGCGCCAGACAGCGCGGATACCGCCGCTTTGAATTGGCCTAGTTGCGAAATCGACGTGGACTGCACTTGGAACTGCGCCACAAGTCGATCATGAGCCTTTGCCAGTGCGGGGGAGATTTTGGTGAGCGCTGACGTAGCTTGGCTCTGGGCTGACGTGGTTGCAGTGGTGCTGCTCTGAGCTGCAGCAGCTGTCGAGGCAGAACTCAAGGAAAGGGCACTCATGTTTTCTCCGTCGTTTTGATGCATCGCCATGCCCCAACACGTTCGGAGAGGTCGGCTGCTGTCTTGATGCTACGAAGAGTGGCCGAAAACTTGAGTGCGGAAAAGTGCTTGGAATGCCAGGCTATTACCGCCCCAT
>CANBUA010000304.1 GCA_947372535.1 Burkholderiales bacterium
GCAGCCTGGTGCTGTCGCTGGGCTCGGTGTGGTGGGCCGCCCGAGGCGCCGGCCTGCTCACCGGCTTGCTGGCCACCACGCCGGTCTGGCGCCAGATCGACCCCCTGCCCGTGATGCTGACGCCGGAGCAAGAGGAAGACGATGCCAGCGTCGAGCCTGGCAACGAGATGAACGACAAGGCCGAGGCCATGTTCGGCGAAACGCGCGAAAAGGTGGACTTGATCGGCTGATCAGGCCATCAACGCCAGGCCTCAGCCTTCGCCGTAGATCAGTTCACTGCGCACCTGCGGCATCAGCTCGATGGCGCGCAGCAAGGCCTGGTCGCTTGGGAAGATGCGGGCCTCGTCGCCCAGGTCGATCTCGCCTTTGGACGACAACTCGGGCGTGACCCGCTCGATCACCACGCGCACGCTCAAGCCCTGCACGACCTCAGGCATGTCGGGCTGCCCGCTGGGCAAGCGCCTGGCCGGGAACTCGCGGATCAGATCGCCCACCGGGCAATGCTGGTCCTTGACGACCAAACGCAGGAAGCGCGCATGCCGACAGCGCGCCGAGCCCAGGCTCATGACCTGCTGCACATTGAGCCGCAAGGCGCCCCCCCCAGAGAATCGGTCCGTCTGCACCTTGCCCTGGATGATCACCAGCTCGTCGTCCTTGAGCAGGTCCTTGAAGGCATCGAGCGCATCCTGGTTGGCCACCGCCTCGATGGTGCCGCTCTTGTCGTCCAGCTTGAACAGGCCCACGCGCCCACGTGCGCCGTTGATGATGCGCAGGTCGCTGATGATGCCGGCCAGCATCTGCGGATCACGGCTGTCCTGGGCATCGTCGATGCGCTTGGCGAAACGCCGCACCTCCGGCTCCGCATCGTCGAACAAATGACCCGACAGGTAAAAGCCGATCGCCGTCTTTTCCAGTGACAAGCGCTCCTTGAGCGTCCAGATTTCGGCAGGCACGAGTTCGGGCTCGTTGGTCGAGGCCGCGTGCGAATCGCCAAAATCGAACAAGCCGCCCTGGTCGGCATTGGCCACCAGGGTATCGGCGTAATCGAAGCCCAGCGAGACACTGGCCAGCAAGCTGGCCCGGTGTGGTTCCAGCGAGTCGAAGGCCCCGGCCTTGATCAAGGCCTCGACCACGCGCTTGTTGACCTTGGATCGGTCCACGCGCGCGCAGAAATCGAAGAAGCTCTTGAAGGGCCCGACCACCTTGCGCTCCTGCACGATGGATTCGATGGCGCCCTGCCCCGTGCCCTTGACGGCGCCCAGCGCGTAGCAGATGGTCTTGTCGTCCACCGGCACGAAACGCCATTCGCCCTGGTTCACATCGGGCGGCGTGAACGTGATGCCGAAGTTCTGCGTGGCATCGTCATGGAAGATCTTGAGCTTGTCGGTGTCGTCGCTGGCCACGCTCATGTTCCCCGAGAAGAACTCGGCGGCGTAGTGGGCCTTCAGCCAGGCCGTGTGATAGGCCAGCAGGGCGTAGGCTGCGGCGTGCGACTTGTTGAAGCCATAGCCCGCGAACTTCTCCATCAGGTCGAAGATCTCGTTGGCCAGCGCCGGCTGGATGTCATTCCTGGCAGCACCCTCGGCGAAGATGGTGCGGTGGTGCGCCATCTCTTCGACCTTCTTCTTGCCCATGGCCCGGCGCAGCAGGTCGGCGCCGCCCAGCGAATAACCGCCGACGATCTGCGCCACCTGCATCACCTGCTCCTGGTAGACCATGATGCCGTAGGTCTCCTCCAGCACCTTGCTCATCAAAGGGTGCAGGTACGCCACATCCTCTTTGCCGTGCTTGCGCGCGCAGAAGGAGGGGATCAGGTCCATCGGGCCTGGCCGGTACAGCGCCACCAGCGCGATGATGTCCTCGAAGACACTGGGCTTGGCGTCGCGCAGCATGCCTTGCATCCCACGCGATTCAAGCTGGAACACGGCCACGGTCTTGCCTTCTGACAGCAGCCTGTACGATTTCGCATCGTCCAGCGGAATCTTCGCGAAATCGAAGTCCTTCTGGTCCGGGTGGCGCGCGACGATGTAGTCCTTGGCGAGCTCCAGAATGGTCAGCGTGGCCAGCCCCAGGAAGTCGAACTTCACCAGGCCGATGGCTTCGACGTCGTCCTTGTCGTATTGGCTGACCGCGCTGTCGCTGCCCGGCTGCATGTACAGCGGGCAGAAATCGGTGATCTTGCCTGGCGCGATCAGCACGCCGCCGGCGTGCATGCCGATGTTGCGCACCATGCCTTCGACGCGTTCGGCCAGGGACAGCAGCGAGGCCACTTCTTCCTCGGCTTTTTCGCGCTCTTCCAGCTCGGGCGCTTCCTTGCGGGCGTAGATGATGCCGGGATCGGGGTTGGCCGGCACCTTGGCCAGCGTCACGGTTTTGCCCGGCGGCGCGGGGATCAGCTTGGCGATGCTGTCGACGTGGCCGTAGCCCATGCCCAGCACCCGACCGACGTCGCGCAGCGCGGCTTTGGCGGCCATGGTGCCGAAGGTGGCGATCTGAGAGACTGCATCGCGCCCATAACGCTGCTTGACGTAGTCGATGACGCGGTCGCGGTTGCCCTGGCAGAAGTCGATGTCGAAGTCGGGCATCGAGACGCGTTCAGGATTGAGGAAGCGCTCGAACAGCAGGTTGTACTTGAGCGGATCCAGGTCGGTGATCTTGAGCGCATAAGCCACCAGCGAGCCGGCGCCCGACCCCCGGCCCGGGCCCACCGGGCAGCCGTTGTTCTTGGCCCAGTTGATGAAGTCGGCCACGATCAGGAAGTAGCCCGGAAAGCCCATCTTCAAGATCGTGTTGATCTCGAAGTCCAGGCGGTCCACATAATGTTTTTGCTGCGCTGCGCGCTCATCCTCGTTGGGGAAGAGCTGGACCATGCGCTCCTGCAAGCCCTCGTGCGAGAGCTGGCGAAAGTAGTCCGACATGGGCATGGGCTGACCGGCGTTCGGGCCATCTTCCAGCATCGGCGTCGGGAAATCGGGCAGTTGCGGCTTGCCCAGCACCAGCGTGAGCGAGCATCGCCGCGCGATCGCCAGCGTGTTGGCCACGGCCGAGGGGATGTCGGCGAACAAGGCCTGCATCTCTGCCGCCGTCTTGAAATGCTGCTCCCGCGTGAAGCGCTTGATCCGGCGCGGGTTGCCCAGGGTCTCGCCTTCGGCGATGCAGGTCCGCGCCTCGTGGGCCTCGAAATCATCCAGCGTCGAGAACTGGATCGGGTGCGTGGCCACCACGGGCAGGCCCAGCTTGGCCGCCAAAGGCACCGCACCTCGGATGTGAACATCGTTGGTCTGGTGACCCGCGCGCTGCAACTCGATGTAGAAGCGACTCGGGAAGATCTCTGCCAGCTTACGCGCCTGCACTTCGGCCTTCGCCGCATCGCCGTTGATCAGGGCCAGCCCCACCGAACCCAGGTCAGCGCCAGACAGGCAAATCAGCCCTTCGTTGTTGGCTGCCAAGGCGTCCCAGTGCACCCAGGCGTGCGTGCGCTGCCCTGGCGCCGTCCAGGCTTCGCCCAGCAGTTCGCACAACCGCAAGTAACCCACGCGGTTCTGAACCAGCAGGATCAGGCGCGTCGGCGCCTTCGCGCCTTCTTCAGGCTCCAGCCACACATCGGCACCGATGATGGGTTGAACGCCTTTTTTGCGTGCCGATGAATACAGTTTGACCGCACCGAACAAGTTGGACAGGTCGGTGATCGCCACCGCCGGCTGGCCGTCCTTGGCCGCCGCCTTGACCAGGTCGTCGATGCGGACGGTGCCGTCGACGACGGAAAATTCGGTGTGGGAGCGCAGGTGTACGAAAGACATCCCGCCATTGTAAGAACCCTCAGGTGATCAAGCCCAGGTCGTGCGTGAACTCACCTTTGCGCGGGAAAATAGACGCCAGGTCGCTGCCCGCCCCGAACCAGCGCCCCAACTCCACCCCCAGGTGATCGAGCGCCAGTGAGGGCACCCACACGCCGCCGCCGATGTCATCCGGCCCGTTCACGGTGTGGTTGGGGAATTGGCCATAGAGCTTGCCGCCGTTGACCGCCCCGCCGAGCACCAAGTGATGGTTGCCCCAGGCGTGATCGGAGCCGCGCGAGTTGGACACCAGGGTGCGGTTGAAGTCAGAGGCGGTGAACAAGGTGACTTGCTTGCTCAGGCCCATCTCGATCAAGGCGTTGTAGAACGCATCAACCGCACCGTCGATTTCCTCGAAATTGCGGCGCTGGACCTCCTGCTGGTCATCACCGTGTGTGTCAAACCCGCCCAGCGAGCAGAAAAAACACTGCCGCAACAGGCCCAGGCCGCCACGCACGCTGATCAGCCGGGCAATCATCTGCAATTGCTGGCCCAACCCCGTGGTGGGAAAGACCGTTTTGAGGCTGGCGCCATTGAGCGCGGACGCCAGCACCCGCTGGTTGTCCAGCGAGCGCTTCATGGCCAGCGACCACTCCTGGGCGAAAACGTCTGACTGTGTCTGAGCCAAGAGCGCATCCAGGGCCTTGGACAAGGGGTTCTGGGGCTGGCCGCTGCCTTGGGTCACATAGTCTTCGAAGCCGAAATGCCCGCTGGAGGGCACACGGTAAGGCAGCAGCGAGGCATCGGCATTCGTGCCCCACAAGGCGCTGCCGCTGACCGACACGCAGCTGTAATTGCGGTTGGACGTGCCAGCGGCCACCAGCTTGTCCAGCATGCGGCCGCCCCAGCCGCCCTTGAGCGAGCCCTCGAAGCTGTCGGTCTGCCACTGCGTCTGCTGGTCGGTGTGCGAGAACAGGTAGTTGGGCAAAGGCACCGAGCGCGCCTGGTACTGCGCCTTGGTCGTGGGCACCATGAGCGGGCCGATGTTGGCCAGCATGGCCATCTGTCCGCTGTCGAAACGCTTCTTGAGCAGGGGCATGGACGCATGCAAGGCAAAGCGCCGCCCGGCCGTGTTCGTGGGCGCGATCATCAATTGGTTGGACAGCGCCAGTTGCTG
>CANBUA010000305.1 GCA_947372535.1 Burkholderiales bacterium
TCAAGGCTGCTCGCGCAGCCGGGGCGATCATCAACCGGGCGGCGCTCGACGTCGAACGCCTGACCGTGACCACCAAGTCGCACAACGATTTCGTGACCGAGGTGGACCAGGCCGCTGAAGAGGCCATCATCGACATCATTTTGGGCGCCTACCCGGGCCACGGCATCCTGGCCGAGGAATCCGGTCAAACGCGCGGCAGCAAAGACAGCGAATTCGTCTGGATCATCGATCCGCTCGACGGCACCACCAATTTCATCCACGGCTTCCCGGTCTATGCGGTGTCCATCGCTTTGGCCTGGCGTGGTCAGGTCCAGCAGGCGGTCGTCTACGACCCGAGCCGCAACGACCTGTTTTATGCCTCCAAGGGCAAGGGCGCCTTCATGAACGACCGCCGCCTGCGTGTGTCCAAGCGCACCCGCATGCTGGAAGCCCTGATTGGCACAGGTTTCCCTTTCCGCAAGGGCGACAACTTCCAGCGCTACATGAAGATGTTCGAAGAGGTGATGGTGCAGTGCGCCGGCCTGCGTCGCCCTGGCGCCGCCTCGCTTGACCTGTGTTACGTGGCCGCCGGCTTTTATGACGGTTTCTTCGAGACCGGCCTGAGCCCCTGGGACATCGCCGCAGGCTCCCTGATGATCACGGAGGCCGGTGGCCTGGTGGGCAACTTCACGGGTGAGGCTGATTTCCTGTACCAACGTGAAATCGTGGCCGGTACCTCGCGGATCTACGGCCAACTGGTCAAGACGCTGGCACCTTACAGCCGCGTGATCGAAGACGCGGCCAAGGTTGCTGCCGCCGAATCCACCACCGATTCGCAAGG
The DNA here is from genome assembly GCA_947372535.1 of Burkholderiales bacterium. Next base: position 821 of record CANBUA010000305.1, read on the forward strand.
TGCTCCGGAGTCGCAAGACCAGGTGCTTGATGCATTCCAGGCGGCTGTTGAACCGGTGCCCCAGCCAGCGCCGGCGCCCGCACCGACCCGAACCAGGATCACGGCAGCGGCCAAGGCCGCTGAAGTCAGCCAGGATCCTCCGCGTCGTAAAAACGATTCGCGTTTTTGATCGCTGCTTGGCGAAGGCGAGCCCTGTCTGTTCGCAGGGTGATTGCACCTGCCAGGGCTGCTGATGCAGGCGTCAGATTGATGGCGTGGGGCTTGCCGCTAAAATCGCGGGTTTGAATTCACGGGTTCGACCTTGACCGATTTCAGCGCCCACACCCCGATGATGGCCCAATATTCCCGCATCAAAGCGGAATACCCGGACATCCTCGTGTTCTACCGCATGGGCGATTTCTACGAGGTCTTCTACGACGATGCGCGTAAGGCCAATCGCCTGATCGACATCACCTTGACGGTGCGTGGCCAATCGGCGGGCGAGCCTGTGGTCATGGCCGGCGTGCCGGTGCATGCGCTGGAAACCTACTTGGCCAAGTTGATCAAGCTGGGCGAATCGGTAGCGATTTGCGAACAGGTGGGCGAAGTCGGCTTGGGCAAGGGGCCTGTCGAGCGCAAGGTCATGCGCGTCGTCACGCCTGGCACTTTGACCGACAGCGAGTTGCTCAACGATCGGGCCGATTCCCTCCTGGTGGCTGTGGTCGGTCAAGCTAGTCGAGGCGGCATCGGCAAATCGCCGGAGACCACCCCCTGCGCCCTGGCCTGGTTGGGCATGGCCAGCGGCACCTTGGGCATGACCGAATGCCTGCAACGCGATCTGCCCAGTTGGCTGGCGCGGTTGCAGCCGGCTGAAGTCATCTACGACCGGGACAAAGCGCCTGCCGCTTTGACCTCCTGGCTGGCCCAGCCGCGCGGCACGGCGTACACCGCCCGGCCCACTTGGCAGTTTGATGCGGCTTTGGGCTTGCGCAAGCTTTGCGAGCAACTCAAGGTCAGCCATTTGCAGGCCTTCAACGCTGAATCGCTTACGCTCGGGCATGCCGCGGCGGGGGCCTTGCTGAGTTACGCCGAGCACACGCAGGGCAGGGCGCTGGCCCACGTCACGACGCTCACGGTGCCGCGCAGCAGCGATCTGCTGGACCTGCCCCTGGCCACCCTGCGCAACCTGGAACTCACCCAGACCCTGCGTGGCGAGGACGCGCCCACTTTGCTGTCTTTGCTCGACACCTGCGGCAGCGGCATGGGCAGCCGGGCCTTGCGCCAATGGGTCACCAACCCGCCGCGCGACAAACGCATCGCGCAGGAGCGCCAGGCCGCCATCGACCTGCTGCTCAACCCACCGGATTTGTCGCAAAACCTGGAGGCCTTGCGCGAATCGCTGCGCCAGCTCAGCGACGCCGAGCGCATCACCTCGCGCATCGCTTTGCGCCAAACCCGTCCGCGCGAATTGGCGGGCCTGCGCGACACGCTTTTGGGCCTGCCGACGCTGCGCCAGCGCGTGCCCCAAGGCTGCACCTTGCTGGACGAAGTCCACGCCCGCCTTCAACCCGATCCAGCCATCGCCGACCGCTTGCTGCGTACCGTGGCAGAGAACCCGGCCGTGTTGTTGCGTGATGGCGGCGTGATCGCTTCCGGTTTTGATGAGGACCTTGACGAGCTGCGCGCCATCTCGTCCAACTGCGATGCCTTTTTGCTCGACTTGGAAGCCCGCGAGCGCACGCGCACTGGCATCTCTAATCTGCGGGTGCAGTTCAACAAGGTGCATGGCTTCTACATCGAAGTCACGCAGAGCCACGCAGACAAGGTGCCGCTGGACTATCAGCGCCGTCAGACCCTCAAAAACGCCGAGCGCTTCATCACCCCTGAGCTCAAGACCTTCGAGGACAAAGCCTTGTCGGCCCAGGAGCGCGCCCTGGCGCGGGAGAAGTTCCTGTTCGAGCAACTGATCGACGAGTTGCAAAGTCACATCGCTACCTTGAGCGCGTTGGCACGGGCCCTGGCCACGCTCGATGCCCTGGCGGCCTTGGCCGAGCGCGCCGCCACGCTTGGTTGGACGGCGCCTGAGTTCGTCGCCATGCCCTGCATCGAGATCGACAAAGGTCGCCACCCAGTGGTCGAGGCCCGATTGCTCGAAACCAGCGGCGCGGCCTTCATCCCCAATGATTGTCGGCTGGACGCCAACCGGCGCATGCTCATCGTGACCGGTCCCAACATGGGCGGTAAATCGACCTTCATGCGGCAGGTGGCCCTCATCGTGATCCTGGCCTACATGGGCTCCTATGTGCCGGCCAGCCGCTGCCGCCTGGGCCCCATTGATGCCATCCACACCCGCATCGGCGCCGCCGATGACCTGGCCAATGCCCAATCCACCTTCATGCTGGAGATGACCGAGGCCGCCGCCATCGTGCATGGTGCGACCGAGCATTCGCTGGTGCTGATGGACGAGATCGGACGTGGCACCTCGACCTTCGATGGCCTGGCCCTGGCCGGCGCCATTGCCAGCCATTTGCACGACAGGAACAAGGCCTTCACCCTGTTCGCCACGCATTATTTCGAGCTGACGGCCTTGCCCGAGAAACACCCACGCGCCGCCAATGTGCACGTGGGCGTGGCGGATGCGGGGGACGACATTGTTTTCCTGCACGAACTCCAGGCCGGGCCAGCCAGCCGGAGCTACGGCGTTCAGGTGGCCAGGCTGGCCGGCATGCCGCCCTTGCTGATCCGCCAGGCGCGCATGGCGCTTGATGCGTTGGAGGCCCAACAGCGTGCCCATGACGACCAGATCGACCTGTTCGCCGATGCGACCGAAGCGCTGATATTGCCACCTGTCACGGATGTTTTGGCCATTTCTGGTCAGCCAAGCGAGGCGGAATCGGCTACCCTGGCGTTGCTGGCCCGCATCGACCCCGATGCCCTGACCCCCCGAGAGGCGCTCGACGCCCTGTACCAACTCAAATCGGTGTTTTCATCATGACTTATTGCGTGGCCATGCGGCTGAACGCCGGACTTGTTTTCCTTTCCGACTCGCGTACCAACGCGGGCATGGACCAGATCAGCACCTTCCGCAAGATGACGGTCTATGAAAAGCCTGGGGACCGGGTGGTCGTGGTGCTGTCGGCCGGCAACCTGGCCATCACCCAAGCTGTCAAGCAACTGCTGGGCAACGAGTTCATCGAAGGGCCGGATGGCGAGCCTGTCACGCTGTGGACGGCCAAGAGCTTGTTCGACTGCGCCCGCATCGTGGGCAGCGCAGTGCGCAAAGTTTACGCTCGTGACGCCGAGGCGCTCCAGCAGCATGGCATCGACTTCAACTGCAGCCTGATCATCGGCGGGCAGATCAAGGGCGAGGCCATGCGCTTGTTCAATGTCTACGCTGCCGGCAACTTTGTGGAGGCGGGCATCGATGGCGTATGCTACTTCCAGATCGCCGAATCCAAATACGGCAAACCCGTGATAGACCGTGTGGTCACACCCAACACGCCGTTGGAAGAGGCGGCCAAGTGCGCCTTGATCTCGATGGATTCGACGCTCAAATCCAATCTGTCGGTGGGTTTGCCGCTCGATTTGCTGGTCTATGAAGCTGACGCGTTGAAGGTGGACAAGCTCATCAACATCGATGAGACCAATGCCTATTTTCGGATGATTCGCAGCAGTTGGGGGCAGCGTTTGCGCCAGGTGTTCGACTCCATTCCCGATCCCAGCTGGGATGGGGATCAGCCTGACTTGTCTGCCAGTTCTTCTGCGCAGCCTCAGGCGATGAATCCGTTGAGCAAGATTGCTGCGCCTCAGGGCTGATTTTCAGCGTCTGCGTCTACTTCCATCGCTTGGGGTGGGACGTTTGGGCGGTGTGCGCCTCGGGGTTGCTTTCGCTCATGTCCCCCGACCAGGCTTGAGCCTGGTCTCCTCCTTGACTTCGCTACATCAACCCCTAGGCGCACACCGCCTAAACGTCTGGTGGCGCTCAGTCATTCGACGAGGCAAAGGATGCGGCTGGCCGCATCCTTTGCCTCAGCCCACACCACCCTCTTCGTGTGCGGCAATATGAGGATTGGGCAGACAGGGTGCATGGCGGAGCGAAGTAAAGGAGGAGGTCTGGCTTAGCCAGACCGGGGGACATGAG
>CANBUA010000306.1 GCA_947372535.1 Burkholderiales bacterium
CACGCTTGCCTTTGTCGCGGCCGGTCAGAACGATGACCTGGTCGCCTTTGCGAATCTTGTTCATGTGAGCTGTCCTTTGCTTCGTCGGGCCGAGGGTTACAGAACCTCGGGGGCCAGGGACACGATCTTCATGAAGCGCTCGGTACGCAATTCACGCGTCACGGGGCCGAAGATGCGGGTGCCGATGGGCTCCAGCTTGGCGTTGAGCAGCACGGCGGCGTTGCCGTCAAACTTGATCAGCGAGCCGTCCTGGCGACGAACGCCCTTGGCGGTGCGAACGACCACAGCGCTGTAGACCTCGCCTTTTTTGACGCGGCCACGCGGTGCAGCTTCCTTGATGCTGACCTTGATGACGTCGCCGATACCGGCGTAACGACGCTTAGAGCCACCGAGCACCTTGATGCACATGACGCTCTTGGCACCCGTGTTGTCCGCGACATCGAGTCGCGATTGCATTTGGATCATGGTTAAACCCCAACTTGGCCCGACCGGCTGGCGGATCTCTGAAAGAGACCACTGCGCAACAACGGACGGTCAGTCTTGGGCCCGTAGAACGGGCGGATCTGTGAAGAGCTCTGATTTCGAAGAATCCCGCCGTAGGGTGGCAGGCCGATCTCAGAAACATCTAAACAGCGAAGCCTTGCATTATGCACGACTTAAGTCGATGCGGTCAAGCGCTGCGTGAGAAAAACTCATGCAGGGGCGAAAGGCTGCAGCCCCTGGTGCGCAAAAAATCGGTCACGCGGTGCCGCCGACGGTCAGGCCGTCGATGCGCAAGGTGGGCTGGCCCACGCCGACCGGCACGGACTGGCCTTCCTTGCCGCAGGTGCCGACGCCGCTGTCGAGCTTGAGGTCGTTGCCGATCATGCTGACGCGGGTCATGGCCTCGGGGCCGTTGCCAATCAGGGTGGCGCCCTTGACCGGGTACTGGATCTTGCCGTTTTCGACCCAGTAAGCCTCGGAGGCAGAGAACACGAACTTGCCGGAGGTGATGTCGACCTGGCCACCACCGAAGTTGGCGGCATACAGGCCACGATCGATGGAGGCGATGATTTCCTGCGGGTCCTTGTCGCCCGCCAACATGTAGGTGTTGGTCATGCGGGGCATGGGCAGGTGGGCGTAGCTTTCGCGGCGGCCGTTGCCGGTGGGGGCCGTCTTCATCAGGCGCGCATTGGTGGCGTCCTGGATGTAGCCGCGCAGGATGCCGTCTTCGATCAACACGGTGCGCTGGGTGGCGCAGCCCTCGTCGTCGACGTTGAGCGAGCCACGGCGGTCGGCGATGGTGCCGTCGTCGAGCACGTTGACGCCCTTGGCGGCCACGCGTTGGCCCACACGGCCAGAGAACACGCTGGAGCCCTTGCGGTTGAAATCGCCTTCCAGGCCATGGCCCACGGCCTCGTGCAACAGGATGCCAGGCCAACCATTGCCCAGCACCACGGTCATTTCGCCGGCGGGCGCCGGGCGGGCTTCGAGGTTGACGAGGGCGGCATGGACAGCCTGGTCCACATACTGATCGGTGACGACCTTGTCGAAGTAAGACAGGTCGAAGCGGCCACCGCCGCCGGCAGAGCCCACTTCACGCCGGCCACTTTGTTCGGCGATGACGGTGAGCGAGAGGCGAATGAGGGGGCGCACGTCGGCAGCCAGGGTGCCGTCGGCACGGGCGATCAGCACGACGTCGTATTCGCAGCCGAGGCCGGCCATGACCTGCACGATGCGGGGGTCTTTGGCGCGGGCCCGCTTTTCGACGTCCTCCAGCAGGGCGACCTTGGCGGCGCTGTCCAGCGAGGCGATGGGGTCGAGCGAGGGGTAGAGGCTGCGGCTGCCCACCACCTTGCTGGGGCCGACCTTGACGCGGCGGCTCTGGCCCGCTGCGGCAATGGTGCGCACGGTGCGGGCTGCATCCAGGAGAGCGGCTTCGGTGATGTCGTCGGAATAGGCGAAGGCAGTTTTCTCGCCATGGATGGCGCGCACGCCCACACCTTGATCGATGCCGAAGCTGCCGGATTTGACGATGCCCTCTTCCAGGCTCCAGCCTTCGCTGCGCGTGTACTGGAAGTACAGGTCCGCATCGTCCACCCGGTGGGCGGTGATGACCTGGAGGGCCTTGAGGATGGAGGATTCGTCCAGACCGTAGGGGGTGAGCAGTTGCTCACGGGCGGTCTGGAGGCGGGCGATGGTGGCTTCGACGGCAATCATGAGGGCCATTGTAGGCACGCCCGCTGTCCCAGCGTGAGGCAGGGAGAAGCGGGCGTGGTTCGGAGGGGATTGCGACGGCCGTACAGCGATCAGAGATGCAGCAGGGCTTCGACGCGCAGGTATTCGTCGGGCTTGAAGTTGGCCTTGATGTAGGCGTTCATGTCTTGCTTGCGCTGGGTGTCGGACAGGTTGCCGGCGGCTTTGAGGCGATCCCATTCAACCCGAGCGCCGGCCAGGCGGCGCTGCCAGTCGGCCCATTCTTCGTCGGCCTTGTCCAGGCGTGCTGCCGCTGCTTCGCCGTAGCGCGCGACGCGTTCGGCGCGCACCGCAGCCGGGTCTTTGCCCGGGCCCATCTGGGGCACAGCCTCGCCCGGATCGGGCGGTGGCGGCAGGCCGGACTCCAATTGGGCGTAGTACTCGCGGAAGTGCTTGTCGTCGGCCGCGTAGAAGGCTTCGGCCCATTCAGAACCCAGGACCTGGCGGCGCACCAGACGTTGCTCTTCGAACAGCGGCATCCAGGTGCTGCGGTCGTTCTGGACAAACTGCGTGCGATAGGTGTGGTTGCGCAGCTGCCAGTACTTGTCCCAGATGGCCATGATCTGCGCAGCCAGCTCGGGGCCGTTGGCCCGGGTCGCATCGTCGGTGACCAGCACCTTGAGGTCGTCGATGGTGACCTCGCCAATGCCCAGGATGTAGTACTCGAAGCGCTGGCGCAAGCCCAGGCAAGGTTTCAGCTTGTCGTCGGTCACGCACCATTCGCCGGCAGCTTCGGTACCAGCCAGAGAGCCGTCACGAAACAAACGCGTGCGCACCTGTTCCGCACTGAGCGGCCCGGTGGCCGCCGCGGATGCAGCGGCATCGCCTTCGGTGGCCTGGCCACCCGGCTTGATGATGCCCCAACCGTTGTCACCTGCCGCCACGACACCCCTACCGGGCCCATGCTGGGTCGACCAATAGGCGGACGCGGCGATCAGGGCAGCCACAGCGAGTCCCGCCGCCAACTTGCCACGCGTCACCATCTTTGTCTTGTCCTTCTCGTGCTTGTCTCCCCGACCCGGCCCCCTCCGAAGAGGGATAGCCGATGGGCGCGGGCTGATTATGGAGCGATGCGCACCAAAGAAACAGGGGCTGGCGTGCCGTCCCTGCTGTTTTTTGCATTTGTGCATGGACCAGATGCGCCAAGGGGCGCATCTGGCAAAAAAACAGCCCGCTGCAGGAGCAGGCGGGCTGAACGCTCAAATCAGGATCGGAACGAGGAGGCCCGCCACAGCGGGGCCTCCTCAGGCCAGGGTCACAGGCCCAGCAGCTTCAGGCGGGTGGCTTGCGACTTGTACCAGGCCACGGGATCCGGTGCGCCCTTGCCAATGGTGTTGAGAACCTGGTTGATTTCGTCCAGGTGGTTCCATGCGTAGTTGTCCTTCAGGACACGGCCCCAGTGGCTGGAGCACTGACCCACCAGACCGTCGTTGGCCTCGGTGCCGAAGTACTTGGCGGTGTAGGCCAGCAGGGCATCGGACACGTCAAAGCCGTTGGTCTTCACGGCGGTGCCGGAGATCGAATACCAGCGGATGGGGTTGCCATCGATGGGGGCGGACTCAGGGCCGGCGCCGCAATCCTTGGTGGGGCCGCCCACCGGGAACTTGGCGTTGAAGGCGGCGGCGCCAGGTGCGCTCAGGGCGTTCAAGGCAGTCTTCAGGTCGGCGTTGCTGGTGGTCTTGTTGCCGCTCAGCCAGGCGATCAGCTGCAGGCCAGCCGTGGCGGCCTTGTCGAAGTTGCCATCGGGCGTGACGTTGGCCAGGATGTCGTCGGCGACCTTGGAACCCATGTGGGTACCGGCAATGGTGGTCACGGAAGCGACCATGGAAGGCACGGTGCCAGCGGCGTAACGCACGGTGGGGCCGCCATGGCTGTGGCCGAACAGGTTGAACTTCTTGACGCCGTCCTTGGCGGCCCATTGCTTCATCTGCTGAACCAGTTCTTCACCGCGAAACTCGGTGGTTTGCGAGGGGTTCACCGAAGCGATGTAGACGGTGGCGCCGTCAGCCTTCAGGGCGGTGTTGATCTGGTAGAAGTACTGGATGCCCAGGATGTTGTCAAAGCCGATGAAGCCATGGACCAGCACGATGGGGTACTTGGTCTTGGACAGGTTCAACAGGCTGGCGTGGGCAGTGGGAGCGGCCAGGGCGGCGACGGCCACGGCAGCAGCCGTGAGGCCGGTCTTCAGGGAGAGGCGGATGTTCATGTGTGGACTCCAGGGGATGAACTGTGGCGATCTGCACCGAGTGGGCGTGCGCCGTGGTGGTTCGCAGTGTGTGGATCCGTGATTTAGTCACGCACCGTACATACCCGCAGACCCCGGGATGACCCATCCCTCAATCAGGCTGGGCAGATGTGCAGATGCGCAAATGAGCGACATGGCCCTTGCTCCGCAAGCCAAGCTGGCGCGCAAAGCAAAGAGCCCGCTGTCGTGCTGGCGGGCTCTCGGGGGTGTGTGGCGGGGCACTGGCCTGCCCCGCCACCTGCTGGATCAGAGACCCAGCAGCTTCAGGCGGGTGGCCTGAGACTTGTACCAGGCGACCGGATCCGGTGCGCCCTTGCCAATGGTGTTGAGCACCTGGTTGATTTCGTCCAGGTGGTTCCAGGGGTAGTTGTCCTTCAGGACCTTGCCCCAGTGGCTGGAACACTGCGACACCAGGCCGTCGTTGGG
>CANBUA010000307.1 GCA_947372535.1 Burkholderiales bacterium
GGCCAGACCACCTTGCCCGTGCTTCAGACCCCGAACGGCCCGGCGATCCAGGACAGTCCCCGCATCCTGGATTGGCTGGAGAAAAACCGCGCGCCACTGGCGCTGATCCCCAGCGCCCTGCGCACCGATGTCCGGGCGGTGGAGCAACGCTTTGATGCCATCGGCAAGGATGTGGCGCGCTTCCTCTATCAAGCCAGCTTCGGCTCCGGCGACGACTACATCATCAAGCTGTGGACCGACCATGCCAAACCCTGGCAGGCCAGCATCATCCGGCGCTTCTATCCGATGATCCGCTTGGCCTTCAAGATCAAGCTCAACATCAATGCCGCCTCGGCCGCCCGCGCCAAAACACGCATTGGTGAGCAGATCGACTGGCTGGAGCAGCAACTGGCCGCCCAGGACGATTACCTGGTCGGCCACACCTTCACGGTGGCGGACATCACGGCCGCCTCGTTGCTGGCGCCGCTGGCCTGCCCACCAGAGCATCCTGTCTACGGCGATCCGCGCTACCAAGCCATCATGACGGACGCCATGGCGCCCTGGAAGCAGCGCCCCGCCCTGGCCTGGGTTCGCCACCTCTATGCCAAGCACCGTGGCCAAATGAAGGGCGGCGTCACGCTGTGAAGCGGGGCTGAATCGGGCCAATGCGGAGCCCGCCACACAAACGGGCTGGATCCGTGCAAAATCCAATGGCCACCATCCAAGTGCAATCAGCCCGATTGTGTTGATGACGAATGAATGAGGTCCTCAGATGCAAACTGCCGAACTCAAAGCGCTGCTGCGCCGCGTCCAGCAAGAAGTCGATGACACGCCCACCCTGGACTCTTCCCTGAAGTCCCAGTTGGCGGCTCTGAACGAAGCCATCGACCGCGCCTTGCAGCGCCCCGACCCCACCGACGAAATCCCGTTGTCGAGCACGACCCTGGAAGACCAGGCCCTGGTGTTGGAAAGCCGTCTGGCCGCCGATCACCCGGTGCTGGTGCAAAGCATGCGGCAGATGATCGACAGCCTGGGCAAGATGGGGATCTGATTCAGTGGCATGAACGGCTCATGGCCGCCCGGCACCGTGAAGTGCGGCCATACTGGCGCACCTCACAGCGACGATGTCCGTTCATGAAAGCAGCGCTCACCCTGGCGGCCCTGATGGCCGCTTCTTGTTCGACCCTGGCTCAGGACCAAGCCCCGGCACCTGCCTCATCGGGCTCATCCGATGACGCCAGCTTGAGCCGCACGCCCACCAGCCTCCGGTTCGGCCTGGAGAACATCCAGCTGACCGCGCAGGAAAACATGGCCATGCTGGGCGTGTCCTACCTGTTTGAAGTCAGCCCACGCCTGTGGATCGGCCCGGCCGTTTACGGTGCGGTGGCCGGCGATCGGGGCGGCTTCTACACCGGCGGCGTCGAGGCGTCATGGCGGCAACCCCTGTTCTCGCAATGGTCGGTGGAAACCGGCCTGTACGCCGGCGGCGGCGGCGGCAGCGCGGCCTTCGTCGGCGGTGGCCTGATGCTGCGTCCACACCTGGACCTGATGTGGCAGAGCGGGCCATACCGCCTGGGCGTGTCGGCCTCTCGCGTGGTGTTCCCCAGCGGCAACGTGCGCAGCAATCAGCTGGGCCTGGTCTTCGCCATCGAGGAAGATTTTCTCTACGCCCCAGCCCATCTGGCGGGCCAGACACTCAAGCTGAGCGAAAACATGGGCGCCGGTTTCGACCGCGTGCTCGGTTTCGTGGGCGCCTACAAATCGCCCGCCGGCACCACGGACAAAGCCGGCAACCCGCAAGGCAAGCTGGGCTATGCAGGCTTTCGCATGGAACACGACCTGAGCCAGTCCACCTTCTGGGGCATCGAAGCCCTGGGGGCAGGCAGTGGCAGTCAACCGGGTTATGCAGAGTTCCTCGGCACCGGGGGCGTTCGATACCGATTGGGCGACTCCCCCATCACCCTGGGTGCACGCGCCGCTTTGGGCATGGGCGGTGGCGGCGGCGTGGGCTCGGGCGGCGGCCCGCTGGTGAAAGCCGCGGCATTTGCACAAGCCCACTTCGCACGTGATCACAGCCTGATGCTCGAAGGCGGTGTGGCCAAGGCGCCCGACGGCCAGTTCAAGGCCAATTTCGTGTCCCTCATGTACGCCTGGGACATGGACCACGCCACCCCCACGCCATCGTTTTCCAAGATCGTGCTCAACGAGTGGGAAGTGTCGGAGCAGCATTACCTCCACGCCGCCCGCAACGGTGGCTTCGACCTGGACCTGGACACCATCGGCCTGCGCCTGAACCGTTACCTCGACGACACCGTTTACCTCACCGGCCAGGCCCACACGGCTTATCGCGGCCGCGCGGGCGGCTACTCGGTGGGCTTGTTCGGCATTGGCGCACGCACGGCCATCCATGGACCGAACACTTCGTTGTCGGGTGAACTCCTGGTCGGCGCATCGGGCGGTGGCGGTGTGGCCAGCGGCGGCGGGGCCATCGCCCAGCCCATGGTCTATTTGCGCCAGAGCTTGAGCGAGAGCCTGGGCCTCAAGGTCGGCGTGGGGCGCGTCAAATCCTTCAAGGGGACGCTGGACAGCACGGTGGTGGATGTGTCGCTGAGCGTTGCGTTCGGCTCCGCCAAGAAGCCCTGATCGATCATCAACCCACCTGAGGCGTCTGCGCTTCAGGCGCACCTGGGCTGCGATCGCCGCCGCCAGGTGACCGTCACACTGGGTGCCGTGGCACCGCCGCCAGCAAGGTGCGCGTGTATTCATGCGCCGGGTGGTTGAGGACCTGATCAGCCGTGCCCTGCTCGACGATGCGGCCTCGCTGCATCACCGCCACGCGGTCGGCCAGGTAGGACACCACGGCCATGTTGTGGGTGATGAAGAGCAGGCCCAGGCCCAGTTGCTGCTGCAACTCGCGCAGCAGGTTGAGGATCTGCGCCTGCACCGACACATCCAGCGCCGATGTCGGCTCGTCGCACACCAGCACACGCGGCTCGACCGCCAAAGCACGTGCGATGGCGATGCGCTGGCGCTGCCCGCCCGAGAACTCGTGCGGGAAACGCCCCAGCGCGTCGGCCCGTAAACCCACCCGCTCGACCAGGGCCATCACCCGAGCCTGACGCTGCGCCAGGCTCAAATCGGGGCGCAACGTGAGCAGGCCTTCCTGCAGGATCTCGGCCACGCGCATGCGAGGGTTAAGCGAGGCGAATGGGTCCTGGAACACCATCTGCACGGCGCCACGCGCCTTGAGCAAGGCCGGGCCCTCGAGCGTGAACAAGTCTTGCCGGCCTTGCGCCTCATGCAGCCAGGCCTGGCCCTGCACAGCGATGCGCGATTGCCCACGCAGCAGTTGCACGACGGCGCGCCCGGTCGTGGTCTTGCCGCAGCCGGATTCACCGACCAAGGCCAGCGTTTCACCAGCGCGCACCTGGAGGTTGGCATCGGCGACCGCCACGGTCGCATGCCCCGGACGCCACCAGCCTTGGCTGGCCAGGAAGCTGACGTTCAAACCGACGATGTCCAACACCAAGGGTTTGTCGGCAGCGGTGCGCGGCAGGCCAGCCACAGGCTCGATCGCTGGCTCCAGCATCGCAGCAGCCCTTGGATCGACCGACGCCGGCTCATCGTCCCCCACTGGGAACCAGCAACGCACCAGCGAAGCTTCGCCCAGCAATTGAGGTTCATCAACACGGCAGCGCGCCTGGGCGCGATCGCAGCGAGGCGCAAAGCGGCAACCCTCGAAGACCTGCCAAAGTGGCGGCACGGTGCCCCCGACGGCCACCAGCGTCTGGCCACGGCGGCGCGCATCGGGCAAGGCCTGGAGCAGCAGCCGCGCGTAAGGATGGCGGGGCCGCGCAAAGAATTCCAGCGACGCGGCCTCTTCCACGATCTGCCCGGCATACATCAGGGCCACGCGGTGCGCCATCTGCGCCACCACGCCCAAATCGTGGGTGATCAGCAGCATGCCCAGCTGTCGCTCGCGCTGCAGGTCCTTGAGCAGGTCCAGTACCTGCTTCTGGATGGTCACATCCAACGCCGTGGTGGGCTCGTCGGCAATCAGGAAATCCGGCTCGGCCGCCAGTGCCATGGCGATCATCACGCGCTGCTTCTGGCCCCCGCTCATCTCGAAAGGGAAGCTGTCGATGCGCCGCTGCGGCTCGGGAATGCCCACGCGCGTGAGCCAGTCGATGGCCTTGGCACGGGCCTGGGCACCGCGCAAAGGGGTGTGCGCCTCGATGGCTTCGACGATCTGGTCGCCTACGCGCATCACTGGGTTCAGGCTGGTGGCCGGCTCCTGAAAGATGATGCCGACGCGGCCGCCACGGATCTGGCGCATGGCCACTTCGGGCAAGTTCAGCAGGTCGATGACGCCTTGATCGGGTTTGGCCGTACCCTGCCCATCGAGCGTGATCGCGCCCCGCGAGATGCCGCCGTTGTCAGGCAGCAGGCGCATCATGGCCAGCGCCGTCATGCTCTTGCCGCAGCCCGATTCGCCCACCAGGGCGTAGGTCTCGCCGCGTTTCAAGGTCAGGCTCAGGCCATCGAGGGCCCGCACCAGCCCCGCCTCGGCATCGAGCACCACTTGCACATCATCGAGTCGCAGCATGGAGAGAGACCTCAAGCAAACAGATGGGCGCTCATGCGCCAGAGACCGGCACGGGCTTTTTCTTGACGCGGCGCGGACGGTGCGCCCGGGCCCGCGGATCGAAGGCATCGCGCACCGCATCGGCCAATAGGTTGGCCGCCAGCACCAGCGCCACCATGAACACAAAGGCCGCCGCGAAGGACCACCACACCACCGGGTCACGCGACATCTCGCCACGCGCCTGGTTGATCATGCCGCCGAAGCTGTTCATCGACGGATCGACGCCCACGCCCACGTA
>CANBUA010000308.1 GCA_947372535.1 Burkholderiales bacterium
GTCGAGATGGCCAGCCGGGCCGTCTTGCGCACTTCCGGGTCGGCATCGGCCAACGCCGCCTCCAGCGCGGGCAAGGCTGAGCGATCACGGATCTCGCCCAGCGCGATGACTGCCTCTTTGCGCAAATTGACGATGCTGTGCTGAAGCAGTTTGGCCACGGCAGGCACGGCTTTGACGGGCCGCAGGTGACCCAAGGCACGGGTGGCCCGTTGGCGCACCTGCCAGTAGTCATCGTCCAAGGCGTTGATCAGGGTGTCCACGGCGGCAGGCTGCTTGAGCTTGCCCAGCGTGGTGGCGGCTTCTTCGCGCACCTGCCAGGCGGCATCGCGCATGCCCGCGAGCAAGGCCTGCAGCACCTGCGATGCGTCCACGGCATAGCCCAGCGCGCCCACTGCGGCATGCCGCACCTCGGCCTGTGGGTCATGCTGAGCGATCCAGGCCAGGCCTTGCAAGGCATCTTCGCGCTTGAGCCAGCCCAGCACACCAACGGCTTCGAGCCGCACACGTGCATCCGGGTCATCGAGTTTTTGCAAGGCGGGCCGGTGGCTCTCAGGCACACGCAGCTCGCGCAAGGCGCGCAGGGCACTGGCCCGCACGAAGGCGTCTTCATGCTCGACGGCGGGCAGGAGCCATGTGCCAGCGCTGGGCAGCTTGAGTTCAGCCAGGCTGTGGGCAGCAGCTTCGCGCACGGACTGAGCAGGGTCGTCTTTCAGGGCCTGGACCAGGGCCTGCACAGAGTCGTCTTGCTCCCAGTAGGCCAGCCGCTGGGCCGCTTCGGTGCGCACCTCGGCATTGGCATCGCGCAAGGCTTGCAGCAACCAGGGCACCAGGTCTTCGTCCTCGAGTTCGGCCAGGTCGATCAGGGCCAGGCGGCGCACGGTGGCATCTTCGCTGTGCCAGCGGGTCTGGAGGTCGGGGGGCAGGAGGGGCATGGTCATGGCAGGGCTATCGTCGTCATCCCGCGGCGACACGGCGTCGCTCGTCGGCAGCAGAAAAATCGGGCGCCACGCCCAGGGGGCTGAGGCGGTCCAACGGCAAGGTAGTCTCGGGGTGGCGCAGCAGGTCTAGGCAATGGCGTTTGAGGCGCGAGAACACTGGGGTGGTCAGCATGTCGTGGTGGCGTGGCCGGTGCGCGGTAAGGTCTAGCTCGTCGATGATGCGGCCGGGGCGCGGGCTCATGACCAGGATGCGGTCGGCGAGGAAGAGCGCCTCGTCAATGTCGTGCGTCACGAAGACCACGGTGGTCTTGAGCTGCGACCACAGGGCCACCAGCAGCTCCTGCATCTTCAGACGGGTCAGGGCATCCAGTGCGCCGAAGGGCTCGTCCATCAACAGCACGCGGGGCTGGTTGATCAGCACCCGCGCGATCTCCACGCGCTGCTGCATGCCGCCAGACAACTGCGAAGGGTAGCGGTCTTCGAAACCTGCCAGGCCCACTTGCGTCAGCAGGTCGCGCGCCTTGGTGTGTCGCTCGTGGCGGTTCACGCCACGCATCTTCAGGCCATACGCCACGTTGTCCAACACGCTCAGCCAGGGGAACAAGGTGTGCTGCTGGAAGACCAGCCCACGCTCGGGATGGGGGCCATCGATGGCTTGGCCGGCCAGCCGCAAGCTGCCTTGCGTGACTTGTAAATGCCCGGCCAGTGCGCCCAGCAAGGTGGACTTGCCACAGCCCGACGGCCCCAGCAGGCAGACGAATTCGCCGGAGGCCACGGACAAGGAAATGTCAGCCAGCGCTGTGAAGCGTTGCGCGCCCTGGCCCAGGGACAGCGAGACGCGGTCGATGTCGAGCTGGCTCATGGCTTGGCTCCCTGCGGCTGATGCCAGGGCATGAGCCAGTTTCCGCCCAGGCGAATCAGCGCGCTGCTGCCCATGCCCAGCACGCCGATCAGCAGCATGCCCACGATGATGTTGGCGTAGTTCTGCACGGTGTAGGACTCCCAGGTGTAGTAGCCGATGCCGTACTGGCCGGAGATCATCTCGGCCGTGACCAGGCAGAACCAGCAGGTGCCCATGCCGATGGACAGGCCCGTGACGATGTTGGGCGCGGCCGAAGGCAAGATCACTTCCGTGAACAGGCGCCAGCGCTGCGTGCCCAGGCTGCGGGCCGACGCGACGAGTCGTGCATCGACCTGCTCCACGCCGTGGATGGTGTTGAGCAAAATGGGGAACAGCGCCCCGATGAAGGTGATGAAAATCATGCTCACCTCCGACGACGGAAACATGAGGATGGACAAAGGGATCCAGGCCACAGCCGGGATGGGCCGCAGCACTTCGAGCGGTGGCAGCATGACTTGGCGCGCCTGCTTGAATCGCCCGATGAGCAGACCCAGGCCGACGCCGGCCACGCCCGCCGCCACGAAGCCTACGAACACGCGCCACAGGCTGTAGCCCAGGTGCAAGAACAGCTTGGGTGACTGGCTGAAATCCCACGCAGCCTTGAGCACCTCCAGCGGTGGCGGCACGTTCTCGAAGGTCAGGAAACCCAGGTGCCAACGCTGAGTGACTGCCACATGCCAGAACAGCACGCTGAACACCAGCGAGGCCAAGGGCAGGGCGGCATTCGTCCATGCCAAAGCATGGGGGCGCCGCTGCGACTCAGGCGGCGCCGCCTCGTCTGCATCCAGCGCGACCATGCCGGCCGGCCCGCCAGTCAACTCCACCACGGATGAGGGCATGCTCGGTCTCCTTCGTGCTTGAGTGGTCAGCGCCTGGCTTTGGCCGCAGCGCGGGCGCCGGCAAAGTCCAGCAACTTGCCGCCATTGACCTTGGCATAAGCGGTGGCCGCATCCTTTTGCAGGAAGGCGCTCAGCTGGCCTTTGGCATCCATGGCGTACCAGGACAGGTTGCCAAACAGCTTGATGCGGTGGATGAGGTCATGCACATAGACGGCGCGGGCCGTCTTGCCGCCTTGCTCCAGTTGGCCCAGATCCGCAAAAGCACCTTCGATGGACGCGTAGTAGCGCACCTTGGGCTCGCCCTTGACCCACAGGGCCGCCACGCGCTGCGTGTCGGTGATGGGCTTGCCGGTGACGGCGTCATGGGCCTTGAGTGCCAGTTTGTCGTAGTTCTTGAGCTTGGCCTCGTAGTTCAGGCCCGAGAGCTTGAAGGCGTCGCGGATGTAGCGGTCGTCGATGAAGGTGTTGACATCCAGGTCAACGTCCGTGCGCTTGAGGAAGTGCAGCGTGTCGATGGATGTTTTCAACGCCTGGCGGTACTCGGGCTTCCACGTGAAATCACGCGTCTGCAAACCCAGCGGGCCGTGGAAGAGGTAGTTCACGGGCGCTTCGATGCCGGTCACCTTCTCGATCAACTCGCTGTATTTTTCAGGCTCTTGCGCGAACAGGCGGTCGGCCTCGATGGCCGCGCGCAGGTAGGCCGTGACGATCTCGGGGTACTTCCTGGCGTACTCGCCACTGACCAGCGAGCCATGATAGGTCGGGGCATTGGCCTGGGCACCGTCGTAGATCTTGCGGGCGATGCCCCGGAAAGGGAACAGCTCGGCAAAGGGCACGAAGTCCGCATGCGCCTCGATCTTGTTGGCCTGCAAGGCCGGGCCGGCCACCTCGGGCGCCTGCGTGATGATGTTGACGTCCTTCTCCGGATCGATGCCTTGCGACTTCAAGGCGCGCAACAGCATGCCATGCGCGGTCGAGGCAAAGGGCACGGAGATGGTCTTGCCGCGCAACTCGGCGATGGAGGTGATGGGCGAGCCATTGGGCACGACGATGCCGTTGCCGCTGCCCAAGGTGCTGCCCGAGAGCACGCTGATGAACAGGCTCTTCTTGCCCGCCTTCTGAAAGGCCGCGCCATTGGCCGAGCCGGGGAAGTCAGCCATCGCGCCGATGTCCAGCTTGTCGGCCACCATCTCGTTGGTCAGGGGGGCGCCAGAGGTGAAATTCTTCCACTGGATGTCGTAGGTCACGTCCTTGTACTTGCCATCGTGCGGCAGGTACTTTTGCAGCAGATTGAGCTCGCGGATCAACAGGCCGCCGGTGGCGCAGTTGATGGTGGTGTCCTGCGTGCCGATGGCGACGCGGATGGTCTCGGCGCCGGCGACGCTGGTGAGCGCCAGGGCCAGCACGGCCAGCAGGGTTTGTCGGAACTTCATGACTTCAATCCTTCGTGTTCAAACGTCAAACAATGGGTGCGTCGCGCTTTGATCCGCGATCAACGCAACAGATAAGGGATGGCGACCTTGATGGCGCCCGTGGGGCAGTCTTTTTCGCAAGGCATGCAGTACCAGCACTCGTCGTGCTTCATGTAGGCCTTGCCGGTGGCCGGCTCAATGGCCAGGATGTCCATGGGGCACACATCGACGCAGACGGTGCAGCCCTTGTGGGCGATGCACAGTTCTTCATCGACGGTCACGGCGGCATCGCTGAGTTGGGCGATCTGTCGGGGGGTGTAGGCCATGTTCTTGGGTGTCCTTCTTGTGTGACCGAAGCGGCAGCGATCAGGCCGCCAGCGGCTGCTGGATGCGCAGGCGCTCGTAGGCCGTTTTCTCGTCGTCGTCCAGTGGCAGGATGTAAGGCTCGATCTCGCGCTTGGCGCTGGTCATCTGGCCGTCGGCACCCTTCATCAGGTGGGCGTGGCAGAACCACTCGGCGTCGTTGCGCTGCGGGTAATCGACGCGAAGGTGGTACAGGCCCCAGCGGCTCTCGGTGCGGAACAGCGAGGCGCGCGCGGCCATCTCGGCGCAATCGCGGATCACAGAGACCTCGGCGGCACGCATCAGCTCGTGGGCATCGCGGGCATGCAATTGCGAGAGGTCCTCGCGGATCTCGTCGAAGCGCTGCAGGCCGATCTCCATCTTGCGCGTGACCTTCGG
>CANBUA010000309.1 GCA_947372535.1 Burkholderiales bacterium
AGCCACGGTGCCGAGCGCCCCTCAGCCGGGGCATTGAACCCGCAGACAGGCCGACAGGCTCACTGCTCTTCGAGGCGGCGCGGGGGGTAGGTGTCCCAGCCCTGGCAACCGGGGCATTGCCAGAAGTAATGCTGGCTCTCGAAGCCGCAGGCCGCGCAGCGGTAGCGTTGCAGCGGCTTGGCGGCAGTGAGCATGGCCTGTTGCACCAGCTCGATCTCGGGCTCGGTCATGGGCACATGGGTGGCCAGGCGTTCGCGGATCAGTCCCTGGGCTGCGGTCAGCGAAGGCTGGGCCGTGATGTGGCTCAGCAGGGCCTTGCGGCGGGCGTCGGCGTCGGGTTGAAGGGTGTTGAGCGCCTGCAGCACATCCACCGAAGGCGCCTGGTCATACAGGCGTTGCAGCTTGACCAGCACGGCCTCTTGCTGGCCCATGGCCTGGGCGCAGCGGGCGTAGTCCATGGCGATCAGCGCAAACGATTGCGGCTGGCGGGCCATGAGCTCCTCCCAGACTTCCAGGGCTTGCGCGTGCTGTCCTGCACGGGCCAGACGCTGGCCCAGCATCACCAGGGGGCGGGCCGCCTGGGGCGACGCTTCGCGGGCGCGTTGCAGGGCTTGTTCGGCTTCTTCCGGCCGGCCATGCGCGTCGGCCTCGTGGGCCAGTTCACACCAGTGGTGGGCCATGCGCTGGGCAAAAGAGCCCGTGCCCCCTTGTTCGAGCTGGCGGGCCACGTCGATGGCCGGGTGCCAATTGCGCGAGCGTTCGTGCAGCGACAGCATGGCCAGGCGAGCATCCGTGGCGAACGCCGTGCCCTCCAGGGCCTTGAAGGCATCTTCGGCGCGGTCGAACAAGCCGGCCTTCATGAAATCCTGGGCCAGGGCGTGCTGGGCGCGTTCGCGCTCGTCGCGCTGAAGATCGGCGCGGGCCAAGAGGTGCTGGTGCACGCGGATGGCGCGTTCGTACTCGCCGCGGCGGCGGAACAGGTTGCCCAGGGCGAAGTGCAGATCCGAGGTGTCCGGGTCGTGCTGGACGGCTTCAATGAAGGCGTCGATGGCCTTGTCCTGCTGTTCATTGAGCAGCAGGTTCAGGCCTTTGAAATAGGCCTGGGGCGAGGCGCGTTCATCCCGCTTGAGCTGTTTCAGATCGGTGCGCGACGCCAGCCAGCCGGCCAGAAACGCCACGGGCAGGGCCAGCAAAAGCCAGTACAGGTCGAATTCCATAGGGGATCAGTCGGCCTGCATCAAGGCGGGCAGGCGTTCATTGAGCGCTCACTTGGCGGGTTTGCGCGGCGCCGGCATGTCGGGCGGGAAGGGCAGCTCGACGGGCAGCGTGAGCGGGCCCGAGCGGGTGCTGGGGCCGGCATCGTTGCCCGAAGGGAAGGCGATGGGCCCCGACTTCTTGACCGGATCCGGCAGCAGGAAGCGGCGCTGGCGGGCATCGCGGCGGTGCTTCCACCACGAAGGCAACATGGCCAGCACGCCGGCCGAGCAGCCCAGCGCAAACGCGGCCAGCACGATGAAGACCATGGGGGCCTGCCAGTGGTAGCCCATGAACCATTTCAGGTCCACGCTGTGCTGGTTGTTCAGCGCAAAGGCGAACAGGATGAAGAACAGCAGTCCGCGCCACAACCAGTTCAGGGCTCGCATGGGTCAGCGTATCGAAAGAGTTGTTGGAACCAGGACGGCGGCGGCGCCTTCAGGCGGCCTTGTCCTGCACGTCCACATCAGTATCGCGCACCTTGTCCACCCCTTCACGCAGGGCTTTGCCGGGTTTGAAGTGCGGCACCAGCTTTTCAGGGATGAGCACCTGCTCACCCGAGCGCGGGTTGCGGCCCATGCGGGGCGGGCGGCGGCTGATCGAGAAGCTGCCGAAACCGCGGATCTCGATGCGGTGCCCCTTGGCCAGGGCCTCGGACATGGCGTCCAGGATGGTCTTGACGGCAAATTCGGCGTCGCGCTGGTTGAGCTGGCCAAAGCGCTCGGCCAGTCGGGCCACGAGGTCGGATCGGGTCATGTTGGGGGCTTGTGTCCGGTGGGACAGGCGGAGGCTGTGAAGAGGGGACGGTTGCCGATGCAGGTGGCGTGCCAGCGGCGATGACCCTCTTCACAGCCCCCGAGGGGCTGCCAGATTCGCGCTTGTGACGCGAGCCAGGCAGGTTCGGGGGATGAGGGAATGAACCTCAGCTGATGGATCAGCCGTTGTTCTGGTCCAGCTTGGCCTTGAGCAGGGCGCCCAGGCTGGTGGTGCCGGAGCCTTCCTTGGTCGTCTCGGTGCGCAGGCTTTGCAGAGCTTCTTGTTGCTCGGCGTTGTCCTTGGCCTTGATCGACAGCTGGATGTTGCGGGTCTTGCGGTCGATGTTGATGATGACGGCGGAGACTTCTTCGCCTTCCTTCAACACGTTGCGTGCGTCTTCCACGCGGTCGCGGCTGATTTCCGAAGCGCGCAGGTAACCCAGGATGTCTTCACCCAGATCGATCTCGGCACCCTTGGCGTCCACCGTCTTGACCTTGCCGGACACGGTTGCGCCGCGGTCGTTCAGGGTCGTGAAGTTGGTGAAGGGGTCCGAATCCAGCTGCTTGATGCCCAGGGAGATGCGTTCGCGTTCCACGTCGATGGCCAGCACGACGGCTTCGACTTCCTGGCCCTTCTTGTAGTTGCGCACGGCGGCTTCGCCAGGCTCGTTCCACGACAGGTCGGACAGGTGCACCAGACCGTCGATGCCAGCGGCCAGGCCCACGAACACGCCGAAGTCGGTGATCGACTTGACGGGGCCCTTGACCTTGTCGCCGCGGTTGAAGTTCTGAGCGAAGTCGTCCCATGGGTTCGGCTTGCACTGCTTCATGCCCAGGGAGATGCGACGCTTGTCTTCGTCGATTTCCAGGACCATGACTTCCACTTCGTCGCCGAGGTTGACGATCTTGTTGGGCGCGATGTTCTTGTTGGTCCAGTCCATTTCGGAGACGTGCACCAGGCCTTCGATGCCCGGTTCGATCTCGACGAAAGCACCGTAGTCAGCGATGTTGGTGACCTTCCCGAACAGGCGCGTGCCCGATGGGTAACGGCGCGACACGCCAACCCATGGATCGTCGCCCATTTGCTTCAGACCCAGCGAGACGCGGTTCTTTTCGGCGTCGAACTTCAGGACCTTGGCGGTCAGTTCTTGACCAACCGTCACCACTTCGGATGGGTGACGGACACGGCGCCAAGCCATGTCGGTGATGTGCAGCAGGCCGTCGATGCCACCCAGGTCCACGAACGCACCGTATTCGGTGATGTTCTTGACCACGCCTTCGACGATCGCGCCTTCGCGCAGCGTTTCCATCAGCTTGGCGCGCTCTTCGCCCATCGAGGCTTCGACCACAGCACGGCGTGACAGAACCACGTTGTTGCGCTTGCGGTCCAGCTTGATGACCTTGAACTCCATGGTCTTGCCTTCGAACGGCGACATGTCTTTGACAGGGCGCGTATCGAGCAAAGAGCCAGGCAGGAAGGCGCGGATGCCGTTGACCAGAACGGTCAGGCCGCCCTTGACCTTGCCATTGCAGGTGCCGGTGACGAACTCGCCCGATTCCAGGGCGGTTTCCAGCGACAGCCACGAGGCCAGACGCTTGGCCTTGTCGCGCGACAGGATGGTGTCGCCGTAGCCGTTTTCGATGGCATCCACGGCCACCGACACGAAGTCGCCCACTTGGACTTCGAGTTCGCCCTGGTCGTTGCGGAATTCTTCGATAGGCACATAGGCCTCGGACTTCAGTCCGGCGTTGACCACCACGAAGTTATGGTCGACAGCGACCACTTCAGCGGTGATGACTTCGCCAGTGCGCATGTTCGAGCGCTGCAACGACTCTTCAAATAGGGCGGCAAATGATTCAGACATGAGGTTTCCTGTGTCGGGGTGAACCGACGGTGACGCAAGGCTCGACAGGCAACGAGCCAGCGGTTGAGTTGAAGAAGTGACGTGCGGCGCCTTGATCTTTGATCAAGGCCTCAGGGCGCCAGCCCCGCCCGACCTTGAGAGGTCAGGCCACTGGTTCACCGAGCGATGAACCAGGCGCGTCACAGCCTAAAAAGCCCTTTGCCATCACGCCTGGGGCGTGGTCACGTGGGGCCACCCGCTGGTCCACCAGCCCAGCACCGTGTCGACCGATTGGTCGATGGACAGCGCCGAGTTGTCTAACAAGCGGGCGTCCTGCGCGGGCACCATCGGGGCGACTGCACGGGTTCTATCCCGCAAGTCGCGCGCCTCAAGGTCTGCGCAGATCTCGTCAAGGGTAACAGGATTTCCCTTTGAAATCAACTGCTTATGCCGCCGTTCGGCCCGCTGGGCCACGCTGGCGGTCAGAAACACCTTCAAACCGGCATCCGGAAAGATCACGGTGCCCATGTCGCGGCCATCGGCGACCAGGCCCGGCAAGGCCCGGAACACCAATTGCTGCTCGACCAGGGCCTGGCGCACGCCGGGCAGGGCCGACAGTTTGGAGGCGGTCACGCCGACTTCTTCAGCGCGCAGGGCTTCGCTTTCGTCGATGCTGTCCAGCCACACGTGGTCGGCCTCGAACCACAGTGGGATCTCGTGGCCCAGTTGTTTGGCCAGGCTGATCAGCGCGGTTTCGTGGTCCGGCGGCACCCCGCGGCGCAGGGCGAGCAGGGCGGTGATCCGGTAGAGTGCGCCGGAATCGAGGAACTGGTAGCCCAGGCGTGCGGCCAGGACGCTGGCCAGCGTGCCCTTGCCCGAGGCGCTGGGCCCATCGATGGTGATGACCGGGATCAAGCGGGTCTCGGTGCGGGCCAC
>CANBUA010000310.1 GCA_947372535.1 Burkholderiales bacterium
CTGTGCTTGCCCGGGTTGGGCGGGACAGGCGCACCGGGTGGCCCACTGCGCTCATGTCCCCCGGCTTCGGCTGCGCCGAAACCTCCTCCTTGACTTCGCTCCGTGGGTCACCCGGTGCGCCTGTCTGGGGCGGGGGAGCGGTTTGGGGAGGAGGTTTTGGCCGGGAGTGGGCCTGGGCGTGGGCTGGTCGACTAGCAGGAAAAGGCTGGGAGCGGAAGTTCACCAATGGCTGCTCTGCGGCTGCAGGGTAGCCATAGCAAATTGCCATAGAGACCGACGGGCGGAGCCGACTGGGCCTGCCGGAGCGGTACGAGTGCTACCCAACGCTCGCTTGCTAGTCCGGTGAGGAAAGCTTCGACATCAGCACTGTTCCGCCCCGGCGGATGGCGGCTGAGCATGGTGCCTGACGATAGCTTGGACCGAGAGAAGTATCCTCCGTGCTGCAACTGTGACGCAGCAAGCGAATACGTTCGCATGCTGGTCCAGCAGCCCGGGCGACGGTTTCGCCGGGGGCATATGCCTCTAAGGCGTGCGCTGATCGCATGAACCGGCGTCGCCGAAGCCCTAGTGTCTTCCGTCAATCTATCTTGCTTCTCTCGGGAGTATGTGTGACACCGCCCTTCCCACAGGTCGACCGGAATCGGCTTATCAGCAAGGCGTCCAAGCAAATGTTCGGGCAGCAGGCCCCTGCCTCCTGGCAAGAGGTCGAGATCGGAGGTGACGCCGATTTCGGCTTTGACATGCTCGTGCAGTTGGCCGTGGGCGAGGGCATCCAGCACATCTTCATGGCCCAGTTGAAGGGCACGGAGTCACCCAAGTTCATCGCCGACGGATCAACGCTGAGCTTCACGTTGAAGAACAGAACCCTCAACCTGTATGCAAACGTCGCGCCCGAGGTGATGCTCGTGGTGGCGGTCGTCGCACTGGACGACAATGGCAAGCTGGACGCGTCACGGAGCAACATTTACTGGCAGTGGATGTCTACCCAGCTCAAGGACAAGCGGGGCAGCAGCTTTGAACTGGACGACGCGGATGGCACGACGACGGTGCACATCCCGTGCACGCAGCTCCTCCATCCTGAACTCGACGTTCTAGCGCACCTAGAGGCAAAGCGCGCCCTCATCCAAGCTGGTGTCACGCTGGAGGACTTGCTGCAGCGAGCTCAGTCTCTGACTCAGACCGGGCGGCCATCCTACATCTCGCAATTGGCCGACCTCGCCACACACAAGCCGGCGGAGCTGACCTCCTTCCTGCAGTCCGGCGGCCAGGCGCTGAGCGCCGACTTGCCCGCCGAGGCACACGCGATCCGGGCGCTCATTCGCGCCGGACAGACTGCGCTAGCCGAGTCCGCTCTCGCCCGGCTCGGTCCGACAGGCTTTGGTTCGGCACCAAGGCTTGAAGCGGCACTGCTGTCGCTCCGTGGCAAGGTTCTGGTGCAGCGAGGTAGAAGGTCCGAAGCCGCCGCATTGTTCGAGCGGGCGCGCGCACTTGATGACGGGGAGGGGCATTTGCTGGCGCTCGCGGAGACGCGGTTTCTTGCGGCCATCGACGACGACGGAGGCCCCCAGCAGATCGCGGCAGTGCGCGACATGCTCAGCGGCGCAAACTCAGACGACGGACTCGCGTTGCGCGTGCGTGTGCACGCATACTTGAAGGAGTTTTCGCAAGCACAGGCCTGTCTCGACCAAATCTCCCCGGCGCAGCAGTTGATGCCCAACCTGGTCCTGCTGACGACTCAGCGCCGCTGGCAGGAGGCCATTGACTTGGCGCGCGCCGCTGAGGACCGCGATGACCTCACGCCGGCGGACCTCACGAGCGCCCTGTTGGTGGCGGCCCGGGCGGCCTGGTGTGGCGCGACCGAGCACGTAGCCGCCCAGCAAGTTCCCGACGAGTTGCCTCTCGCAGGCGCGGTTGGGACACGTCTGGATCTGGCGCAACACGCCTGGAACTTCTCCCTGAAGTGTCTCAATGGCCTGCGCCTGCTCGGCTGGTCGCCCAATACCGAGATCCTGGCCCCGATCGTGGCTGGCGTGGCTCCCTTGCTGGGCCATCAGGCCGAAGCGCTCGCCCTGCTGAGCGAAGCCGCAACGCATCGGCCGGAGTATTCAGAGTTGCAGCTCAGCACAGAGCTGCTTGCAATTACCGCCGACCAGCGCGAAGCGGCGCTGGCAGCCAATTTGCGGCAGACGAGCACCCTTGACGTCCTCACACGGCGCGCATCGCTGCTGTTCGAACTGCGCCGCTTCAGCGAGTGCGAGGCCATTGCGCTGGAAGTGGCGCGCTCGCAAGAGGCGAAAAACGACAAGACGCCGATGGCCTTGGCCATGGGTTATGCCAGCGCGCATCGATTAGGGCACCTTGTCGAGGCTGCCGAGCTCAAAGCGGCCATCAATTCCCATGCAGGCTGGGAGGAGTACGCCCACTTCGCAGAATTCGTTAGGCTCAGTGTCTTGGAGACCCCGCGCGCTCAGGCTTGTGGCGTCTTGCGAGACGGTCTCGCCGCGCACCCGCACTCCTGGATGTTGGCGGCCAATCTCTACTCCAATCTGGAGGTAAGCGACAAGTCCGCTGCGTGGGAAGTCGTGCAGCTGGCCAGAGTCCTTCAGCACAAAGCTCTGCTAAAGGCGGACGAAGCAGCACATCTGGTGGCGGCGCACATCACGCTGGAGGACTGGCACGCGGCTGCCACCGAGGCCTCCGACGCGCTGCAGCGCTTCGACACGGACGACCGGCTGCTAGGCATGGCCGCCATCGCGCAAGAGATGCTGGGCCACACCGGCGTGGCCGTCGCGCTATTGGAGCGCGCGCTAGCTGTGGGCACTAACCGCATCTCCGCCTTGCACAACTACATGGGCCTTAGCCTACGCCTGGGTCGGGTGGACGCGGTACGGACCGCCATCGACCGGCTGCTGGGATTGGTCACGGACCCGCAAGAGCGCATAGAGTTGATGCGGCTCAGCGCGCTGGTCTACCTGCGGCAGGAGTGCATGAACGAAGCCCTGGCCGCAGTCGAGGCGCTCGGTCAATTAGTTGACCAAGAACGCGAGGAGCAGGAGGGTACCTTCCTCAACGCGTATATGGCGGTCATCACCAGCGGCGCGCGCGCCAGCGAAGCGCTTCAGCAGCAGATGGGGCGGCGTATCGATGCCTTCTGCACCAAATGGCCCGACTCCCATCTGTTCCGCCGGCGCTTGCTCCCTAAGGTCAATGAGGGTAAGTTCGACGTTCATGACGTAATGGACCAGTTGCTAGGGAGGAACTCGCGCGAGCAGATGCGCGAGTTTCAGCAGCGAGAGCGCCTAGCCAGCCGAGGCGAATTTCCCGTGCCGTTTACCCTGCGCCCGGGCTTCGTGTTGCACTACGTTGGCAATCCGTTCCAGCTGTGGGGCATTGCCATGCAGTCTCGAGCCGAAGACCAACAGTTTCACCTGAACATGGTGACTGATGACGAGGAGCTCAAGAGTCCAAATGCCGCGAGGGATACCCCGCTGCTGGATCTATCGGCACTTCTGGTGCTCGATGCTCTGGGACTGCTGGACGATCTGTTCACGGTGTTCACCCGTGCCGCCATCCCCGGTGCGACCGTGGCCTATCTGAGCCAGAATGCAAACGGCGTTTTTGCCCGCAGCGGAGCAGCCCGCTCCCAGTCGATCCTCGCTTGGGTCAACCGCTGGGTCCAGCGCATCGATCAACCCAGCACTGGGACGGTGGCCAAACGCACTGTTCTGTCGTCCATGGATATCTGGCGCGAGTACAGCGAATTGGCCAAACGCGGCGAATGGCTGGTCTATTGCGATGACGCCATCTGCCGAACTCTGATTCGCACTGACAAGCCTGACGTCGTCACCTGCACGACGCTCGATGTCCTTGCCCTCCTCGACACCAATGCCCTCAGCGCGCAGGATGTCGCCTCCAAGCTGGCGCTCTTGGCAGAATGGCATGTCGGTATAAGCATCCCGGACCGGTTCCTCTTGGCATCCCTCACCAACGCCTGGCCGGACGACCAACCTGGTGACGCGTCTGCGAGGGCCGACGCCTTCATGGCGCACCCAGTTTTCTCGACCCTGGCCAGAGCGATCTGGCATCCAAGCAAACCCGTCCAGCTGTTGGTTGCGCACATGGCTCATCTGCTGCATTCCATGCTCCGCGTCCAGACCAGCAACGTGGACAGTGCCGCCGCCGTGTTGGCAAACTGGTTCAATCGCGTTCGCTTGCTTAAGCAAGCAGAAGGCTTGGCCTGGCGACTGCTTTGCTATCCGGTCCTGATCGCTATGAAGAGAATGCCAGAGAGCGCCGGCCGAGGACGTCTCCTAAGCGTGCTGCGGCGTGCCATTGCGGCTAGCGTGGGAGAGAGGATGATGTCCAACGCCGTCGAGGCAGAAGTGATCGACACGCTTGGGGCGATGGTGGCTTCAATTGAAAAGAACAACCAGGTCGCCGCCAACGAACTCCTCACAGCGCTGCAAGCGGATATGCCATTGGGCACCGCGGACGGAGATCGCTTGATGAACTCCTATAAGTCGAGCATCAAGTGACGGCCGTATGTTCCTTACTTCTCGTGTCTGACGACTGCTTCAGGGCATCGAGTTGAGCAAAAAGAACGACCGATGCCGCTGCACAGCGGCCATCCGCGAATCTAGGGGAGGATCAGGCTGAACTCGGTCATTTGAATTTCCCGTTTGACCGACATTGATTCGACCACCAGCCTGGCAGCGGGTGTCTGGCCCTGGGCGGCCTGCTGGTGGCAGGGGGCATGGCCGGCACGC
>CANBUA010000311.1 GCA_947372535.1 Burkholderiales bacterium
GCCTTCTTCCAGCTGATCGAATACAAGCCGCTGACCGAGAAGGTGCGCGCCAAGCCTTTCTTGTTCGTGCCGCCTTGCATCAACAAGTACTACATCCTCGATCTGCAGCCTGAGAACTCGCTGGTGCGCCATGTGGTCGCCTCCGGTCAACGCGCCTACATGGTCAGCTGGGTCAACGCCGACGAGAGCCTCTCCAAGGCCACCTGGGACGACTACATCGAGCATGGGGTGCTCAAGGCCATCGAGGTGGTCCAGGACATTGCCGGTGTCGATCAAATCAATGCCCTGGGTTTTTGCATCGGCGGCACCTTGCTGTCTTGCGGCTTGGCCGTGCTGGCTGCGCGCGGTGAAAAACCCGTGGCCAGCCTGACGCTGCTGACGGCCTTCCTGGATTTCGTCAACACCGGCCCCATGGACGTCTTCGTGGACGAGCCGATGGTGCGCATGCGCGAGATGACCATGGGCGAGCAAAGCCCGCAAGGCGGCGGGTTGATGAACGGCGGCGAATTGGCCACGACTTTCAGCTTCCTGCGGCCCAACGATCTGGTCTGGAACTACGTGGTCGGGAACTACCTCAAGGGCGAAGCGCCGCCGGCCTTCGACCTGCTTTACTGGAATAGCGACAGCACCAACTTGCCAGGCCCCATGTACTGCTGGTACCTGCGCAACACCTACCTGGAAAACAAGCTCAAGGAGCCTGGCGCGGTGAGTGTCTGCGGCGTGCCGCTGGACCTGCGCCTGGTCGACGTACCGACCTTCATCTACGGCTCGCGCGAGGACCACATCGTGCCCTGGGACAGTGCTTACGCCTCCACCCAATTGGTGTCGGGCCCCAAGACCTTCGTGCTGGGCGCTTCCGGCCACATCGCCGGGGTGATCAACCCGCCCGAGAAGAAAAAACGCAGTTTCTGGCAGAGTCCCAAAGGCCAGGCCTTGCCCAAGGTGGCTGGCGACTGGTTCAAGACCGCGCAGGAGCAGCCTGGCAGTTGGTGGCCGACCTGGCTGGCTTGGCTGGACGATCACAGCGGTGGCTGGGTCAAGGCGCCGGCCAAGCCGGGTAGCCGCGATTTCCCGGTCATTGAAGCCGCGCCCGGGCGTTATGCCAAGCGCCGGGCGTGATTTTTGCGGGAACCTTTCGACGTCCACTGTTATCGTTGTCCTGTGGCCAAAACACAGGCATGACACCCCCTCAAGGAGAACACCATGACCGACATCGTCATCGTTGCAGCCGCTCGCACGGCTGTGGGTAAATTTGGCGGCAGCCTGGCCAAAACCCCGGCGGCCGAACTGGGCGCGCTCGTGATCCAGGATTTGCTCAAGCGCACCGGTCTTGCCGGCGACCAGATCAGCGAGGTCATCCTGGGCCAGGTGCTTCAGGCAGGCTGCGGTCAGAACCCGGCGCGCCAGGCCGTGATCAAAAGTGGCCTGCCTCAGGGCGTGCCGGCCTACACCATCAACAAGGTGTGCGGCTCGGGCCTGAAGGCGGTGATGCTGGCCGCGCAGGCCATCCGCGATGGTGATTCGGAGATCGTGATCGCGGGCGGCCAGGAAAACATGAGCATGTCGCCGCACGTGTTGCCCAACTCCCGCGAGGGCCAGCGCATGGGCAACTGGCAACTGATTGACACCATGATCACCGATGGCCTGTGGGACGTCTACAACCAATACCACATGGGCATCACGGCCGAGAACGTGGCCAAGCAATACAGCATCAGTCGGGCCGACCAGGATGCCCTGGCCTTGGGCTCGCAACAAAAGGCCGTGGCCGCCATCGAGTCCGGCCGTTTCAAGGACGAGATTGTGCCGGTGATCCTGCCGCAGAAAAAGGGCGACCCCATCGTGTTCGACACCGATGAGTTCGTCAACCGCAAGACCACCGCCGAAGCCCTGGCCGGCTTGCGCCCGGCTTTCGACAAGGCGGGCAGCGTGACGGCGGGCAATGCTTCAGGCATCAACGATGGCGCCGCGGCGGTCATGGTGATGAGCGCGGCCAAGGCCCAGGCATTGGGCCTCACGCCCCTGGCGCGAATTGCCTCGTACGCCAGCGCGGGTCTGGACCCGGCCTACATGGGCATGGGCCCGGTGCCGGCATCTCGGCGTGCGCTGGAGCGTGCCGGCTGGCAGGCCGCTGACCTGGACTTGCTGGAAATCAACGAGGCCTTTGCGGCGCAAGCCTGCGCGGTCAATCAGGAAATGGGCTGGGACACCAGCAAGGTCAATGTCAATGGCGGTGCCATTGCGATCGGTCACCCCATTGGTGCTTCCGGGTGCCGCATCCTGGTCAGCTTGTTGCATGAGATGCAAAAGCGCGATGCCAAAAAAGGGATAGCTTCGCTGTGCATCGGGGGTGGCATGGGCGTTGCACTGACCGTGGAACGTTGATTGGTTTGAATTTCATCGGCTTGGCCGTCGTCGTGAAAGACGGCTTTTCTCACAAACGGTTTTTCCCATAAGAGGAGTACTTCAATGGCACAAAAAGTAGCTTACGTGACGGGTGGCATGGGCGGCATCGGAACCTCGATCTGCCAGCGCCTGCACAAGGACGGGATGATCGTGATCGCCGGTTGCGGCCCCAGCCGTGACCACGTCAAATGGCTGGCCGAGCAAACCGCGCTGGGTTACACCAACTTCTACGCGTCAGTCGGCAACGTGGCCGATTGGGATTCGACCACCGAGGCCTTCAAGCGCGTGCGTGCCGAACACGGCCCCATCGACGTGTTGGTCAACAACGCGGGCATCACGCGTGACGGCATGTTCCGCAAGATGACCAAGGCCGATTGGGACGCCGTGATCGACACCAACCTCAACAGCCTGTTCAATGTGACCAAGCAGGTCATCGATGACATGGTGGAACGTGGCTGGGGACGCATCGTCAACATCAGCTCGGTGAACGGCGAGAAGGGCCAGTTCGGTCAGACCA
Organism: Burkholderiales bacterium; assembly: GCA_947372535.1. The sequence goes on from CANBUA010000311.1 coordinate 2,921, forward strand.
ATTATTCGGCAGCCAAGGCTGGCATGCACGGGTTCTCGATGGCTTTGGCGCAGGAAGTGGCCAACAAGGGCGTGACGGTCAACACCGTGTCGCCTGGTTACATCGGCACCGAAATGGTGCGTGCCATCCGCCCGGATGTGCTGGACAAGATCGTCGCCACGATCCCGGTCAAGCGCCTGGGTGCCCCCGAGGAAATCGCCTCCATGGTGTCTTGGGTGGCCAGCGACGAAGCCGGTTTTGCCACCGGCGCTGACTTCTCTGTCAACGGCGGACTGCACATGGGCTGAACAAGCCAACGTGACGCTGATGCCCTCGGGCGAGGGCATCCAGCATCGCATCTGCTGGCTGCATGGACGCGCGCGCCGGCGAGCCGTCAAGTTTGAAGCCTCAGGCGGCTTCGAAGTCGGTGTCGCTAGCCACCATGCGGTCAAGTGCGGCGCAGACATCGGCGAAACGCCCGGAGATCATGGCGCGGCGGCCATCATTGGGATCGCGTCGGACCCGGGCGCCATGGCGCTCGGCCATGCTGGCGCCATCGTCCTTGGCATGGCGTGCTGCCTGGCGCGTGGCCAGATCGGCGCGACGAGGCAGGCTGGGCCAGAACAGGCTTTGCTGAACTGGCGAGGCCGCAGCAGCATGGGTGGCGGCCGATGCCAGGTTGTCACGAACGGCCAAGGCGCGGGCAAAGTGATGAATCATGGTGGTCAACTCCGATAACGCTAGAGATCGACAGGATTCTCAAAACACAAGGCTGAAACACGGGATCGCTCTGTGGTGACAGAGCCAATGCCCGCCACCCGTGTTCCAGGTCATCTTCAAGACAGCATTTGATGTCGGATGAGCCCAACGGCCAGCCCTTCGAGCTCGAACTCTGGGTGATCAGGGCTCACCAGGATGGGTTCGAAGTCGGGGTTTTCAGGCAACAGGCTGATGCCCTGGGCCGTGCGCTGGAAGCGCTTCACGGTGACCTCGTCGCCCAGGCGGGCCACGACGATCTGGCCATTGCGGGCCTCCCGTGTGCGGGCCACGGCGAGCAAATCGCCATCCAGGATGCCGGCATCGCGCATGCTCATGCCACGCACGCGCAACAGGTAATCAGGGCGCTTGGCGAACATGCTGGACTCGACCGAATAGGTGCGCTCGATCGACTCTTGTGCCAGGATCGGGTTGCCGGCGGCCACGCGGCCGATCAGCGGCAAAGCCAGTTGTTCCAGGCCGGGCAAGGACATGGTGAGGTTGTCCAGCATGCTGGCCACACCGCTGGCGCTCTTTTTGCGAGCCTCGTTCACGGTGCGCAGCGTGCCCGCCTTGAGCCGGATGCCGCGTGACGTGCCCCCCACCAGTTCGATCATGCCTTTGCGAGCCAGGGCTTGGAGGTGTTCCTCGGCCGCGTTGGCGGAGCGAAAGCCGAACTCGGTGGCGATCTCGGCCCGGGTGGGCGGCGCGCCAGTGCGAGCGATGACCCGTTGGATCAACTCGAAGATTTGCTGCTGCCGTGGCGTGAGTTTCGGTTTATCGTTCATGGCAATGGGCTCTCAGGTTGCTGTCATTTTATACAGGGCTGTTCGTTTGTCCAGTGCTTTGTGGCGGGAAGGCGACGCATCGTGAATCAGGCAGGTCAGTTCAAGGGCGAGACCATCGTGGTGTTGGGCACGGGCGGCACCATCGCGGGGGTGTCCGCAGACGGCGATGACCGCCACTACCATGCCGCGCAACTGAGCGTGGCCGATCTCGTGGCGGCAGTGCCGGAACTGGCGCTGGTGTCTTTGAGGGCCCGTCAGGTCGCGCAGGTGGACAGCAAGGACATGGCCTGGCCAATCTGGCGCGAGCTGCTGGTGGT
>CANBUA010000312.1 GCA_947372535.1 Burkholderiales bacterium
GGTGGTCTGGAGTTGATCTCGCGCGTACCGGTGGGCCTGGAGCCTGTGGCCGTGGCCGTGCGCGGCGACAACGAGGTCTGGGTGGTCAACCACTTGTCGGACAGTGTCAGCGTCGTCAGCCTGGATGGCGTGCCCCGTGTCACGCGCACCCTGCTGGTCGGCGATGAACCCCGCGACATCGTCTTCGCTGGCGCGCCCGCTCGTGCGTTCATCACCACGGCGCATCGTGGCCAGCAACTGACGCACGCCTCGATCGCCGGTGTCCCCGGTGCAGGTGATCCCAAGCTGACCACGCCCAGCATCCCACGCTCGGACGTCTGGGTCTTCAACCCCGACAGCCTGGGCAACGCCGTCGGCGGCATCCCGCTGCGCATCATGAATTTCTTCTCGGACACGCCTCGCGCGCTGGCCGTGAGCCCCGACAAGAACACGGTTTATGTGGCGGCGTTCAAGTCTGGCAATCAGACCGCCACGGTCGATGAAGGCATGGTTTGCGATGGCTTCAATCCGACCAAGTCCTGCATGGTGAGCGGCAAAGTCGTGCCCGGCGGCCTGCATGGCCCCAAGACCAATGTGGAAGGCAAGCCCGCCCCCGAGACCGGCCTGATCGTCAAGTACAACCAGCTCAAGAAGCGCTGGGAAGACGAGACTGGCCGTGATTGGAGCAACGCCATCCGCTTCAACTTGCCGGACAAGGACGTGTTCGCGGTCGACGCCAATGCACTCACGCAAAAGACCGCCTACACCGGTGTGGGCACGACGCTGTTCAACATGGCCACCAATCCGGCCACGGGCGCGCTGTATGTGACCAACACCGAGGCCAACAACCTGAGCCGCTTCGAAGGCCCCGGCAAATACGCTGGCGCCGGCAAGACGGTACAGGGCAAGCTGGCCTTGTCGCGCATCACCGTGATCGCCAATGCCGTGGTCAAGCCCCGTTACCTGAACAAGCACATCGATTACACCAAGCTGGCCAACGATGCGGGCTTCGATGCCACGACCAAGAACCACAGTCTGGCCACCCCGCTGGAGATGGCGGTGACCAAGGACGGCAAGACGCTGTACGTGACAGCCTATGGCTCCAGCAAGATCGGCGTTTTCAGCACGGCCGACCTTGAAGCGGACACCTTCAACCCACGCACGGCCAGCGCCAACTACATCACTGTCAGCGGTGGTGGTCCCAGCGGCGTGGTGCTCGATGAGTCGCGCGGCCAGATGTACGTGATGACGCGTTTCGACAATGCGATCAAGGTGGTCAACCTGGCCTCCCGCAGCGAAGTGGCCAAGGCCGTGCTGCCCAATCCGGAGCCTGCCAACATCATCGCGGGGCGCCCCTTCCTGTATGACGCCACGCGCTCGTCGGCCAACGGCGAAGCCTCCTGCGCCTCTTGCCACATCTTCGACGAGATGGACGAACTGGCCTGGGACCTGGGCAACCCGGACGACAAGGTCACGACCAGCGTCATCCCCGGCAAGTTTGTGGACAAGATCCAGTTCCCCGTGGCCAAGCTGCTCTTCAACGTCAAGGCCAAGATCAACGGCAGCGACAAGCCCACGGACTTCCATCCGATGAAGGGCCCTATGACCACGCAAACCTTGCGCGGCATGCGCAATGCTGGCGCGATGCACTGGCGTGGCGACCGCTCCACCGGGGTGTTCGGCACCTCGGCCAAGGATGCGAACCTGTCGTTCAAGAACTTCGCGGGTGCCTTCGAAGGTCTGCTGGGCAATGCCACGCCCATGAGCGAGGCCAACATGCAAAAGTTCGCCGACTTCCAGCTCAACGTGCAGCTGCCGCCCAACCCGGTCCGCAATCTGGACAACTCCTTGACGGTATCGCAGCAACGCGGCCTGGACTTCTACAAGGGCACGCGCGCCTCTGATGGCATCAAACTCTCGCCCATACTGGTGGGCGATTTGAAAACCTCGCAGAACTGCAATGGCTGCCACACGCTGGACCCGGCGCAAGGCTTCTACGGCACCAATGGCGACCAGAGCTTCGAAGGTGTCACGCAGATCATCAAGATCCCGCACCTGCGCAACATGTACGCCAAGGTCGGCATGTTCGGCATGCCCGCGATGCCGTTCTTCAGCGCCGGCGATTCGGGCCAGATGGGCGACCAGGTGCGTGGCTTCGGTTTCACCAACGACGGTGCCGTGGACACGCTGCAGCACTTCTTCACGGCCAAGGTGTTTCGCCCCACGACCGCCACAGGCTTCCCATTGGGGGATCCTGATGCGACCCGTCGTGATGTGGTGGACTTCATGTACGCTTTCGACAGCGACCTGGCGCCCATCGTGGGTCAGCAAGCGACGCTGACGTCGGCCAATGCCTCAGTGGTGGGCCCCCGCGTGGACCTCCTGATCCAGCGTGCCAAGGCGCCCTTCGTGTCCAAGGAGCTGGGCGGCACCGTGACGGAATGCGACCTCGTGGCCAGCGTGGTGGAGGCCGGCACGCGCCGTGGCTATGTCTACGACGTCGCGGGCGCCACCTTCGCCGCCGCCGATGGCACCCGCCGCACCGACGCCGCGCTGCGCGCCCTGGCTTCGACCGCTGGCCAGGAGGTGACCTACACCTGCACGCCGCCCGGTTCGGGCTCGCGCATCGCCTACAGCAGCAACTGACCAAAAAATGGAATCAACCTTCATGAGCACCTTCCCACTCCGAGGCTTGCGCACGCTGTTCAAAGCATGTGCACTGGCCCTGCCCTTGCTGATGGTTGCGCCTGGCGCGCAAGCCGCGCCATCGTTCATGGCCTTTGACAGCGGGCATGTTCGCCCGATCGCGCAATCGCCCGATGGCACGCGCCTGTTTGCCGTCAACACGCCCAACAACACGCTCGATGTGTTTCGCATCACCACCGGTGGGCTGGAGCTCATCGCACGCGTGCCCGTCGGCCTGGAGCCGGTGGCCGTGGCCGCCCGCAGCGACAACGAAGTCTGGGTGGTCAACCACCTGTCCGACAGCGTCAGCGTCGTCAGCCTCGATGGCGTGCCTCGCGTCACGCGCACCTTGCTCGTGGGCGATGAGCCCCGCGACATCGTCTTTGCCGGCTCGCCCGCGCGCGCCTTCATCACCGCCGCGCACCGAGGCCAGCAACTGACCAATCCGACGATTGCCAGCGTGCCTGGCGCGGGCGATCCGAAGCTGACCACGCCGAGCATCGGTCGGGCCGACGTCTGGGTCTTCAACCCGGCCAGCCTGGGTGCGGGCGTGGGCGGCATCCCGCAACGCATCGTGAGTTTCTTTGCCGACACGCCCCGCGCCCTGGCCGTGAGCCCCGACAAGAACACGGTCTATGTGGCCGCCTTCAAATCGGGCAACCAGACCGCGACCGTCGATGAGGAAATGGTCTGCAACGGCTTTGATGCCACCAAGGCTTGCATGATGAACGGCAAGAGTGTGCCTGGCGGCCTGCATGGTCCCAAGACCAACGTCGAAGGCAAGCCCGCGCCCGAGACCGGCCTCATCGTCAAATACAACCAGCTCAAGAAGCGCTGGGAAGACGAGATTGGCCGTGACTGGAGCAATGCCGTGCGCTTCTCCCTGCCTGACAAGGACGTGTTCGCGCTGGATGCCAGCGCGCTCACGCAAAAGACCGCCTACACCGGTGTTGGCACCACCTTGTTCAACATGGCCACCAACCCGGTGACCGGCGCGCTGTACGTGTCCAACACCGAAGCCAACAACCTGAGCCGCTTCGAAGGCCCCGGCATTTATGCCGGCAAGGGCAAGACCGTGCAGGGCAAGCTGGCGATGACACGCATCACCGTGATCAAGAACGCGGTGGTCACGCCTCGCTACCTGAACAAGCACATCGACTACACCAAGCTGGCCAATGACGCAGGCTTTGACGCCACGGCCAAGCAGCACAGCCTGTCCATGCCCTTGGACATGGCCGTGACCCAGGACGGCAAGACCTTGTACGTGACCGCTTATGGCTCGAGCCGCATCGGCGTGTTCAACACGGCCGACCTGGAGGCCGACACCTTCAACCCCCGCACGGCCAGCGCCAACTACATCACCGTCAGCGGCGGTGGCCCCAGCGGCGTGTTGCTCGATGATGCCCGTGGCCAGATGTACGTCATGACCCGCTTCGACAATTCGGTCAAGGTCGTGAACCTGGCCTCGCGCAGCGAAGTGGCCAAGGCCGTGCTGCCCAACCCGGAGCCCGCCAACATCGTGGCCGGCCGCCCCTTCCTGTATGACGCCACGCGCTCGTCGGCCAATGGCGAAGCGTCCTGCGCCTCTTGCCACATCTTCGGTGATGTGGACGACGTGGCCTGGGACTTGGGCAACCCGGACGACAAGGTCACGACCAGCGTCATCCCCGGCAAGTTCGTCGATTCGATCCAGTTCCCCGTGGCCAAGGCGCTCTACAAGGTGCCCGTCAAGATCAATGGCAGCGACAAGCCCTCGGACTTCCACCCGATGAAGGGCCCGATGACCACGCAGACCCTGCGCGGCATGCGCAACTCCGGCGCCATGCACTGGCGCGGCGACCGCTCGGTGGGCATCTTCGGCACCTCGGCCAAAGACGCCAACCTGTCGTTCAAGAACTTCGCGGTGGCTTTTGCGGGTCTGCTCGGCAACGCCGCCCCGATGAGCGAAGCTGACATGCAAACCTTCGCCGACTTCCAGCTCAATGTGCAGTTGCCGCCCAACCCGATCCGCAATCTGGACAACACGCTGACGACTTCGCAGCAACGCGGCCTGAACTTCTACAAGGGCACGCGCCCATCAGAC
>CANBUA010000313.1 GCA_947372535.1 Burkholderiales bacterium
GTGCTGTGGCACCCCTCGCTGGGCGTGGAGTTGGGCGACAACCTCAAAGCCATGCTGGCCGACATCCTCAGCGGCAAGATCCCGCTCGACATCTTCGTGTTCGAAGGCACCATCGTTCACGCGCCCAATGGCACGGGCGAGTGGAACCGCTTCGCGGGGCGCCCCATGAAGCAATGGGTCAAGGAGCTGTCGGCTGTGGCCGGCTACACCGTGGCGGTGGGCGACTGCGCCACCTGGGGCGGCATCCCTGCCACCGCCCCCAACCCCTCCGACTCCACCGGCCTGCAGTTCCTCAAGCGCGCCGCTGGCGGTGCTTTGGGCACGAACTACCGGTCCAAAGCGGGCTTGCCCGTCATCAACATCCCTGGCTGCCCGGCTCACCCGGATTGGATCACGCAGATCGTGGTGGCGGTCGCCACGGGGCGCGGCGCCGACATCGCGCTCGACGACTTCCAGCGGCCCAAGACCTTCTTCCAGTCGTTCACGCAAACGGGCTGCACGCGCGCCATGCACTTTGCGTACAAGATCAGCGCGACCGAGTTCGGCCAGCGCAAGGGCTGCTTGTTCTACGACCTGGGTTGCCGCGGCCCCATGACGCACTCGCCTTGCAACCGCATCTTGTGGAATCGGCAATCGTCCAAGACACGCGCCGGCATGCCCTGCATGGGTTGCACCGAGCCCGAGTTTCCCTTCTTCGACCTGGCGCCAGGCACCGTCTTCAAGACGCAGACCATCATGGGCGTGCCCAAGGACCTGCCCGCCGGCGTCAACAAGAAGGGCTATCTGGCGCTCACCGTGGCCGCCAAGAACGCTTCACCCGAATGGGCCGAGTACGACATGTTCGTGGTCTGACCGCCAACCTGAAAGCATCCTTCATGTCAGCACAAATCCAAACCCTCGACATCTCACCGGTGGGGCGCGTTGAAGGCGACCTCGATGTGCGTGTCGACATCCAGAACGGCGTCGTCGTCAATGCCTGGACACAGGCCGAACTGTTCCGCGGCTTCGAAGTCATCTTGCGAGACAAAGACCCGCAAGCAGGCCTGGTGGTGACGCCACGCGCCTGCGGCATCTGCGGTGCGTCGCACCTGAGTTGCGCCGCCTGGGCGCTCGACACGGCCTGGGGCACCACCGTGCCGCGCAACGCCATCCTGGCGCGCAACCTGGGCCAGATCGTCGAGACCCTGCAAAGCCAGCCGCGCTACTTCTATGGCCTCTATGCCATCGACCTGACCAATAAAAACTACCGGGGCAGCAAGTACTACGAAGAGGCGGTCAAGCGCTTCTCGCCGTTCACCGGCACCTCGTACGAACGCGGCGTGACCATCTCGGGCAAGCCCGTCGAGATCTACGCCATGCTGGGTGGGCAATGGCCGCACTCCAGCTACATGGTGCCTGGCGGCGTCATGAGCGCCCCCACCCTGACCGACATCACGCGCGCCTATTCCATCCTTGAATACTTCAAGAAGAACTGGCTGGAGCCCATGTGGCTGGGCTGCTCGCTGGAACGTTACGAGCAGATCAAGTCCTACGACGACTTCATGGCCTGGCTGGACGAGTCGCCTGCACATGCCAACTCCGACCTCGGCTTCTACTGGAAGATGGGCCTGGACATTGGCCTGGACAAATACGGCGCAGGTGTTGGCAAGTTTGTGACCTGGGGCTACCTGCCCCACGAAGACAAGTACCAGAAGCCCACCATCGACGGGCGCAATGCCGCAGTCATCATGAAGGGTGGCGTCTACGACGGCGCGACCGACACCCACACCGTGATGGACCAGAAGTACGCTCGCGAAAACCTGAGCCACGCCTGGTACGACGAGGGCACGGCCGACTATCACCCCTTTGACCGCACCACCAAGCCCACCCAGAAGAACGACATCGACTACGCGGGCAAGTACTCGTGGTCGAGCTCGGTCTTGCACTCTGAAGTGGGCCGCCTTGAAGCCGGCCCCTTCGCACGCCAACTGGTGGCGGGCGGCAAGCACGGCGAAGCCTGGCAGCATCACGACCCCTTCGTGCTCGACATGTACAAGCGCATGGGTGGTGCCAGCGTGCACCTGCGCCAGATCGCGCGCATGCACGAAGCCGTCAAGCTCTACCGCGAAGCCGAGCGCTGCCTCAAAGAGTTCCGCCTGGGCGAGCCCTGGTACATCAAGCCGAAAGAAAAAGACGGCCGTGGCTGGGGCGCGACCGAAGCGGCCCGCGGCGCGCTGTGCCACTGGATCGAAGTGGAAGGCGGCAAGATCAAGAACTATCAGATCATCGCGCCCACCACCTGGAACGTCGGCCCACGGGACAACAAGGGGGTTCTTGGCCCCATTGAGCAAGCCCTGATTGGCACCCCGATTGCCGACCCCAAGGATCCCGTCGAAGTGGGGCACGTGGCCCGCTCGTTTGACTCCTGCCTCGTCTGCACGGTCCATGCCCACGACGCGAAAACCGGCGAAGAACTTGCCCGCTTCCGCACCGCCTGACCATCCACGCCTGAGACGTTCTCGCAAGGAGCTTTGCAATGCCCATTGATCCCGACGGCGCCATCCGCGCCAAGATGACCCAGCTCATGGCAGGGGGGCTGGAGACTGAAACCGAGCCCTTTCCTTACACGAGCGATGACTTTGCCGTGCTGCTGGCCCGCTGCGGCGTGCTGCCTGAAGACGACATCGTCGGCAAGATGAAGCTCACGGGCTGGATCGACCACCCCTACGGCGAAGACAACCTGCGCTGCCAGGAGTGCATGTACTACCTTGTGCACCGCAAATGGTGCGACTTGCCCGAGCTGGACATGCCCGCCGAGCCCGACTGGTGGTGCCGCCTCTGGCGCGTCTGATGTGTCTGACGTGACTGAGCTTCAAGCAGAGGCCGTTGCGCGGCTGATCGTCATCGGGTGCGGCAACCCCACGCGCTCCGATGACGGCGCGGGCATCGCCGTGATCCAGGCCTTGTTGCGCGGCCCGCATGCGCAGACACCCGGTGTGCAGCTGATCGATGCGGGCACACAGGGCATGGACGTCATGTTTCGTGCGCGCGGCGCAGAACGAGTGGTCATCGTCGACGCCAGCAAGAGCGGCAGCGAGGCCGGGGCCATCTTCCGGCTGCCGGGCAGCGAAGCCATGACACCCACCGAGCATGGCTTCACCTTGCATGGCCTGCGCTGGGACCATGCCCTGTACGCGGGCAGCAAGATCTTCGGGGCTGATTTCGTGGCGCGCACCGAAGTCTTCCTGATCGAAGCCGCCGATCTGGGCTATGGGCTCGCCTTGAGTGAGCCTGTGCAAGCCAGCGTGGCCCGCGTGGCCGAGCTCATCAACGCGCACATCGATCAAGTCATCGCAATGCCTGCGCATGTCGATTGAGCAGAGCCCGTCCCAAGGTACACCGCACAGCATTGAGTTGCGTGAGGGTCGGCTGTACATCAGCCGCGCGGTGTACGACGCGCTGTTTGCGCGCTGCGTGGCGGCCGCACTGCTGCTTGAGGATGGGCAGTGGTGGCTGTTCCCGCTCTTGAGCGGCGGTGGCGGGCTGCAATTGAAAGTCCGCACGGCATCAGGCGACCGCGTGATCGAATCCCAAGAGTTCTTCCGCCAACAGGGCATCGAAGACTCACCGAAGCCGCAAACACTCCAGCTGGTGTTCAGCGAGGCGCGCGGGGCCTTCACCTTGCGCACCTTGCCGAACTGAGCCGCAAACGGCCGATCGCTGCGTGCGCCCTGGCCCATGGCTTGACGGTGGTGACGCACAATGTGGCGGAATTCGAGGCCAGCAAGGTGGACGTGCTCAATCCCTGGCCGGCCTGAAGCCCAGGAACCTTGGCCGTGAGCATCCATCCCACCCGATCGCACCTGTCGCGTCTGATGAAGATCTGGCGCTCCGCCGGCTGGCCCAGCCGCGACCCCATCGACATCGACCTCCTGGCCGCCGGCTGGGTGAGCCTGGTGGGCGATCACCCCGCCCAGGAATGCCTGCGGTTGACGGATGCCGGCGTTGCGGTGTTGGCGCAAGGTCGGCAGGCCCAGCGCCGGGCAGAGAGCGACCATGACCGCCTGGCCCTGCGCATGTCCGACTTGCTGACCGAAGCGGGGCGGCTGGTGTGGCGAGAGCTGTCGCTGCACGCGCAGGTCGAGGGCGATCCATCGCCACCTGGCGCGCCAGGCATCGCGACCAGCGGCGAGCTGTCCACCCTGTGGGGCGCCGAAGAGCCGGATGCCGACGAGAACGCATTAGGCCCACGCGATGCCAGCAAGAGCTACCGCTGGCGCATGACCCGCCCCGACCTGTTCTCGGTGCGCCGCACCAGCAACCCGGCTTACCTGCAGCCCATGGTGCACGAGGTGAAGGTCAGCCGCGCCGACCTGCTCTCGGATTTGCGCCACACGGCCAAGCGCAGCTCTTACCAGTGGCTGTGCAGCGAATGCCACTATGTCTTTCCGCAGGGCGTGGCCGAGCCGCAGGAGCTGCCCGAAGAGCTGGGCGTCTGGGTGATCCATGGCGACATCGAAACCGGCCGCCTGGAGATGCTGCGCCCCGCGCGGCATGCGCCCTGCACCATCCCCTTTGACGTGTGGATGGCCATGGCCAAGGCCACGCCGGTGCACAGGCCACTGGAGCGCACCCAGGCCGAGCTGGCCCATGCCGATGAGCCGCACGACCCTGCCGTGCGCAGCGGGGATCCTGCAGATGCCGTGCCCCATGCGCCCCCAGCGCCCCATGACCGAAGCGACTGAGCCCCCGCGCTACCAGG
>CANBUA010000314.1 GCA_947372535.1 Burkholderiales bacterium
TTTTGGCAATCCGCCCCATCAATCCGAGCGAAAGCTCACTGACGGGGAAACACATGGAAGCGTCCTCTTTGGCCACGACGGCCTTCATCGGTATCGGTCAGATCAAGCCCCTCGGGGCGGCCCCAGATCCTGCATCCCACAGCGGTTGCGGAACTGAAGGCGGCGAAGGCAAGGCCAGTTGCGGCACCTCTGGTGGCCCTGACGACATGCCTGCAGAGATCTGGGACAAGGTCAAGAACCACCCTTGTTACTCGGAAGAGGCCCACCATCACTATGCCCGCATGCACGTGGCTGTGGCCCCGGCCTGCAACATCCAGTGCAACTACTGCAATCGCAAGTACGACTGCAGCAACGAGTCGCGCCCCGGCGTGGTCTCGCAGAAGCTGACGCCTGAACAGGCGGTGAAGAAGGTGCTGGCTGTGGCCAGCGAAATCCCTCAGATGACCGTGCTGGGCATCGCGGGCCCTGGCGATGCACTCGCCAACCCGAAGAAGACCTTCGACACGATGCGCGAGCTGCATGAGAAGGCACCCGACATCAAGCTGTGCCTGTCCACCAACGGTCTGGCCCTGCCCGACATGGTCGACGAGATCTGCAAGTACAACATCGACCACGTCACCATCACCATCAACATGGTGGACCCGGCTGTGGGCGAAAAGATCTACCCGTGGATCTTTTGGGAACACAAGCGCGTGACCGGCTATGAAGCCGCTCGCATCCTGCACGAGCGCCAGATGCTCGGCCTGGAAATGCTGACGGCCCGTGGTGTGCTGACCAAGATCAACTCGGTGCTGATCCCCGGCGTCAACGACGAGCACCTGATCGAAGTGAACCGCGAAGTCAAGAAGCGCGGCGCCTTCCTGCACAACATCATGCCGCTGATCTCGGAAGCCGAGCACGGCACCTACTTCGGCCTCAACGGCCAACGTGGCCCGACCGCGCAAGAGCTCAAGGCTGTGCAAGACGCCTGCGCCGGTGGTGCCAACCTGATGCGCCATTGCCGTCAGTGCCGTGCCGATGCCGTGGGCCTGCTGGGCGAAGACCGCTCGGAAGAGTTCACCCTCGACAAGATCGAGGAAATGGAAGTGGTCTATGACCTGGACAAGCGCAAGACTTACCAGGACAAGGTCGAGATCGAACGCCAGTCGCAGCACACCGCCAAGATCGAAGCCCTGGAATCGGCCAAGGCCAACATGCCTGCCGTCGACCCCGACATGAAGGTGCTGGTCGCTGTCGCCACCGAAGGCCATGGCCGCGTCAACCTGCACTTCGGCCACGCCACCGAATTCCAGATCTTCGAAGTCTCGGCTGGTGAAGCGCTGTTCGTGGGACACCGTCGCGTCGACCTGTTCTGCCAGGGCGGCTTCGGTGAAGACGAGCAACTGCCGTCCATCGTCAACGCCATCAACGACTGCCACGCCGTGCTGGTCGCCAAGATCGGCGCCTGCCCCAAGGATGAACTCAAGGCCGCCGGCATCGAGCCGGTTGACCAGTACGCCCACGAGTTCATCGAGAAGGCTGCGTTGAGCTGGTTTGCCGACTACGCCGGTCGCATTGCCAGCGGCGAGATCACGCATCAGAACCGCGGCGACGCTCAGATCCGTCAGGGGGCTTTCTCCTCCGAAGCGGCTGCCTGATTTCTTCCCCCCTGGACCATCAAGGAGAACACCATGGCCCTCAAGATCATTGCCTCGACCTGCACCGGTTGCTCCGCCTGCGAGCCCGAATGCCCCAACGTCGCCATCAGCGAAAAGGGTGGCACCTTCAAGATCGACCCCAACAAGTGCACGGAATGCGAAGGTCAGTTCGATGCGCCTCAGTGCGTGGCTGTGTGCCCGGTTGACGGCTGCATCGTCTCGGCCTGAGCGGAAGGAAGCCCCATGCTACCCAACTGGACTGTGTCCGCCGCCGCCGAGAAGTTCATCCGCCGCATGGTGATGTTCTCGGGCCTGCCCTCCACGGCAGGATTCCGACTCACCGTGACTGCGGGTGGCTGCTCGGGCTACAACGCCGAGTTCACCGTAGAAGCCGAAGCCGCCCCTGGCGACGAAACGGCAACCGTCAACGGGATCAAGGTGTTCATGCCCGCGGACACCTGCACGCTGCTCGACGGCGTGCAGGTGGACTTCGCGGACACGCCCACCAAGTCGGGGCTGACTTTCTTCAATCCCGGCGCTGCGCCCTGCGCTTGCAGCAGCAGCGGTGACGCTGCGCCCAGTGCCTCGGCACCTGCGGTCTCACGCATCGAAATCGGCTCCATCAAGTCGATGGGTGCGCCCCGCACGCCACACACGCACTGAACGCACAGAGAGCAGGCCACACGATGTCCACGCCCCACGCCGATGCATCCCCACAAGGGCCTGCCGAGGCCGTGGATGCCGTGGACTTCGATCTGGCCGTTCTCGGCCGAGGCCTGCCTCCGCAGGTCGAAGCCTGGCTGGCTGAAGCTGGCCAACTCGGCCCGCATGATCTCCATGCGGCCGAACTCATTCAACGTGCACGCGACGCAGTGCCCGGCCACCCGGCCACGCTGATCGCGTTGTACCGCTACCACTTCTATGGCCACCGCCTGAACCAGGCGCTGGACGTGGCCCAGGACGCCCTGGCCATGGCCCGGTCGGCCCTGCAGCCGCCCGTCCAGGATGACGCTGGCGCCCTGCCCGTGATCAGCGATGACGACGCCCGCTTCAACGCGGCCGCGCGCTTCTACCTGTTCACGCTCAAGGGCTACGCCTACCTGCACCTGCGCCTGGGCCACATCGAGTCCGGCCGCCTGGCCTTGAGCACCTTGAAACAGCTGGACCCGCACGACCGCGTGGGTGGTGCCGTGCTGTTGACGGTGCTGACCCAGGCCGAGCGCGCCGCCGCGGAACTGGACGACGAAGACACCGATGCCGACGAGCTGGCCCGCCAGCAAGGCCGCAAACCCCATCGGGGCTGGAGCACCGCGCCATGACCGCTTGCGACACCACCCTGAACGCCGCCAAGCCGGCGGTGCGCGCCCCGGCCGGCGACATCGTTGCGCAGAACTGGATGGCCGAGCCCATCGACTGCAGCGCGTGCCAGCATCAAGCCATGCTCGCCTCGCAAGCCTGTGAGCCCGGCCATGCCTGCATGCAGGACAGCTACGCCCGCCGCATCGACCGCTTCTTCCGCTGGCACAAAGAGCTGGCCGCGCAGCACCTGGCCCACCCCTACTTCGAAGTGCGGGCCATTGCCGCGCGCTACACCGAAGTCTTTCACCTGCCCTCGCTGATGAAGGATGTGGACGAGACGGTGCGCCTGCAAGTGGCCCTGCGCCTGCCACAGCGCCTGTTGCAGCAGATGAAGCAGGACCCGCACCGCGAAGTGCGCATCCGCGTGGCCCAGCGCCTGGACACCGATCAGCTGCCCGCCATGGTGCAGGACCCGGACTATGGCGTGCGCCAGTGGGTGGCGCGCCGCCTGACGGTGGCCCTGCTGCCCCTGATGGCCAATGACCGCGAAGCCGTGGTCCGCCAGGAAGTGGCCCAGCGCATCGAGATGCCGGCGTTGTTGCGCATGGCCGATGACAAGGACCCGGGCGTGCGCCGCCTGGTGGCCGAGCGCTTGCCCTCTGGCCTGCTCAATCGCATGGCCGACGACGAAGACCTGCTGGTGCGCTGGGAAGTCATCCAGCGCGCGCTGCCGGCGGTGCTCCAGCACATGCGGCAAGACCCCGATCCCATGCTGGCCCAGGCCGCCGAGGCGCGCTGGGCCCAGTTCGAACACAGCCCGTCCACCACTTCCGACCAGGAGCATGACCATGGGTGACATCAACCGAGACGACGACGCGATCGAAGTGGCCGACCCGCCCCGCTTCTCCTTTGGCGAACGCGTGGTGGCCCGCTCCATCATCCGCAATGACGGCACCTTCAACGGCCGTGACATCGGCGAGGTGCTGGTCAAGAAGGGCGATGTGGGCTACGTGGTCTCCATCGGTACCTTCCTGCAGCAGTTCTACATCTATGCGGTCGAGTTCACCGACTACGGCTACCGCGTGGGCATGCGGGCCAAAGAGTTGATGACGCTCGACAACCTGCCCGAAGACATCCTGGCTCAGCTGGGTGACCGGGCAACCGAACTCCAGCAACTGCGTTGAACCAAGGATTTCATCATGATGATCGAAACGCGCGAACCCTCCTACCAATGGGGCCAGCTCGTCCTGGCGCTGGTGGACATGCTCAACGACGGCACCTACCCCGACATGCCCGATGACGCCGTTCTGGTGGCGCAAGGTGCCGAGGGCGAGATCGTCCAGGTCGGCCACCACGAAGAAGGCAACCAGCCTGTGTACATGGTGGAGTTCGACGGCAAGGTGATCGGCTGCCTGGAAGAAGAAATCATGCTGCGCCAGGAACTGGAAGCCATGGTCGAGCAGGCCCGCAAGGCCGCCGCCGCGGGCACCAGCGCGGCTGCCGCCTGATCCCGGGCTCCACCCAGCAGGACCACCCATGTGCGCCGCCCTCGCCTCTCTGCCGCCCAGCACCTCGGCCCGCGTCCACGACCTGGACCGCGTGCGCATCGAGCGTGCCTTGCGCCAGCGCGTGCGCTACCGCTATGTGCAGCCCACGATCGAGCCGGCAGTTGAGGGTGGTTGGTTGATCTCCAGCCCTTGCTGCTCACGCAATGTGGATCCGAACGGCGGGATCATCCCCATCGCCTGGCTGGAGCCGCACGACGGCGTGTG
>CANBUA010000315.1 GCA_947372535.1 Burkholderiales bacterium
ACCAACAACCCCCGCAAGGTAGCCACGCTGGAGGCGCAAGGTGTCAAGGTGGTCGAGCGGGTGCCCGTGCGCATCGAGCCTCAATCGGAAAACGAGCGTTACCTGGCGACCAAGGCCCTCAAATTGGGTCACCACATTGACTGGCTGCCGTGAAGGCGGCGATGGAGGTCGGTTTCGCCCACCTTCTCGACAAAAAAGCCCGCCTTAATTTTTAGACGGCATGAGCTTTTGAGCCAGGCTGAGCATCACCAGGGCCACAGCGCCTGAGAGCACCCCCAGCACCGTGTTGAGCAAAGTCGGCAACACCGATTTGAGCACCGCGCCAACATCCGAGACGGCACCGGCCTGCTCAGCCAGATGCTCGATCCAGTGGTGCACTGGCGGCGCGCCATGGGTCAGGATACCGCCGCCCACCATGAACATGGCCACCGTCCCGACGACAGACAGCACCTTCATCAAATAAGGCGCGCTGTTGAGCAGCAAACGCCCGAATGCCTTGGTCGCCGGGCCGCCGCGCAGGCTCAGGTAGAGCCCCGCGTCATCAAGTTTGACGATGCCGCCCACCAAGCCATAAACCCCCACCGTCATCACGAAAGCGATGCCAGAAAGCACGACCACCTGCTGGATCAAAGGCGCCGAGGCCACCGTGCCCAGGGTGATGGCGATGATCTCGGCCGAGAGGATGAAGTCGGTGCGGATGGCGCCTTTGACCTTGTCTTTCTCGAACGCCAGGATGTCAACCTCTGGGGTGGCCAGCGCCTCCACCAATTCCTCGCGATGCGCCTGTTGCTCATCCGCACTGTGCATGAAGGGATGGGCGAGTTTTTCGAACCCCTCGAAGCACAGGTAAAGCCCGCCCACCATCAGCAGCGGCGTGACCAGCCAGGGCGCCAAAGCACTGACGACCAGCGCCAGCGGCACCAGGATCACCTTGTTGCGGAGCGAGCCCATGGCCACGGCCCAAACCACAGGCAGCTCGCGGTCGGCCCGCACGCCCGTGACCTGCTGGGCGTTGAGTGCGAGGTCGTCGCCCAGCACCCCGGCCGTTTTCTTGGCGGCCACCTTGGTCATGAGCGCGACGTCGTCGAGCACGGTGGCGATGTCGTCGATCAGGGCGAGAAGGCTGCTGGCGGCCACATGATTCCTTGTGTTGCGTGTGATGAGGCGCGTTTGGCCCGTGCCAGAGCGCCCATGTAAAACTGTAGCCGATGCGGGGGAACCCCTGCCGTTGACCCGACTCGCATCGGTTCAAATGACGCGCGCCGCATCGCTCAAAGCGATTCGGCCAGCCGTCAAGCACCACAACAACGATGAAGGAGCATGCATGAGTGATCTCTCTGGCCAGGTGGCCTCAGGCCGCAAATGGGCCGACTGGTGCCTGACCCTGCCCACGGTCATGCTGCTGGTCCTGATCCTCATCATCAGCACGGGTGAGATGGTGCACGGACAGTTGCTGAAGTTGGGCGAGAGCCTGTTCCGTGACCAGGCCCACCAGATCCAGTACTTCATGTTGCGCGCCGATCCAACGGCCCCCACCTGCAAAAAGGACCTGAGTGTCGAGGCCGAACTGGCGCGGCGCCTGGCAGCCGGCACAGCCCAACGGGCGCCCAAGGACGACATCGACTCGATGTTCGGCGACATCCAACAAGATCCAGCAGCGCTGCGAGCCTCCGTCGAAGAGGACATCAAAGTCTGTCAGGTCAGGCACCGCTTCTATGAGGGCATCAAGTCGCACATCACGCCATCGCTGGTGATGTACCGCACGGTGGAGACCAGCTTCCTCGGGCTGTTCATGCTGGGCTCGAACAACCGAGCCCTGATCCTGCTGCTGCTGTTGACGGTCACGGCGGCGCACGCCACCCTGGGCCAGCACCACATCAGCATCCGCCCCCCTCGCAGCAGGCGGGATTACCTCATCCAGTCGTGGAGCATGTTGATCGCCAGCCTCATGCTGCTGTTCTCCAGCGTGCGCTTCTATCAGTTCTCCCTGGCCTCGGGCATCCCCATCGAGATGCCGCAGGTGAACTTCATGTGGATGGCCTTGTTCGCATCCATGGCACTGACCAGCGCTTACAGAATCTGGCGTCCGCCGACTCCTGTTTTGATGTCTACCCCAGACCAGGGCAACTGGCTGCGCGCCCTGGAATGCGTGCCGTTGGTGGCCACGATGTGCATCGTCAGCAGCGCGTATTTTTTCTTGGAAGGGCACCCGTCCGGCCCGGCCATCTATGCCAACAAGATGCTCGATTTCATGAGCCTGCCGCTGGCGCTGTCCCTGCACATCTGGGCAGGCATGTTGTTCAAGCAAAGCCGTTTGGTGGACTTGTTCATGAGCGTGATGCGGCCGTGGAAGCTCTCGCCGCAGGCCCTGACTTACATCATCTTGCTGGCAGCCGGGCTGCCCACGGCCTACGCGGGGGTTTCCAGCGTCTTCGTGATCGCCGCTGGTGCCATCATTTATCACGAGGTGCGCGCAGCGGGCGCCACCAGCCAGTATGCGTTGGCGGCCACGGCCATGTCCGGCTCATTGGGGGCGGTGCTGCGGCCCAGCCTGCTGGTGGTTGGCATCGCGGCCCTGAACAGGCAAGTCACGACCACCCAGTTGTTCCATTGGGGCGGCTTCGTGTTCGCGCTGACCTCGACCATGTTCTTCATCGCCTCGCAACTGTCGGCCGACCGCACCACTCGTCCCGCCAGCCGCATGGCCTCGCCCATGGTGGCCTTACCCGCAATGCTGCGTGAGATGAAAGCCGTGGTGCCTTACGTGATCCTGGTAGCGGTGATCCTGGTGTTTTATGCGCAGGTGCTCGACACGCATTTCGATGAGCATTCGGCCGCCAGCATCCTGCCCATCCTGATGCTGCTGGTGCTCGTGTTCGACCGTGTGCTGGCCAAACGAGCCGATGCGAAGGTGTTGCGCGTGGCCGGAACCGCTTCGTCGCCACCTGGCCTCAGCGTGGATGCGGTGGCCCTCGAGCGCCCGGCGGGTGCCACGGCGGCCATCAAAGCGGCCAGTTCCGAGACCGTCGAGCACGTCGGCGCCTACATCACCTTGATGGTGGCCACGCAGTTGGTCGGTGGCATGGTGGAGCGTTCCGAGGTCATGAGCGCGCTGCCGCAGCATTTTGCCAACGTGTGGCTGGCCATGGGCTTCCTGGTGATCGTCAAGGTGCTGCTGGGGATGGTGATGGAGCCGCTGGGCGCCATCATCCTGGTCTCCAGCACCCTGGCGCCCATGGCTTATCAGAATGGCATCCACCCGGTCAATTTCTGGATGATGGTGCTGGTGGCCTTCGAGCTGGGCTACCTGCTGCCGCCCGTGGCACTGAACCAGTTGCTGACCCGCCAGGTGGTGGGCGAGGCCGAGATCGAACTGTCGGACCGCGAAGTGGCCGGCCGTTCTTTCTACCGGCGTTACGAGCGCTGGGTGCTGCCTTGTGCCGTGATGTCCATCAGCTTGCTCATCGTGGCCTTCGGGCCGCTGGCGGTACAACACATCGAATTCTTCCAGCCCATGTTGCACTGGTGGCCGTGAACCATTTCGCGCGCCAGTCCTCCAATCCTTCATTCATTGTCGACAAACCGGAATCAGTCAGATCATGTCCATGACCACTCGGATCCATCGCGCCTCTCGCTCTGCCATGCTCTTGTCCACCCTGGGACTGGCTGCTGCACAAGCCTGGGCCGTCTCGCCAAGCCCCACTGTCTGCGTGTGGGACCCCATCGGCAAGGCTGGCCAGATTTTCGACACCGCCAAGACCTACGCCCTGGCCGCTCAAAAAATGGGCGTTGACCTCAAGCTCAAGGCCTACACCGACGAGCGCGTGGCCTCCGAGGATTTCCGCGTCGGCCAATGCGATGCCCTGATGGCGACCTCCATCCGCACCAAGGCCTACAACCCGGTCACCGTGGCCACGGATTACGGCGGCGCGGCCACCATCGTGAAAGACGGCAAGATCGACATGAACGCCAGCTATGAGGTGGTGCGCAAGGCCATCCAGGTGTTCGCTTCGCCCGGGGCCGCCAAGCTGTCGATTCATGACCGCTTCGAGGTCGGCGGTATCGTGCCACTTGGCGCGATCTACACCTTTGCCCGCGACCGAACCATCTTCAAAAAAGGCTTTGCAGGCGCCCGCATGCCGGCGTTTGACGACGACAAGGTACAGGCTTACCTGATCCAACGCGCCGGCGCGCAGCCAGTGTCGTCCGACATCAGCAACTTCGTCACCAAGTTCAACAACGGCAGCCTGGACGTGATTTTTGCGCCCGCCGTGGCCTACAAACCCCTCGAAATCTACCGTGGCGTGGGCACCAAGGGCGGCATTTCGCGCTTCCCGCTGGCTTTTGCCACATTGCAACTGGTGTTCGAGCGCAGCAAGTTCCCCGAAGGCTTCGGTGAAAAATCCCGCCAGTTCTGGGCCGGGCAGTTCGATCAGGTGATCGCCTCGGTGCGCAAGGCCGATGCCGATCTGCCCGCCGATCTGCTGGTGGATTACCCGGTGGAAGACGCGGTCGCCTTCATCGTCGGCCAGCGTGACACCCGAGTAGAGTTGGCCAACAAGGGCTCCTATGACAAACAGGGCCTGAAGGTGATGAAACGTGTGCGCTGCAGCATCTACAGCGGCGCGTCCGAATGCGCCAACACGGCGGAGATCGATTGGCCGGACACGCCTGCGTCCAAGTGAAGA
>CANBUA010000316.1 GCA_947372535.1 Burkholderiales bacterium
AACGGCAAGCCACTCATGCGTGCTTATTCGGTGGCCAGCGCCAATTATGAAGAGCATCTGGAGTTCCTGAGCATCAAGGTGCAGGATGGCCCCTTGACGTCGCGCCTGCAGCATCTGCAAGTGGGCGACAAGCTGCTGGTGAGCCGCAAGGCCGTGGGCACGCTGGTGGTCGATGACCTCAAGCCCGCCAAGAACCTCTACCTGTTCGGCACGGGCACCGGTCTGGCGCCCTTCATGAGCATCATCCAGGACCCCTACACCTACGAGAAATTCGAGAAGGTTGTCTTGGTGCACGGCGTGCGTTGGACCAGCGAGCTGGCCTACCACGACTACATCAGCCAGGAGCTGCCCAAGCACGAGTTGCTGGGCGAGCTGATCACGGACAAGCTCATTTACTACCCCCTGGTCACGCGCGAAGCATTCCGCAACCAGGGCCGTCTGACCGACCAGATCGTCAATGGCGACCTGGCCAAGGGCGTGGGCCTGCCCCAGCTCAATCCCGAGACCGATCGCGCCATGATGTGCGGCAGCCCCTCCATGCTGACCGACCTGTGCAAGATCCTGGACGACGCGGGCTTTCACGTCTCGACCTCGCAAGGCGTGCCGGGCGACTATGTGATCGAACGCGCCTTCGTCGAGAAGTGATGTTTCGCTTGAATCGCCGCCGATGAAATTCCTGCTCACCTGGCTGACGCCGCTGATCGCCCTGGTGGCCTACCTGCTCTTCTGGCCCGTGCCGGTGCAGCCAGCGGCCTGGCAGGCGCCGATCGATGCGGGCTACACGGGCGTTCATGCGGTCAACACCAAGTTGGCCAAACTGCAATCGTGGCCGCTCCAGCCGGGCCAGGACGGCCCCGAGCACATCGCCAGCCACGCCGGCTTGGTCTACACCGCCTTGAGCAACGGCGACATCGTGCAGTTCGACGCCGATGGCCACGCCCGCACGCTCGCCAACACAGGTGGCCGCCCCTTGGGGCTGGCCATCACGGCCGACGGCGCCTTACTCTACGTGGCCGACGCCATGAAGGGCCTGCTGTCAGTGAACCTGAGCGGCACGCCCGAGGTCAAGACGCTCATGGAGCAGGTGCCCGCCCCCAATGGCCAGGGCGATCCCATCCGCTATGCAGACGCGGTGACCATCGGCCCGCACGATCAGGTCTGGTTCACCGATGCCAGCACGCGCTTTGGCGCCAAGGCTTCGGGCGGCACTTTCGAGGCCAGCATCCTCGACATCTTGGAGGCCAGTTGCACGGGTCGCGTGCTGGTGTACGAGCCGGCCACGGGCCGCCAACGCGTGGCGCTGCAAGGCCTGTGCTTCCCCAATGGCCTGGTGTTTTCGCAGGATGGGCGCTCACTGTTCTTGTCGGAAACCGGCACCTACCGCATCCTCAAGATCGACCTGGAACAGCTCTCGCTGACCCAAGGCGCTGGCGGCGCCATGGCGGCACCGACGCTTCAAGACGCGTTGAATCAAGGCGCGGCCCAGGTGCTGATCGACAACCTGCCTGGCTTCCCCGACAACCTCACGCGCGGCGAGAACGGCCGCATCTGGACCGGTCTGACCAAGCCGCGCGGCAAGATGCTCGATTGGGCCGCTGACAAACCCCGGTTGCGATCGGCCATGCTGCGCCTGCCACGATTTTTGTGGCCCGTGCCACCGGCTTACGGCCACCTGATTGCCTTCGATGAGCAAGGCCGCATCCTCGATGACCTGCAAGACGCGACCGGCGCTTATCCTGAGACGACTGCCGCCACTGAGGTCAATGGCAAGCTCTTCGTGCAGAGCCTGCATGCGCACAGCGTCGGCTGGATGCCCTACGCCGGCCCTGCCAGGCCTTGAATGACCCGACGCTCTGAGGTGGGGGCCGTTAGCGACGCCTCCTCTGTGACCTGAGCTGATCTGCCTCAGAACAGCCGCCAGGCATCCCACGCCGTCTTGAGGATCAAGGCGCCCACCACGATCAAAAAGGCCACGCGCACAAAGCCCGCGCCATGGCGAATCGCCAAGCGCGTGCCCACGCTGCTGCCCGCCACATTGGCCAGCGCCATCGGCCAGGCCAAAGCCCAGACCACATGGCCATTCGGGATGAACCAGGCCAGGGCCGCCACGTTGGAGGCCAAATTCAATCGTTTGGCCGCCGCACTGGCATGCAGAAAATCCCAGCCCAGGCCACGCACCAGCGCGAACACGAAAAAGCTGCCCGTGCCCGGCCCGAACAGCCCGTCGTAAAAACCGATGATGCCGCCCAGCACCGTGGCCAGCCAGGCCTCGCCGCGCGCCGACAGCGAAGGCGCATGCAGCCTGCCCAGGTCCTTGCGCCACAAGGTGTAGACCCAGACGGCCGACAGCAGCACCGGCAGCACAGCGCGAAATGAAGAAGCTGGCAGCTTGGTGGCCAACCAGGCGCCCACCACCGCACCGATCAGGGTGGCCAAGATGGCGCCACCCAAGCGCTTTGAAGGCAGGCTCACGCGCTGCGCATACTGCCAAGCCGCCCATCCCGTGCCCCACACCGAGGCCGCCTTGTTGGTGCCCAGCAAGGTCGCCGGCAAGGCTTGCGGAAACAGCCCGAACAGCGAGGGCACCATGATCAACCCGCCACCGCCGACGATGGCATCGACCAGGCCTGCGCCCGTCGAGGCCAGCAGCATCAGGCCGACGCTGGCCGGCGTGAGGTCCAGCACTGGCGCGCGCTCAGGTGCGCACTTCGCCCTGGCCCAGCACCACGTATTTGAGCGAGGTCAGCCCCTCCAGCCCCACGGGGCCACGCGCGTGGAATTTGTCCGTGCTGATGCCGATCTCGGCGCCCAGGCCGTACTCGAAGCCATCGGCAAAACGCGTGGAGGCGTTGATCATCACGCTGGCCGAATCGACCTCGCGGATGAAGCGCATCGCATCGGGGTGGTTGGTGGTCAGGATCGAATCGGTGTGGTGCGAGCCGTACTGGTTGATGTGCGCAATCGCCTCGTCCAGCGAATCGACCACCTTGACCGCGATCACGGGGGCCAGGTATTCCTCGTACCAATCCTGCTCGGTGGCTTCGACCACTTTGGCGCCCTTGACATCGCCCAGGATGGCCTTGGCGCGTGGGCAGGCCCGCATCTCCACGCCCTTGGCCGCGAAGACCTCGCCGATCAGCGGCAGGAAGGCCTGCGCTTGTTTGACGTGCACCAGCAGCGATTCCGTCGCATTGCAGGGGCTGTACTTCTGCGTCTTGGCGTTGTCGGTCACCTTGACCGCCAGGGCCAGATCGACCTCGGCATCAACATAGGTGTGGCAGTTGCCGTCCAAGTGCTTGATCACGGGCACCTTGGCTTCTTTGCTGATGCGCTCGATCAGACCCTTGCCGCCACGCGGGATGATCACGTCCACGTACTCGGGCATGGCGATCAGGCGGCCCACGGCGGCACGGTCGGTGGTGGGCACCAGTTGCACGCCTTCGGGCGGCAGTCCCACATCGGCCAGGGCGGCCTGCACCAGCTTCCACAAGGCCAGGTTGGAGTGGATGGCCTCGGAGCCTCCGCGCAGCACGCAGCCGTTGCCACTCTTGATGGCCAGCGAGGCCGCCTCGATGGTCACATTGGGGCGGCTTTCGTAGATCATGCCGAACACGCCGATGGGCACGCGCATCTGGCCCACGGTGATGCCGGTGGGGCGGCGACGCAGGTTGGTCATCTCGCCGACTGGGTCCGGCAGGGCGGCGACCTGCTCGCAGCTCAGGGCCATGGTTTCGATGACTTTGGGCGTCAAACGCAGGCGGTCCACCATGGGTTCGGCCAGGCCATTGGCCTGCGCGCCGCTCACGTCTTTGTCATTGGCCACGCTCAACTCAGCCGCACCGGCACGAATGCGCTTGGCCAGCGCCAGCAGGGCATCGTTGCGGGCCGCCGTGGAGGAGGCCGCCAGCACGGTGGCGGCGCGCCGGGCGGATTGGCCCAGGCGGGTCATCACGTCATCGACGCTCTCTTGCGGGTTTTCGGGGGATTGGGCAGCGGTGTTCATGGGCAAGATTGTCGCAAACCCCAAGGCTTCATGCACGCCCGTGATGCAGCAAGTGATCCACATCCACCTCGAAGCACCGCCCAAGCCCCCCGTCGGGCAGGCCTGCAATGGTTGCGGCGTGTGCTGTCTGGCTGAGCCCTGCCCCGTGGGCATGCTCGTCAGTGGGCGTCGACACGGGGCTTGCAGCGCCCTCAGGTGGATGCCGCAGGAGTCCCGCTACCGCTGCGGGCTGCTGCTCAAACCGGTGAGAGGCCTGCCCAGCCGATTTTGGCGCTGGTGGACGGGACGCCTGATTTCGGCCGGCAGTGGCTGCGATGCCTGGATTGACACCCCGGACGCGGTTTCGGCTCCCAAAATGCCGTCTAATGACTGAAATAGCCCCCAATGAGGTGGATGTTCCAAGGTCTGCGGACTTGCCAGTTTCCATACGATGAAACCTAGAATTTGTCGGAGGCCACCATGCGCAAACTGCTTCAGAACTCCCTTTTCGCCGCCATGACCGCCTGGGCACTCTATGCCATCCAGGCCCATGCGGACACGCCGCCATCCCTCAGTGACGCGCCCTCCAGCGTGCCCATGCTGGCTCAGCGGTGACCGAACATCATCATCTGCGCCAAGCTTGATTTGAGTGGGCGCAAGCCCTGCAAAGCACCCAGGGC
>CANBUA010000317.1 GCA_947372535.1 Burkholderiales bacterium
GGCCAGAAGGGCCGCTGGCGCCGCGACGGCGGTGGTGGCTGGGAGCGCCAGGGCCGCCCTCCTGCACGCCCCCTCCCCCAGGCAGCGCGCCCGCTGGAGCGCGCTGCCTGGCTCTTGCTGCACCGCAGCGATCTGTGGGAGCACCTGCCCCCCGATGCCCACGACCTGCTGTGCGACCAGCCCATGCCATTGGGCGCCTTGTTCAGTTGGCTCGACCGTTTGGTGGCCGACGAGGGCCCACTGGGAGCGCCCGAGCTGCTTTCCCGCCTTCAGGCCCCTGCTGATGACCCCAATGCCGTGGGCGACGAAGGCCTGGCTCAAATGGCCCAGCGCCTGGGTGCTTTTGAAGATGTGACCCTAGCCCAGGAAAGCATTGATGGCTTGATGAGCCTCATCCAGCCCTTGCAATTGCAGGCGCTCAACGACGAACTGGAGTTGCTGCTGCAATCGGGCGAGCTGTCCGAGCAGGCCGAACAGCGCAAATTGGATTTACTTCGGCAAACCAACGCCTTGAAGCTGGAAATCACGCGCCAGCGCCCCATCTCACGTTGAGGCGCCCCAAAAAGCCAAGCTTTTTTTGACGCTGGCGCCCTCTTGAAGGATAATGGAGGGTTCTACAGAGCACTGTCACTTCTTTCGAAGGAACCGCATGACGGCGAAGAAACCCACGAAGACTGCCTTGGCCGATGCCGATGTGACCGCTGATACCAAAATGAAAAAAGCCCCGGCGCCCCGCGCTGCGAAGGCTGCAGCTGAAGACACATCCGCCACCGAGCCCAAGAAGCGTGGCCGCAAGCCCAAGGCCGAAGCTGAAGCCGCGCCTGCCAAGGAGCCCAAGAAGGCGGCCTTCGAAGAAGAAGACATCGGCGACATCGAAGCCGACCTGGAAGGTGAAGTCGAAGTCGTCGAAGCCACGGCCGAAGCTGGCACCGAAGACAAGCCAAAGGCCAAGCCTCTGCGCATGAAGGTTTCCCGCGCCAAAGAGCGCGCCCTCATGCGCGAGTTCGGCATCGACGAGACCGCCCTGTCCGAAGAGGAAGTCAACAAGCGCCGCCAGGAGCTCAAGACCCTGATCAAGATGGGCAAGACCCGTGGTTTCCTGACGCATCAGGAAATCAACGACCACTTGCCCGAAAAGCTCGTCGAGGCCGAAATCCTTGAGGCCATCATCTCCATGTTGAACGACATGGGCGTGGCCGTCTACGAGCAGGCACCTGACGCTGCCACGCTGCTGATCTCGGGCAGTGCACAGACACAAGCGACCGAAGAAGAAGCCGAAGAAGCCGCCGAAGCCGCGTTGTCCACGGTGGACTCCGAGTTCGGCCGCACCACCGACCCGGTCCGCATGTACATGCGCGAAATGGGCTCCGTCGAGCTGCTGACCCGCGAAGGCGAAATCGAAATCGCCAAGCGCATCGAAGGCGGTCTGCAAGCCATGATGCTGGCCATCTCGGCCTCGCCCACCACCATCGCCGAAATCCTGTCCCTGTCGGACAAGATCGCCAGCGGCGAGATGAAGATCTCCGAAGTGGTCGATGGTTTCGTGTCTGAAAGCGAAGCCGATGACTACGTGGCCGAAGAAGACTTCGACGAGTTCGACGAAGAGGACGACGACGACGGCAACGGCGGCTCCAAGGCCCTGACCAAGAAGCTGGAAGAGCTCAAGAACGTCGCCCTGGGCAAGTTCGACACGCTGCGTACGCATTTCGAGAAGATGGCCAAGTCCTTCGAAAAGGACGGCTACAAGTCGGCGGCCTACAACAAGGCCCAGCTGGCCATCAGCGAAGACCTGATGACCGTGCGCTTCACGGTCAAGGTCATCGAGCGCTTGTGCGATCTGCTTCGCTCGCAGGTGGACGACATCCGCCGCTACGAGCGCGAACTGCGCAAGATCGTGGTGGACAAGTGCGGCATGTCGCAAGAGCAGTTCATCAAGACCTTCCCGCCCAACATCCTCAACCTGAAGTGGGCCGAGAAGGAAATCGCTTCGGGCAAGAACTACAGCGCTGTCATGGGCCGCAGCCTGCCCGCGATCCAGGAACTTCAGCAAAAACTGATCGACCTGCAATCGAAGGCCGTGGTGCCGATCGACGACCTCAAGACGATCAACAAGCGCATGAACGAGGGCGAAAAGGCCTCGCGCGATGCCAAAAAGGAAATGATCGAGGCCAACCTGCGCCTGGTCATCTCCATCGCCAAGAAGTACACCAACCGCGGTTTGCAGTTCCTGGACCTGATCCAGGAAGGCAACATCGGCTTGATGAAGGCGGTGGACAAGTTCGAATACCGTCGGGGCTACAAGTTCTCGACGTATGCGACATGGTGGATCCGTCAGGCCATCACGCGTTCGATCGCCGACCAGGCCCGCACGATCCGCATCCCGGTTCACATGATCGAAACGATCAACAAGATGAACCGCATCTCGCGTCAGCATTTGCAGGAGTTCGGCTTCGAGCCCGATGCCCCCACGCTGGCTGCCAAGATGGAGATGCCTGAGGACAAGATCCGCAAGATCATGAAGATCGCCAAGGAGCCGATCTCGATGGAAACACCCATCGGGGACGACGACGACAGCCACCTGGGCGACTTCATCGAGGACACGAACAACACCGCGCCCATCGAGGCGGCCATGCAGGCCGGCTTGCGTGACGTGGTCAAGGACATCCTCGATTCGCTGACGCCCCGTGAGGCCAAGGTGCTGCGCATGCGTTTCGGCATCGAGATGTCCACGGATCACACGCTGGAAGAAGTCGGCAAGCAATTCGACGTCACCCGCGAGCGCATCCGCCAGATCGAAGCCAAGGCCATCCGCAAGCTCAAGCACCCGAGCCGGTCGGACAAACTGCGGACCTATCTGGACAATCTGTGATCGGTTGATTGATCCCCTCAAAAACGCCCGGCGACAACCGGGCGTTTTGTTTTTGTGGATCTTTATTGGCGGAGGTGAGCGCATGCGAAGCCCAGACGGTGGGCCAGCTCGGTCATCCTGCAACACATCCAAAATGCCCTTAAAAACCGTGCATTTTTTCACGCCATGACCGACTGATTGGCCGGAAGATAGGCAAATGGGTACGACCAAGAACCGCGCCGTCATGTTTGCCGATCTCCGAGGCAGCACGGCCCTGTACGTCCGCTTGGGCAACACCGAAGCGGCTACGGTGGTCACGCACAGCTTGGCCCTGCTCGGCCAGATCATCGCCAAATCCGGCGGCACGGTCGTCAAATCACTGGGCGATGGCCTGATGGCCGTCTTCGACGATCCCGAGCGCGCCGTCGAATCAGTGGCCGGCCTGCACGAATCGTTGGAGCGCATCACCCCCCTGCCCGACCACCTGCTCAAAACACCCGCCCTGAAAATCAAGGTCGCACTGGCCTGGGGAGAAATCGTCGAGGTTGATGGCGACTGCTTTGGCGACGCCGTCAACGTGGCCGCCCGCCTCATCGACCTGGCCGGCGACAACGAAACCCTGGCCACAGGCCCTTTGGTGGCCGAGCTGAGCAGCGACCAACTCGACCGCTTCCGCAGCATCGACCGCCTGCACCTGCGCGGCCGAGCCGAGCCCGTGCCCGTCCTGCGCATGGACAATGTGCGTTTTGGCAACACCGTCTCGACCATGGAGTTGACTACGCCCGGCGAGAGCCCCCAAGCCCGCCTGCAACTGCGCTACCTGGACACATGCAAGGTCTTCACCATCGAAGACATGCCCATCGTCCTGGGCCGCAGCCCACAAGCCACCTTGTGCTTGTCGGACAGCAGGGTTTCGCGCTCGCATGCCCGCATCGAAGCACACAGCGGCCACCTCTACCTCAGCGACCTGAGTTACAACGGCTCGCACGTGCGTTTCGACCGTGACGCCCAGGTCCTGGCCCTGCGCCGCAGCACCTGCACCTTGCACGGCAGCGGCATCATCACCCTGGGGTCGCCGCCCCACGACCCCACCGCAGTCCAGGTGGCCTTCGAGTTGACGAACAGCCACGACGCATCTGTTACATGGTAAACACTGCTCAACACCGCCACCCACCGTGCGCTAGAGTGGGCCTACCCGAGGCGACGTGCCCAATCCATGAACACCGCCACGCCCCTCCACACTGAAGCTGATCGCCTGGCCCTGCTAGCTGCCACGCGGTTGCTCGACGCCGATCCCTCACCTGCTTTGCAAGCCTTGGTGCGACTGGCCGCGTCTCGCGCTGGTGCGGCCGCCGCCTTGATCAACCTGGTCGATGCACACAGGGTGTTCGCCCTGGCCCGCCACGGCAGCACACGCCGCCACCTCAGCCGCGACGGCTCCTTGTGCGAACAAGTGGTGCTTGCCCGAGAGCCCATCCTGGTTCACGGCATCGAGCCCGCCGAGCCGGAAGGCTGCTCGCGTGAGGGCAAAAGCGAGCCGGCCTGGCGGTCATACGCCGGCGCGCCCATCCTGGTTGATCACATGGCCCTGGGCACGGTGTGCGTCTTTGACACGCGGCCCATGGCTTTCGACGACTCGACCACCGCAGCCCTGACCGATGTGGCCTTGGTGGTCGCCGACATCATCGCCGCGCAGCTGGCCGGCCACCGCGCCCGCCTGCTCGAATCGCGCATTCGCACGGCCAGCCTGAGCAGCAGCGACTGGCTGTGGGAGACGGACGACCAAGGGCACATCCAGTGGGTCTC
>CANBUA010000318.1 GCA_947372535.1 Burkholderiales bacterium
CAAGGCCACACCTCAGGCGCCCGAAAGACATCGTCATCCGCCGCAACTGGCCATATTCCAGGCCAGATCAGCCCCCGATTTTCGGGCTTCGGCACAGTCACGTTCATGGCTGGGACCCACAACTTCAAGTTGCCCCAGTCTGGCGATGCGATCGGGCCCTGGCCCACGCGCTCGCCACCTCAACCTGATTCGAGGAGATACACAAGATGTTCAAGTACCTGAAAGGCTGGCTGATGCCCTTCATCGGCACCCTCTTTGCGCTCGCCATGGTGAAAGGGGGCTGGTGGATGTGGGCCCCCTTCCTGGGCGCCGTCGTGTTTTTCGTGGGCGCCGACATGCTGTTCCCCCGCGACACCTCCGGCCCGCCCAAGCTCCAGATCGAGCTCTTGCTCAACCTGCCCCTGTACCTGATGCTGCCCCTGCTCTGCGTGCTCAACTTCTCGGTGATGTGGATGTTCGGCTCGGGCGATCTGCTGGGCTACGGCGCCTGGATGAAAGACCACCTGGGCATCGACCTGTTCACTGCTCGGGAACACACCACGCACTGGGCCATGTGGGCCGGTTGCATCGTGTCCACCGGCCTGATGAACGCCGTGGGCGGCACCGTGACGGGCCATGAACTGACCCACCGCACCGGCCATCCCTTCGACCTGTTCATGGGCCGCTGGATGCTGGCCTTCACCTGCGACACCTCGTTCGCCATCGAACACGTCTACGGTCACCACGTTCAAGTGGCCACCAACGCCGACCCCGCCACCGCACGCCGCGGCGAAAGCTTCTACACCTTCACCGTGCGCTCGACCATCAAGAGCTACACACACGCCTTCGAGTTGGAACGTGCTCGCCTGAAAAGGATGGGCAAGTCGGTGTGGAACCCCTTTGCCAGCCCCTTCCTGCGCGGCAACCTGGAAAACATCGCCCTGTTCGTCGTGGCTTACCTGATGGCCGGCTGGGCTGGCGTGGGCTTCTGGGCACTGCTGGCCTTCGTGGGCAAGCAGTACCTGGAGATCACCAACTACTTCGAACACTACGGTCTGGTCCGCGTGCCTGGCCAGGCTGTGCAACCGCGCCACTCGTGGAACTCCAACCACTGGGCCAGCACCAACGTGCTGTTCAGCCTGGCCCGCCACTCGCACCACCATGCCCAAGGCGAAGCACCCTACTGGACGCTGAACGCCTACGCCAACGCGCCCATGCTGCCCAATGGCTACCTGTCCATGTTGTTGATCGCCCTGTGCCCACCCCTGTTCCAGCGCATCATGGCCCCGGCCTTGGACGAGTGGGACGACAAGCACGCCACGCCCGCCGAACGCAAGCTGGCCCAACAAGCCAGTCTGGAGGGCGGCATGACCGGGCTGAAGATTGCCCAAGCCCGTCTGGCCTGAGCGCTCAGGAAAAAGGCCGGTGGCACGCCTTGCGCCACCGGCCCTCGACCCTTTGCACGGGCGCTGTCAGCCGGTCAAGTGAGACAGGTGCACATGGCCCCCCGTCTTCAGGCGGATCTCATCCGGCGTCACGCCAGGCGCCAGCTCCACACAGTGGAAGCCGTCCGGCTTCACGTCCAGCACGCACAGCTCGGTGATGATGCGGTCAACCACGCCCACGCCCGTCAGGGGCAAGGTGCAGTGCTGCAGCAGCTTGTGTTCGCCGTTCTTGGCCGCATGCTCCATGAGCACCACCACGCGGCCCACACCGGCCACCAGGTCCATGGCGCCCCCCATGCCCTTGACCATCTTGCCGGGGATCATCCAGTTGGCCAGATCGCCCTTCTCGGACACCTGCATGGCGCCCAGGATCGACAGGTTGATCTTGCCGCCGCGGATCATCGCGAAGCTCTCGTGAGAGCCGAAAATGGACGAGCCGGGCAGCACCGTGACCGTCTGCTTGCCGGCGTTGATCAGGTCGGCATCCACCTCATCTTCCGTGGGAAAAGGGCCGATGCCCAGCATGCCGTTTTCAGACTGCAGCCAGACATCAATGTCCGGGCTCACATGGTTGGCCACCAGGGTGGGCAGGCCGATCCCGAGGTTGACGTAGAAGCCGTCTTGCAACTCGCGCGCGGCACGGGCCGCCATTTCGTCATGCGTCCATGCCATGGTCAAGCTCCTGCCTTTTCAGTGATGGTGCGCTTCTCGATGCGCTTCTCGGGCGTGGCATTGAGCACCAGGCGGTGCACATAGATGCCGGGCAAATGCACCGAGTCGGGATCAAACGTGCCCGTCTCCACGATCTCTTCCACCTCGACCACGGTGGTTTTGCCCGCCATGGCGGCAGCCGGGTTGAAGTTGCGCGCCGTGCGGCGGAAAATCAGGTTGCCTGATTTGTCAGCCTTCCAGGCCTTGACCAGGGCCACCTCGGGCAGAAGCGCCCGCTCCATCACGTAGGTCTCGCCGTCAAAGACGCGCGTTTCCTTGCCCTCGGCCACCATGGTGCCCACGCCCGTCTTGGTGAAGAAGGCCGGGATGCCTGCACCGCCGGCTCGCAGCTTTTCAGCCAGCGTGCCCTGAGGCGTGAACTCCAGCTCCAGTTCGCCCGCCAGGTACTGGCGTTCGAATTCCTTGTTCTCGCCCACATAGCTGGAGATCATCTTCTTGATCTGCCGCGTGTTGAGCAACTTGCCCAGGCCGAAGCCATCCACCCCGGCGTTGTTCGAGATGACCGTCAGGTCTTTCACGCCACTGGCTTGCAGCGCGTCGATCAACGCTTCGGGGATGCCGCACAGGCCGAAGCCCCCTACGGCCATGAGTTGTCCGTCTCGGACGATGCCGGCCAGCGCAGTGGCGGCGTCGGGATAGACCTTGTTCATCCATTCGCTCCTTGGCAACACGGTTTCGCTGCAGTGCAGCAAAACAAAGATTACACCCAGGGCGGATGGAAAATCTACTCAGCTCAAGGAAAAAACAGGCCCCTTTTCAGCGCTTGGCGAAGTCACCACACCGGCCAGGGCATCGTCGGGTCAGGCGGGCGGCAAGGCCGGGGGCACATCCGGCCCGCGCAGGGCCGGCGGCTGGCCCGTCAGGGCGCGCATGGGCTCGGGCAGCGGAACGGGCCGCCCCTCCTTGGCGCTGACCCACACCAGGGTGGCGCCGCCCGCCGCATAAGGCGAGCCGGGCTCGTCGGTGCGCTCGATGGTCAGGAAGGTGTCGATGCTGGTGCGTCCCGGATCGGCCACATACAGCTTGAGCCGCACATCGCCCGGAAACACCAGTGGCCGGTAGAAATTGAAGAAGGCATTGGCGATCACCGGGCCTTCATCGTCGTTGCCCACGCTGCCCGTGATGGCCGAAATCCAGGTCACCCGGGCCTGCTCCATGTAGCGGAAGTACACGGTGTTGTTCACATGGCCCAGGCTGTCCATGTCCCCCCAGAGGATGGGCAAGCTCATCTCATGAACCAGGATCTTGTGTTCGGGCAGGTCGATGCGCATGGTTGGGGCGGATTCAGGAAGGCCGGAAACGGCGACGCCCCGCACATGGGGGCGCCCGTTCAAAGTTCAAGGCAAAGGGTGATGTGATGGCTCAGGCCGCTGCCATCCCGTCGTCGGCAGAAATGATGGCGCCATTGATGAAATCGCTCTCGGCCGAGCACAGCATCACCATCAGCGCGTCCAGGTCCTTCGGGCTGCCCACGCGCTTGCGCGGCAGCATGGCCACCAGCTTCTTGCCGGCTTCGGTTTCCCAGTGCTGGTGGTTGATTTCGGTGTCGATGTAGCCCGGGCAGATGGCGTTGGCCGTGATCCCGAACTTGCCCCATTCGCCGGCCATGGCGCGGGTCATGTGGATCACCGCCGCCTTGGACATGCAATAGACGCCGATCTGCGGCAAGGTGCGCAGGCCCGCGGCCGAGGCGATGTTGATGATGCGCCCGCCGGTGAAGGTGCCTGGCGCCGAGCCCTTGGCCCGCGCCAGCATGCGCTTGGCCACTTCCTGCGCCACAAAAAAGGCGCCCCGCGTGTTGGTGTCGAAAACGAAGTCGTAGCTGTCTTCGGTCACGTCCACCAGGCGTTCGGTGGTGCTCACACCGGAGTTGTTGATCAGGATGTCGATCGCGCCCACTTCGGTCTCGGCGTGGGCGACGGCGGAACGGATGCTGTCCATGTCGGTCACGTCCAGCCCCACCACGTGCGCATCGCCACCATTGGCCTCGATCTCGTTGCGCAGGGTCTTCAGGCGCTCCACCCGGCGACCGGCCAACACCACGGCGGCACCCGCCTTGGACAGGGTGTGGGCGAACTGGGTGCCCAGGCCGCTGGAGGCGCCGGTGATCAGGGCCACGCGGCCGGACAGGTCAAGGGTGTAACTCATGTGAAATCTCCAAAGGGCTCGCTCATGTCGACAGACGAAAACCTTAGCACGGGTGTCGTGTCTTGATCCACTTTGGAGGGTGTGGACAACAGCACACCTTGGCCTCCCTCACCTGCGTGGGCGAATTTTCGAACGGTCGTTCTATTTTTTGCGAGAATCCCAGGGGAAGGACCTTAGAATTCGGGACCTGACACCAGCGCCCACCCAGGGTTTTTGACCCGCGCTGCGCTCCAAACACGCCCATGTCCGCCGCGAGGCGGCCTTTCCGTTCAGAAGAAGGAACCACGATGACGCCCCAGG
>CANBUA010000319.1 GCA_947372535.1 Burkholderiales bacterium
CCTCGCAGAAGTGCATCCGCGCCGGCGGCAAGCACAACGACCTGGACAACGTGGGCTACACCGCGCGCCACCACACCTTCTTCGAGATGCTGGGCAACTTCTCGTTCGGGGATTACTTCAAGCGCGAAGCCATCGGCTTTGCCTGGGAGTTGCTGACCAAAGAGTTCAAGCTGCCGGCTGACAAGCTCACCGTCACGGTCTACGCCGAAGACGACGAGGCCTACGACATCTGGACCAAGGAAATGGGCGTGCCGGCCGAGCGCGTGATCCGCATCGGCGACAACAAGGGCGCCCGCTACGCTTCCGACAACTTCTGGATGATGGGCGACACCGGCCCTTGCGGCCCCTGCACCGAGATCTTCTACGACCACGGTCCCGAGATCGCTGGCGGCCCCCCGGGCAGCCCCGATGAAGACGGCGACCGCTACATCGAGATCTGGAACAACGTGTTCATGCAGTTCAACCGCGACGAGGCTGGGGTCATGCACCCGCTGCCCAAGCCGTCGGTGGACACGGGCATGGGCCTGGAGCGCATCGCCGCCGTGCTGCAGCATGTGCACGCCAACTACGAGATCGACCTGTTCGTGGCCCTGCTGGCCGCGGCCAAGTCCGCCGTGGAAGCCCATGGCGGCACCGACATCGACCCCAACAGCCCGAGCCTGAAGGTCATCGCCGACCACATCCGCGCCTGCTCGTTCACGGTGGCCGACGGCGTCATCCCCAGCAACGAAGGCCGCGGCTATGTGCTGCGCCGCATCACCCGCCGCGCCATCCGCCACGGCTACAAGCTGGGTGCCCGCACCCCCTTCTTCCACACGCTGGTCCACGCCCTGGTGGGCCAGATGGGCGATGCTTACCCCGAGCTGCGCAGCAACGAGAAGCGCATCACCGAGGTGCTCAAGACCGAAGAAGAGCGTTTCTTCCAGACCATCGCCAATGGCATGGAGATCCTGGACAGCGCCTTGGCCTCGGTAGAAGCCGCTGGCGGCAAGCAACTGGATGGCGACACCGCCTTCAAGCTGCACGACACCTACGGCTTCCCCGTCGACCTGACGGCGGATGTGTGCCGCGAACGCGACATGACCGTGGACCAAGCTGGCTTCGACGCCGCCATGGCTCACCAACGCGAGCAGGCCCGTGCCGCCGGCAAGTTCAAGATGGCGGCCGGCCTGGAATACACCGGCGTGCCCACCGGTTTCCATGGCTACGAGCACCTGACGGTCGATGCCGCCAACGTGACGGCCATTTACGTGGATGGCGCCTCGGTGCAGCAAGCCAGCGCCGGCGACGACGCCGTCATCGTGCTGGACCACACCCCCTTCTACGCCGAATCGGGCGGTCAGTGCGGCGACAGCGGCGACCTGCGCAATGCCACCAGCCGCTTCGTGGTCGAAGACACGCTGAAGATCCAGGCCGATGTGTTTGGCCACCATGGCCGCATCGTTGAAGGCAGCATCAAAGTGGGCGACAAGCTCAATGCCCGCGTCAACGCCGAGCAGCGCGCCAAGACCGTCCGCAACCACAGCGCCACCCACTTGATGCACAAGGCCTTGCGCGAAGTGCTGGGCGACCATGTGGCGCAAAAGGGTTCGCAGGTCACGCCTGACCGCACCCGCTTCGACTTCTCCCACGGCAACCCGCTGAGCGACGAAGAGATCCGCGAGATCGAAGAGATCGTCAACGCCGAAGTGCTGTCCAACGCCCAGGCCGTGGCCCAGGTCATGGCCCTGGACGACGCGCAAAAGAGCGGCGCCATGATGCTGTTCGGCGAGAAGTACGGCGAGACCGTGCGCGTGCAGACCATCGGCTCCTCCAAGGAACTGTGCGGTGGCACCCACGTGCAGCGTACCGGTGACATCGGCCTGTTCAAGATCGTGGCCGAAGGCGGTGTGGCCGCGGGCGTGCGCCGTGTGGAAGCCATCACCGGCAACGCCGCGCTGGCCTACACCCAGAACCTCGAAGGCATGGTCAAGGGCGTGGCTGCGCTGCTCAAGGCCACGCCGCACGACGTGCCGGCCCGCGTGGCCGCGGCACAAGACCAGATCCGCGCCTTGGAAAAGGAAATCGCCGCGCTCAAGGGCAAGCTGGCTTCCGCCCAGGGCGACGAACTGATGGCCCAGGCCGTGGAGATCAAGGGCGTGAAGATCCTGGCCGCCAGGCTGGAAGGCGCCGATGCCACCACGCTGCGCAACACCATGGACCAGCTCAAGAACAAGCTCAAGACGGCAGCCATCGTGCTGGCCGCGGTGGATGGCGGCAAGGTTCAGCTGGCAGCAGGTGTGACCGCCGACACCACGGGCAAGGTCAAGGCAGGCGAACTGGTGAACTTCGTGGCCCTGCAGGTGGGTGGCAAGGGCGGCGGCAAGCCCGACATGGCCATGGCAGGCGGCACCGATGCGGCTGCGCTGCCGCAAGCCCTGGCCAGTGTGCAGGCCTGGGTTGAAGCCAAGCTCTGATCGGCAACCCGGCCGGCCATCAAGCTGGCGTTCAAGTGGGGGCGAGCACCACGCGGTCGCGGCCCTCGCGTTTGCCGTCGTACAAGGCGGTGTCGGCCCGGGCAATCGCCTGCTCGCTGCTCTCGCCGGGCAGCAGGCTGGCCACGCCCAGGGTCATCGTCACGCCAAAGCTGGTGTCGCCGTGGGTGATGCGCAAGGCGGCCACCTCCTGGCGCAGCCGTTCGGCCAACCTGCGGGCATGGGTTGAATCCGTCCCTGGCAGGACCACCAGGAACTCCTCGCCGCCCCAGCGTGCAATCGAATCGCCATCGCGCAGCGCCTGACGCAGGATCGCGCTGACCGCGCGCAACACCTGGTCTCCGGCATCGTGCCCGCGGGTGTCATTGATGACCTTGAAGTGATCCAGGTCACACAGCACAAAGGCCAGGTTGGCACCTGAGGTGGATCGGCTGGCCACCTGGTGGCGAATGACCTCGCTGATCGCGCGGCGGTTGAGCAACTGCGTCAGCGGGTCCACCGAGGCCAGCTCCTGCAAGGAATGCGTGGCCCGGTTGATCAGGTAGTAGTAATAGCCGGCCAGGAAGATCAGGATGGCCATCACGCCCACCACATTGAAGTAGTGCAGGCCATCGACCACGGCAGGCGTCAGCTCGCGCGCCGGGCCCGTGTGGCGGAAAGCCACGTCCAAGGCCAGGTACGTCATCATCACGCCCAGCACGGTCGCGCCCTTGAGCGACACCGGGCGGATCGAGCTGATCACGGCCACCGGAATCACCAGCAGGATGTAGTAGTGAAAGCCGGTGTCCCAGCCGATCATGGCCACAGCCAGGATGGCGTGGCCCAGCACTTCCAGGATGGTCAGGGCCCAGGCCTTGTCGATGGCACCGCGGTGCGCCAGGGCGAACACGACGCCATACGACAGGATGCTGCCCACGTTGATCCAGGCCAGGTGGGTCACTCCGGCCCAGAAGAACAACGCGCAAAACGCCACATGGGTGAGCCCCGCGATGACGCCAATGCCCATGAGCAACGAACGGAATGCCTCGGGCTGATCGGCCATGGCGCCAGCCTGTTCCGCCGGGTGCGGCGCGCGGGCTGCCGCAGTGGCCAGCGCGGGCGATGGGGCTTGGGTTGCGCTCAGCGTCAAAGGTTTCTCCACGGGTCTGTCGTGCATATCGGCCACATGTTCCTCTGGCTTGAGCCCTGGCTTTCGGGCGCAGGTCGGCAGCGTTCATGTGCCTGTCGCAGGTTCGACGCGGTAATAGTGGACAGGTTTCGCCTGAGGTGTCGGCCCCGAACCCCTCCTGTCATGCAACATCCTGTGTTGATGCAGGTCAACCGCAGACACTGAAGTCACAGAGTCAGTCATGACCGAGGAGCAATGATGTCCACCCCCGCAACGCAACACCCCATCGTCCCCCGCGAAAAGCTGAACTTCGGCCTGGATGGCGACATCCCGAAGTACTGGCATGGCGGCGACCCCTTCCAGTCTCGCTTCTGGGATGCCTTGTCGATCATCTTCCCGCCTGGCGAGAAGTTCTTCATGAACTGCGTGCGCGACTACCGCGACCAGATCTCCGACCCCAAGTTGTTGCAGGACATCAAGGACTTCAACAAGCAGGAAGCCCAGCACAGCATGGTGCACCGCCAGGACAACGAGCGCCTGCGCCGCCAGGGCGTGGACGTGGACACCCTGACAGCCTATGTCGACACGAAGCTCAATGGCGGCTATCGCAAGACCTACAGCAAGGGCTACAACCTGGCCATGACCTCGGCGCTGGAGCACTTCACCTCCATCATCGCGCACAGCTTGTTCGACAAGCGCGATGTGATGAAGGGTGCTGACCCCCGCGTGCGCGCCATGTATTCCTGGCACGCCATCGAAGAGGTCGAGCACAAGGGCGTGGCTTATGACGTCATGGAGGACTACGCCAAGGTCGGCTACTTCAAGCGCGTCCTTGCCCTGGTGCATGCCACGTGGATGTTCCCTGCAGTCATCTTTCACGTGCAGCGCCAGCTGATGATTCATGACGGGTTCACGGTGCTCCAACGCGCCAAGCTGCTGGCAAAGGGCGTGGTGTGGCTGCTCAAGCCCGGTGGCCTGCTGCAACCCATGCTCAAG
>CANBUA010000320.1 GCA_947372535.1 Burkholderiales bacterium
GACAGCGACATCCGCCAGAAGCTCAACGATCCGACGGATGGCAATGACTGGATCCTGGGCTATGACACGGCTGACCGTCTCCAAGGCGGGGCGGGTCAGGATGTGCTGTGGGGCGGTTTGGGCCAGGACACGCTTTACGGCGGTTTTGACAACGACACGCTCTATGGCGGCAACGGCGCAGATGTGTTGGATGGCGGCAGCGGCTTGGATTCTCTGGTGGGGGGGCAGGGCGATGACGTCTATTTTGTGGGCAGCACCTTCGATCCCGTGAGTGGTACGTCGATCAATGATGCGGTCTATGAAACCAATGCGGTGGGGTCGGGTGTCGATCTTGTCTACACCGATCTGCTCACCTACAAATTGGATGCCAATGTCGAGAACCTTGTCATGGTGGGCAAAGGCGGCAGCCTGGGTGTCATGGGCAGCAAAGCCGGTGCGGGCACCCATGCCATCGGCAATGCGCTGGACAACGAGATCACGGGCTCCATTGGCGACGATCTGCTGGAGGGCGATGGTGGTGGTGATTCCTTGGTGGGCGGCCTGGGCGCCGACACGCTGGACGGAGGCACCGGTTGGGACACTTTGGTCGGCGGGCAGGGCGACGACGTCTATCTGCTGCTGACCTCGGCCATTCAGCCGTTTGCCGATGTGGTCCAGGAAACCGATGAGGTTGGCAGCGGCATCGACACCGTCTTGACGAATGTGGATCACTACCAACTGGCAGACAACGTGGAGATCTTGCGCACCTTGGTGACCACTGCATACGGCAGTGCTCAGGACAATCTGATCTTTGGCGCGAATCCGGACAATGTGCTTTATGGCATGGGCGGCAACGACACGCTGTACGGTTTGTTTGGCAACGACACCTTGAGCGGTGGGGATGGCGACAACACCTACATCGGCGGGGTGGGGGACGACGTGCTGCAGGCAGCCAATGCGGGCTCCAACGACCACTACCTCTGGGGCCGTGGTGATGGGCAAGACACCTTGATCGATGCCGGTGGCGTCGATCAATTGCAGGTTCAGCCCGGTGTCACAGCGGATCAGCTCTGGCTGCAACGAGTGGGCGATGACCTGCGCCTGTCCGTCATCGGCACCACGGACAGCTTCACGGTGACGCAGTGGTACGTGGGCGAGTCCCATCGCGTGGAAAGTATTGTCCTGGCCGACGGTCATCAATTGGCATCTTCCGATGTCGATGCGCTGGTGCAGGCCATGGCTGCGATGAGCCCGCCACCGGAAGGCAGCGATGTGTTGTCTGCCGCCTATCAGGGTGCCCTGGCCCCCGTGATCGCCGCGCATTGGGCATGACGCCGACATGGCGAGACCGTCTCTTGCTGGCTGATCAATGGCGCGCGCAAGGGCGGTCTGGCCAGGCCATGAGCCAGTGGCGGCTGTGGCTCGATGAGGAGACGGCGCCACCAGAGGTGCAACTGGCCGCTGGGCAGCGCCTGATCCAGGCCTTGAGCAGTGCTGGCGATGTGGACGATGCCCGTCAGGTGCTCGACCGCGTGGCCACTTGGCCGCTGACGCAGGACCGTGCTGCGGTCTGGCTACGGGGCATCACCTGGCGGTTGTCTCCGGCCTGGTGGGCGCCGGTGCAGGGCAGCAGGGTGAGCCTGCGCCGTCTGGCAGGCTCGGACGCTTCTTGGCTCAAACAGGTTTTCGCCGACGATGGTTTTGCCTCGACCGTCAACCGTGACTACGCCCGACGCGTGCGTGCCGCCACGCTTGAGACGGTCGCCCAGCAACTGACGGTGCAGTACCGCTGCTCACCGGTGGACCTGGGCGCGCATGTTCTGGTCATCGAGTCGGCCGATGGTCATCGGCTGGGGCTGGCCTCTCTTGTCACCATCGATGCCGACACGCGGCGTGCGGAATACATCATCGGATTTGCCGGCTCCCAGCCTCCCGGGTTTCAGGTCATGGAGGTCGGCGCCATGTCGATGGGCCTGGCTTTCCAGCGCCTGGGATTTCACCGCATCACCACGTCGATTTACGGCGATCACCCCAGGCATGCGGACCTGTCCAGCATGCTGGGCCGCCTGGGGTTCGCGCAAGAAGGCATTTTGAGGCAGCACGTGAAATCGCCCGATGGTCGGTGGACCGATCTGCACCTGATGGGCGGGCTGCGCGAGGAGGTTCTGGCGCAGCCGCTGGTGCGCCGCTGCATGACCCGGTTTTCATCCAGGCAGGCAGGCACAGAGGATAATCATGGCAGTCAACGCTCCCCATTGCCCCCATGAAAGCCTCTCAGTTCTTCATCTCGACCCTCAAAGAAGCGCCTGCCGATGCGGAGATCGTCAGCCACAAGCTGATGATGCGCGCCGGATTCATCAAGAAGTTGGGCGCGGGCCTGTACAATTACATGCCCATGGGCCTGCGCACCATCCGCAAGGTCGAAGGCATCATCCGCGACGAGATGAACCAGGCCGGCGCGGTGGAGTTGCTGATGCCCGTGGTGCAGCCCGCCGAGCTCTGGCAAGAGACGGGCCGCTTCGACAAGATGGGCCCCGAGCTGCTGCGCGTTAAAGACCGCCACGGCCGCGACTTCATCATCCAGCCCACCTCCGAAGAAGTGGTGACCGACATCGCCCGCCAGGAACTGCGCAGCTACCGCCAACTGCCCAAGAATTTTTACCACATCCAGACCAAGTTCCGAGATGAGCGCCGCCCCCGCTTTGGTGTGATGCGCGGCCGCGAGTTCACCATGAAGGATGCCTACTCCTTCGACCGTGATGTGGCCTCTGCCGGCAAGAGCTACGACAACATGTACGCCGCCTATGGCCGCATTTTCGACCGGCTGGGCCTGCAATACCGCGCCGTGGCGGCAGACACGGGCGCCATCGGCGGCGACCGTTCGCACGAGTTCCAGGTGATCGCCGACA
Organism: Burkholderiales bacterium; assembly: GCA_947372535.1. Next base: position 2,889 of record CANBUA010000320.1, read on the forward strand.
CGGGCGAAGACGCCATCGTCTACTGCCCCACCAGCGATTACGCGGCCAACATCGAGCTGGCCGAGGGCGTGGCCCTCATCGCCCAACGCGGCGGCGCCAGCGTGGCCTTCGAGAAGGTCGCGACACCCGGCAAGAGCACCTGTGCCGACGTGGCCGCGTTGCTGGGGGTGAGCCTTGCGCAGACCGTCAAGTCGCTGGTGCTGGCCACCGACGAGCTCAACGAACAGGGCGAGATCGTCAAATCCACGGTCTGGCTGTTGCTTGTGCGTGGCGATCATGACCTCAATGAAGTCAAAGCCGGCAAGCTGGAACTGCCCGATGGCACGGGCCTCAAGGCGGGCTTCCGCTTCGCGACCGAGAAGGAAATTGTCGAGCACTTCGGCTGCAAGCCTGGATACCTGGGCCCCGTCAAAACGATCAAGCCCGTCAAGGTGATCGCCGACCGCACCGTGGCCAACCTGGCCGATTTCATCGTGGGCGCCAACGAAGAAGGCTTCCACCTCCAAGGCGTGAACTGGGGGCGCGACCTGCCCGAGCCTGATTTGGTGGCCGACATCCGCAACGTCGTCGAAGGCGATCCTTCGCCAGACGGCAAGGGCGTGCTGGCCATTCAGCGCGGCATCGAAGTGGGCCATGTGTTCTACCTGGGCACCAAGTATTCCAAGGCCATGAACGCCACCTTCCTCGACGAGGATGGCCGCCCCAAGCATTTCGAGATGGGCTGCTTCGGCATTGGCGTGACACGCATCCTGGGCGCGGCCATCGAGCAAAAGCACGACGAGCGCGGCATCATCTGGCCCGACAGCATTGCGCCTTTCACGGTGGTGATCTGCCCCATCGGCTACGACCGCTCGGCCGATGTCAAGGCCGCTGCCGACCAGCTCTACGGCGAGCTGATCGCCAAGGGCGTGGACGTGATCCTGGACGACCGCGGCGAGCGCCCTGGCGCGATGTTCGCCGACTGGGAGCTCATCGGCGTGCCGCACCGGGTGGTCCTGGGCGACAAGGGCCTCAAGGACGGCATCGTCGAGTACCAGGGCCGCCAGGACAAGGAAGCAGCCAAAGTGGCCGTGGCCGAAGTGGCCGCGCATGTGCTGGGCAGCCTGAAGGCTTGATGACGATGTGGGGCGGGCGCTTGATTCGGCAAGGGAGCTGGCGCCCCTGGGTGGCAGCTTGCCTGCTGTCGGCGCTGGCCTCTAACAGTTGGGCGGGCGCTCAGATTGAAGAGCCCTTGGCCAACTCGGTGCGCACGGCCTTGTCGGCGGCCGTGAGCAATTCGGCGCCCCCGGTGCCGGTGTTCATGGACGCGGGGCAGCGTGGCGTGTTCGACCGCTGGTTGTCGGCCAACGAGGTCCGCCTGATCAAACGCCAGCCTGATCAATTGGTGCGCCGCGAGTTCCTGCAGACCCTCTGGTACGAGGCCAAGCGGGCAGGCCTGGACCCCACGCTGGTGTTGGGCCTGGTCGAGGTCGAGAGCGGCTTTCGCAAGCACGCGATCTCCAGCGTGGGCGCGCGGGGCTACATGCAGGTGATGCCTTTCTGGTCACGCACCATCGGTGATGGTGACCCGGGGCGGCTGTTCCACATGCAGACCAACTTGCGTTTTGGCTGCGTGATCCTGCGCCACTACCTCAACATCGAGAAGGGCGACCTGTACCTGGCCCTGGGGCGCTACAACGGCAG
>CANBUA010000321.1 GCA_947372535.1 Burkholderiales bacterium
GGGTTGGAAGACCTGCCCAAGCGTTTTGTCGTGCTGCCCAAGCTCACCCAGTCCATCAAGGACTATGTGGTGACGCATTGCGCCGACTGAGCTTGCCTGCCTGAGCATCGATCCATCATGACCGTGGTGTCTACCAAACCGCCCAAGGCCTTGATGCCGCTGGATGAGGCCTGGGCGCGCTTACAGCAGGCCGTGCAGGCGCATGTGCTTGACACCGGTGGCGTGCCAGTTGAAGACATCGACAGCTTTGAGGCCCTGGGCCGCGTGCTGGCCCAGACCGTGCGCTCGGGCGTGGACGTGCCGCCGCTGGACAACAGCGCCATGGATGGTTATGCCGTGCGCGTGGCCGACTTGGCGGCTGGTGATCACAGCTTGCCTGTCAGCCAGCGCATCGCCGCCGGGCAGGCCGCCCAAGCTTTGCTGGCCGGTACATGCGCGCGCATCTTCACGGGTGCGCCGGTGCCCGAGGGTGCCGATGCCGTCGTGATGCAAGAGCACACCCAGGCCTTGCCCGATGGGCGCATCCGTTTCACGCAAGAAATCATCGAAGGCCAGAACATCCGCTCGCGCGGTGAAGACATCGCCGCAGGCCAGACCGTCCTGTCGCCAGGCTTGCGCCTACAGGCTGCGGCACTGGGCGTGGCAGCCTCCGTGGGATTCGAGCGCCTGAGTGTGTTCAAGCGTCCCCGTGTGGCCGTGCTCACCACCGGCAACGAATTGGTGATGCCTGGCCAGCGCCTGCCGGCCGGGGCGATCTACAACAGCAACCGCCACACCTTGCGTGGGTTGGTGCAGTCCACTGGCGCGCACTCGGCCGACCTGGGCATCGTCCCGGACAATCTGGCGAGCACCTGCACAGCTCTGCGCCTGGCCGCCCAATCGCACGACTTGATCATCACCAGCGGTGGGGTCTCCGTGGGTGAAGAAGACCACTTGCGCGCTGCCGTCGAAGCCGAAGGCGGCCTGCAGTTCTGGGCCTTGGCCATCAAGCCCGGCAAGCCCTTTGTGTTCGGCTGGATCAACCGTGAGGACGGCAGCCGCTGCCTCTACATGGGCTTGCCCGGCAACCCGGCGGCCAGCTTTGTCACCTTCCTGCTGCTGGTGCGGCCGGTCCTGGGCATGCTGGCTGGTGAAGCCTGGGCCTTGCCCCAGCCTTTGAAGCTGGTGGCTGATTTCGATTGGCCGCGTGCGGACAAACGCCGCGAGTTTGTTCGTGTGCGGCTGGATGATGCTGGCCTGGTGACCTTGTATCCGCACCAGGGATCGGGCGTGCTGACCTCAGCGGCCTGGGCTGATGGCCTGGTGGATCTGGCGCCTGAGCAGGCGGTGGCGCGCGGTGACCTGGTCAGCTATGTGTCACTGGCGCAGTGCTTGCAGCCCGCCGGCACGCAGTGCCAAGCTTGACAACGCCTTAGACCATGCACATCGCCGTTCGCTACTTTGCCCGGGTGCGTGAAGCGCTGGGGTCGGGGCAATCGGTGAGCTTCTCGCCGGATGACGCGCAAGCACCATCGACCGTGGGCGAATTGCGTTTGTGGCTGGCCGCACAATCGGCCGGGCATGCTGAAGCCCTGGCGCCTGCCCAAGGTTTGCGCGCGGCCTGCAACCAGACCATGTGCGGCCCCGATCAGCCTTTGAGCGATGGCGCCGAGGTGGCTTTTTTCCCGCCGGTGACCGGGGGCTGACGCGCCATGAGCCATCTGCATCGCCACGTGGGCATCCAGTCAGACGATTTCGACCTCAATGCCGAATGTGAGGCCTTGCGTGCGGGCGATCACGGCATTGGTGCGGTGACCAGTTTCGTGGGCACGGTGCGCCAATGGGGGCAGGGCAGTGAGGCTTTGGAGTTGGAGCATTACCCGGGCATGACCGAGCTTTGCATCGAGCAGATGGTCGATGAGGCGGTGCGCCGTTTCGAGGGGGTTCGTGGGGTGCGCGTCATTCACCGCATCGGGCGCTTGGGGGTGGGCGAGCAGATCGTGCTGGTGGCGGTGTCGTCCAGCCATCGGCGCGCGGCCTTCGAGGCGTGCGAGTTCCTGATGGACTGGCTCAAGACGCAGGCGCCGTTCTGGAAAAAGGAAGTGACTTCTCAGGGCGGGCAGTGGGTCGATGCGAGGGAGCAGGACGACGCTGCTTTGGCGCGTTGGGGAAATATGGGTGAGCGCATTCCCAATGTTTTGGAAAGCGCTTCGGACGCTGGTTGATCTCAGCTGGCGCCGATTGAGCCGAGTCCCCCCAAACCTTACACACACCAGCAGCCATCTCAAGATGTGAGACCCATCGCCGATAACGGAGGGCATTCTGAAGAAAGGCTGCTGGTGATCGACATTGTCACGTGTTACGCCGTCGCTGGCGTGGGGGCCCTGGTGGGGCTCGGGCTCATGGGCCTGACCCAGACCGACCAGCCGCGCGTGATCCACGCCCTCAACATCTACCGCTGGGCCTTCGCGGCCTTGGCCGTGATGACCCTGATTGCCTTCGCGCCACCACAGCGTGTGGCCTTGGTCGCCAAAATCATTTTTGGGGCGGCTGGCATGGGCGTGACCCTTCTGGCCTGGGCCTTTCGGCAACTCAATGGCCGCCGCACGCCGCCAGGCGTGGGCATCACCCTGACCTTGCTGGCAGGCGCATCCATCTGGCTGGGCGCCTTGCTGCCTGATCGCCAATACGTGCTCATCCTGGCCGGCGTGTTCTGCCTGGTCAGCGTGGCCATGGCGGTGGACCAGGGCCTGCTGATCTTTCGCAGTCATTCCGGCCACCTCAGCGAATATTCCCTGATGGTCGTCGCGGCCTTTTTCGCGGTGCATTGGGTGATCGTGCTGGGACATTGCCTGATCGCCAACGGGCCCTACCCGGTTGACTGGTTGTACGGTCCGCCATGGCTTCGGCCCATTTCCGGCCTGAGCGTGGCATTGTTGCCGCTGTCGGTGGCGGCGCTGGCGTTCACCACCATCAACGCACGGCTGAGCCAGCAACTGCGCGCCAGGGCGCTGTCAGATGAACTCACTGGCGCGCTGTCTCGCCGTGGCCTGCGCGAACTGGGCGAGCGCATGCTCGCCATCCAGCAGCACCACACCAGCCAGGTCGCGGTGTTGATGATTGACCTGGACCATTTCAAGGCCGTGAACGACCGCTACGGTCACCTGATTGGCGACGAGGTCTTGCGCCACGTCACCCTCGTGATTCGAGATCGTCTGCGCGACGATGCCTTGCTGGCCCGTTACGGTGGCGAAGAGTTCACCGTGCTGCTGCCGGTGAACCACGCCCAGGAAGCTTATGGCGTGGCCGAGCGCCTGCGCAAGGCGGTCGAATCGACACCTTGCGAGACCAAGGTCGGACCCATCCGGGTGACGATCAGCATTGGGGTGAGCTTCCATTGCCCCAGCAGCACCCTGGAAGAAGACCTGTCCAAGGCCGACACCCGCCTCTACAGTGCCAAGCAGTCCGGCCGCAACCGCGTCGAATACGCCGAACCCGACTGCTGATTCGCTTGAGGGCATCGCGTGCGGGTTTGACCTGCATCAAGCCAGGGACATGCATCCCGGCTTGAAATACACCTGAATCGCCCCATCTGACTGAGCAATCGGCCCCGACGATGGGGTAGCAACAGGAGTGCTCATTCATGCGGCTCGACAAACTCACCACCAAATTCCAGGAAGCGCTGACCGAGGCCCAAAGCCTGGCCGTCACGCGCGACAACCCCTACATCGAACCAGCCCACTTGCTGCTGGCCATGCTGCGCCAGGACGACGGCCCCAAAGCGCTGTTGGAGCGCGCCGGCGTCAAGGTGCCCTCCCTCACGGGGGCGCTGGAGAAACAACTCGACAAACTGCCCCAGGTGCAAGGCGCCGACCAGGTCCAGGCCGGGCGCGAGATCGTGACCTTGCTGCAAGGCGCCGAGAAGGAAGCCCACAAGCAGGGCGACCCCTACATCGCCAGCGAGATGTTCCTGCTGGCCCTGAGCGACCACAAGGGCGAAACGGCCGAGTTGGCCCGTGATTTTGGCCTGCAGCGCAAATCGCTGGAAACGGCGGTCAAGACGGTGCGCGGCGATCAAAAGGTGGACAACCCCGAGGCCGAAGGCCAGCGCGAGGCCCTCAAGAAGTACACCCTGGACCTGACCGAGCGCGCCAGGGCCGGCAAGCTTGATCCTGTCATCGGCCGCGATGAGGAAATCCGCCGCGCCATCCAAGTGCTGCAACGCCGCACCAAGAACAACCCCGTGCTGATCGGTGAGCCTGGCGTGGGCAAGACCGCCATCGTCGAAGGCCTGGCCCAGCGCATCGTGGCCGGTGAGGTGCCCGATTCTCTGCGCAACAAGCGCGTGCTGGTGCTCGACATGGCCCTGTTGCTGGCCGGCGCCAAGTACCGGGGCGACTTCGAAGAGCGCCTCAAGGGCGTGCTCAAGGAAGTGGCCAAGGATGAGGGCCAGACGATCGTCTTCATCGACGAGATCCACACCATGGTGGGCGCCGGCAAGTCCGAAGGCGCCATGGACGCGGGCAACATGCTCAAGCCGGCCCTGGCGCGCGGCGAGTTGCATTGCATCGGCGCGACCACGCT
>CANBUA010000322.1 GCA_947372535.1 Burkholderiales bacterium
GGCCCTGCACGGGGTGGACAACCCCGACATCCGCTACAAGGATTCGCTGGCCCAAGACCACGCCGACGACGAAGAGGCCTACAGCCTGATCCTGGCCAACCCGCCCTTTGCCGGCAGCCTGGACCACGACAACACCGCCAAAGACCTGCTGGCCATCGTCAAGACCCGCAAGACCGAGTTGCTGTTTTTGGCCCTGTTCCTGCGGCTGCTCAAGCCCGGTGGCCGCGCCGCCGTGATCGTGCCCGACGGCGTGCTGTTTGGCTCCAGCAAGGCGCACAAAGAGCTGCGCCGCCTGCTGGTGGAAGAGCAAAAGCTGGACGGCGTGATCTCGCTGCCCTCGGGCGCCTTCAAACCCTATGCGGGCGTTTCAACGGCCGTGTTGCTGTTCACCAAGACCAACTCGGGCGGCACCGACCACGTGTGGTTCTACGACATGCAGGCCGACGGCTGGAGCCTGGACGACAAGCGCCAGCCCCTGCTGGACGACACCCGCCTGGGCGCCCGCCCTGGCCAGCCGCTGACCGAGGCCGAACACGCCAGGAACAACCTGCCCGATGTGCTGGCCCGCTGGGCCCGGCGCGACGACACGGCCGAAGGCGGCGAGCGCCAGCGCCCGCGCACGGCGCAGAGCTTCTGTGTGCCCAAGGCGGACATCGCGGCGCAGGGGTATGACCTGTCCATCAACCGCTACAAGGAGGTGGTGCACGCCACCGTGAAGCACGACAAGCCGCAGGACATCTTGGGCCGGTTGGCGTTGTTGGAAGTGGAGATTCAGAAGGGGATGCGGGCGTTGGAGGGGATGTTGAAGTGACAACGACAAAGCTTCCGAACGGCTGGAAAAAAATGACCCTTGGAGAGTTGGCCAAAAACAAGCCCAGCAACGGCATTTTCCATAAGAACTCGGCCTATCTGAGCAATTCCGAATCGGGGATTCCTGTGGTGTGGGTTGAGGAACTGTTTCGAGGCAACGAAATAGACGTCAAAGCGTCGCGCCGACTTCAATCCAATCCCAGCGAAATTCAGAAGTATGGTTTGCAGCATGGCGACCTGCTGTTCTGCCGCTCTTCGCTGAAACGGGATGGAATTGCATACAGCAATGTTTATTTAGGTGAAAGCAATGCAGCACTTTTTGAGTGCCACATTATTAGGATTTCGCCAAATCTTGCTATTGCTAACCCGAGGTATGTCAATCATTACCTGAGGACGCCCAGTACCCGTGAGATTGCCAAGTCGAAGTCGAAAACATCGACGATGACGACAATTGACCAGCAAGGTGTTTGTTCACTTTCCGTTCCGTTGCCAGCCCAAAGCGAGCAGCATCGCATCGCCGCCATCCTCGACCAAGCCGATGCCCTCAGGGCCCAGCGCCGCGAAGCCTTGGCGCAACTCGACAGCCTCACCCAGGCCATCTTCATCGAGATGTTTGGTGATCCGGTATCGAACCCGATGGCGTGGCCAGTCGTGCCAACTGGCGAACTTGCTCAAGTCCAAGGTGGGCTGCAAGTCACGAGCGCGCGCAAAAACTTGCCTGTTGAAACGCCCTATTTGAGAGTCGCCAACGTCTACCGCGGTTATTTAGATCTCTCTGAAATCAAGACCATCCAGGCCACCGAAGCTGAAATCGCTCGCACATTGCTTTGTGCAAACGATGTCTTGGTCGTCGAAGGACACGGCAACCCAAATGAAATAGGGCGCTGTGCGTTGTGGACTGGGCAGGTTGCAGAATGCGTTCACCAGAATCACCTCATCCGCGTGCGCTTCGATGCCGACAAGATTGTTCCCGCCTATGCCTGCGAGTATCTCAACTCGCCTGGGGGGCGACAGCATCTGCTGCGGGCTGGCAAAACGACAACTGGGTTGAACACGATCAGTGTGTCAAATGTCAGAGCGGCGCCTATCGCACTCCCGCCACTGTCGCTTCAACAAACCTTCGCCGCTCGCATCCAGGCCGTCGAAGCCCTCAAAGCCACCCACCGCACCGCTCTGGCCGAACTCGACGCCCTCTTCGCTTCGCTGCAGCACCGCGCCTTCACAGGCGCTCTGTAAGATCTCCGAGCCCATGCTTGACCAGGCCAGCGGTTCGCCACAGCTGAGGCTCAGCTCGGCGCTCTGTGATTGCAACCAGCCGGCTTTAAAAGCACTTTTGACAGCGGCTTCTGGCGAAAGTAGCCGTAAGTGATTGATTTGCAAGGATTTTATTGCAACTTTGATCGCCAGCAATTGCAATTGATTGCAATTCGGCGTGAGGCCATGGGCGCCATGTCGTGGTGCAGTGGGTCGCCACCAAAGCGAAGCTGGCCTTTCAACGCCCCAAAGACCAGCGCGGGCGCGACGTTCGGAGCGATCGGTTTGCACCGCGTCAACGCGACGTCGCCACCATGGCGCCAGCCTCAAAGCCGAGCAATTTCAAGGGTTTAGGAGCTCTCTCCCTCATCGATGAGGGAGAGATGCGTCGCTGCGCACCATCTGACAACAACGGCACGTTTTCCCTTGCACTTGGGTGTTTGCAAGCGCCCCGCTTGTTGATATAACGCTGTAAGCAAGCCCGCATTGAAGTGTTGACGACACCACTTCTGTGTGGCATAACAGCGAGCTTTGCTTGGCGCGCTAGCGCCCAAGCCGGTCGAAAAATCAACACCGAGTGGGAACCGTCCATGGCCATTTCACTGACGAGGTACCTCGCTGAGGCTGCTCAGCGTGACCAGACTCTAGAGTTGCTGGAAAAGTGCGACGGTTGCGGTGTGCCTCTGCAAGAGGCCATCACGGGCTATCGCCGCATCGACGGTCGCCCCAACTGCAGCGATTGCTACTTCTGCAAGTTGAGCGATGAGATCGACAACCACCCCATTGGCCGTCCCATGGCTTCAGCGCCTGCCAGAAGTTGATCACGCACTTCCTGGGAAACGAAGAAGTCGAGGGATACGTTAAAGATCTTGCCGAGCGGCTCCAGGCGCTCGGTTCTGGCGTGCCTTTGGTTTGGTGTCCAATTGGCAGCTCAGGCGACAAGTTGGTTCGGGTATTGGGGCGCCTCATGGCGCCTGAAGTTGTCGAGAATGTGTCGGTGGTCGAATTGGTCTATGACAAGACCAGTCGCACCATTCACGTCGGCAAAGGCAGCGATGCCGCCGAACTCAAGGACAAGCATATTCTGGTGCTGGACAGTTCGGTTCACACCGGGAGCAGCATGCTCGCAGCGGCCCGTTTTGCCAGGGCCAATGGCGCCGCCAATGTGGTCTCGTATTCGCTGGTGTTGAAAAAATCAGCGAACTTCCTTCCCCACATGTTTGGCCTGGTGGTGGGTGACCACGACCGGGTGCTGTTCCAACTTGACAAACTGCCCAACAACCGACTGTTTTCCAAACAGGCGCCGTTTTGCATCTTCCGCCGCATCGCGTCGGAAGATGTCAAGCGCAGCCAGTGCTTGGACACCGGCTTGGCATCGCTGGACAAAATCTCGTTTGGTGACCTTTACTACGAATCAGCCGCCAAGGGCTATGACGTGGTGATTGCCGAAGATGGCGACAACATTGCAGGGTTTGTCAAAATGAAGGTCAATGACGGGCATCGCCTTTTCATTGACGTCATCGCCAATGATGCTCAATACCGAGGCAGGGGTATTGGCGGTGCACTGATGCGTTTTGCCGAAACCACAGGTCGCGCTCATTGCTGCTCACACATCGACCTCTGGGCCATCGATAACCAGGTGAAATTCTACGAAGCCACGGGCTATGTGTTGAGCGGTGAAATCATTGATGCGGGTGACGGTGAGATCTATCGCAAGATGGCCAAGCCCCTGATCTATTCGTTCCACGACGAAACAGACCACAAGCATTGAGGTTTGCAGCGAGTAGGACTTGGCTATGGGTTGCCGCCATCGCGCTCCCAAGCCTGCCCCACCCGCCCCTCCACCGGCCTGCGAAACACGACATCAAAGGTCTGCCCCAGCGCCCGAGCCACCGCCTGCACGGTTTCAATCGTCAGCTGGCCTTCACCCGACAGCACCCTGGCCAGTCGGGCCGTTGACCAACCCAGCCGCCTGGCCAGTTCAGCCGGGCTCATGCCAGACCGCGCCAGCAGCACGCTCAAATCGGCGGCCACAGCCACCTTGGCCAGATCTGCCTGGCAACTGGGTTCATCGGCCACCAGGGTGGCAAACAGGGCTTGTCTAGACATGGCGTTCTCCAGAGGGCGGCAACATCATCTGGCACACTCACACGCCAAAGCTTCACACCAAAGAGCGTGTTGACGGCGCCATTGAATCCAAGCAGTCGGGGGGACACGTCTGTGAGCAACTTCAGCTTCCTGCAAGCCGAATGGGCTTTCCTGCATGAAGCGGCCCACCGTGCCGAGCAGACGGTGCACGCCGACCCACGCGCGGCCTGCTTCTATGCCCGCCGCACGCTGGAGCTGGCTCTGGCCTGGTTGTTCAAGCACGACGCGGCCTTCAAGCTGCCCTACAAAGACAACCTCAGCGCCCTGATCCACGAGCCCAGCTTTCGCAACGGCGTGGGCGAAGCCCTGTTCACCAAGGCGCGGCTCATCAAAGAGCTGGGCAACCTGGC
>CANBUA010000323.1 GCA_947372535.1 Burkholderiales bacterium
GACATCTTTTCCTCTTCCGTGCCGGGCAGGAAGCCGATGTCCTCGCCGACGGGCACGGTCACGCGTGTGACGATGATCTCGGTGTAGCGGCGCTCATCGAGCACTTGGCTCAGGGCCGCAGCCAGCGTCATCAGTGTCTTGCCGGTGCCGGCCGAGCCGGTCAGGGTGACGAAGTCGCACTCGGGGTCCATCAACAGATTGAGCGCGAAGTTCTGCTCGCGGTTGCGCGCGGCCACGCCCCAGACGGCGTTCTTGGCGTGGGCGTAATCCTTGAGCGTGCGCAGCACGGCCGATTTGCCGGTGATCTCGGTGACCTTGCCGTACCAAGGTGCCACCCCAGGGGCCTCCAGGTAGACGAACTGGTTGACCAGCATGGCGTGCACCGTCGGGCCGCTGACGCGGTAGTAGGTGGTGCCGCTTTGCTGCCAGCTCTCCATGCCCTTGGCGTGGCGCTCCCAGAAATCGGCGGGCAGGCCAAGCACGCCGGTGTAGAGCAGGTCGCCGTCTTCCAGCGTCTTGTCGTTGAAGTAGTCCTCGGCGGTCAGGCCCAGGGCCCGCGCCTTGATGCGCATGTTGATGTCCTTGGACACCAGCGCGACCTCTCGGTTGGGGTGCGCATCGCGCAGTGCCTGGACCACGCCCAGGATCTGGTTGTCCGCTTTGCCTTGGGGCAGACCCATGGGCAGGTGGACTTCGATGTTCATGGTCTGGAAGTACAGCTTGCCGCCAGCGCCGGCGTGGCCGGTCTTGGACAGCTCGATGCCGGCCGCCGGATCCTGCTGCTTGCGGTTGCCCATGTCGGCAGCCAGCGCATCCAGATCACGGCTGACCTGGCGGGCATTGCGTGCCACTTCGGTCATGCCCTTCTTGTGACCATCGAGCTCTTCGAGCGTGATCATCGGCAGGTAGACATCGTGCTCATCGAAGCGGAACAGCGACATCGGGTCGTGCAACAGCACGTTGGTGTCCAGCACGAAGAGTTTGGCTGGGCCGGTGGACTTGCGGCGGCGCGTCGGGCCGGTGACGGTCTTGGCTGCAGCTGGCGCAGTCTGATGGCTGGGTGCCTTCTCGGCAGGCGGCGCATCGCCTGTGCGTTCGGCCACGATGGGGCGTGCGGCCGCCTTGGGCTGCTGGGCAGCTTGAGGCACCGGCGTGCGCGCCACGATCTCCAGCACAGGGGGCTGCTGGATCAGGCGCGGGACTTCAACGCGGGCAGCGGTTTTGCTGCTGCCAGCCTTGGCACTGGTTTTGGCGGGTTTGGGTTGCGAGGTGAAATCCGCATTGGAGAGCATGTCTGCGCGTTTGGCGGGGGGCTTGGGCAAGGGCATGGTGTTTTCCTGGCTTGATGTCAAAGCACAAACAAAAAGGCCGCACAGGGGGACTGTGCGGCCTGAGGGCCGGGGGTGCTGCCGGCGTGAGCCGGATCAACACAATGGTCAACTTGAAATCGGTGACTACCCACATGCATGAGACTGATTATGCACAGTCCCCAAGGGGTGGCATCCGGGTCAATGTGGATGTCGGCCCATCACAACAGCGAGAGTTGTGTGATTTTGTCGTTTCAACCCTGCCAAGCGTTCAGGCGGCCTGCTTTTTGAGGTCCTTGACAGCCAGGAGAACCTCATCGATGTGCCCAGCGACCTTGATGCCACGCCATTCGGCGCGCAACACGCCGGCCGAATCGATCAAGAAGGTGCTGCGCTCGATGCCCTTGACCTTCTTGCCGTACATGATCTTGTTCTTGACCACGCCGAACATGTGGCAAAGCTTCTCCTCGGTATCGGCGATGAGGTCGAAGGGCAGTTCAAGGTTTTCCTTGAACTTGTCGTGAGAGGCGAGGTTGTCGCGGGACACACCAAAGATGGTGGCGCCCGCCTTGACAAATTCCTGGTGCATGTCGCGAAACTGCATGGCCTCCGTGGTGCAGCCTGGTGTGTGGTCCTTGGGGTAGAAATAGAGGATCACGGTTTGGCCATGGAAGGCCTGCGGCGTGAATTTAATGCCACTGGTGGCGACGGCTTCAAATTCCGGCAACGGTTTGTTGAGGGCTGGAGTCATGTTTTCGTGCTCTACCTGCGTTCGACCTGCGAGATTACCGGCGGGATTATAAATCCTCCCGCGTCCATCCCCAACCCACGGGGGTGCAGACGGGCTCAATTCATTCATGGATCAGCAACGCGGCCAGCACTTTTCGGCTTTCGGAGACCAGGATGTTGTAGGTGCGGCAGGCCGCCTGGGTGTCCATGGTCTCCACCCCGATGCGTGCAGCCATCAGCTGGCGCATCAGCTTGGGGTGTACAAAACGCAGCACGGGGCCGCTGCCAAAGACCACCAGTTCGGGCCGGTAAGCCACGATCAGGTCGAAATGGGCCTCGGTCAGGTCCGCGACGGTGGCCGCGTGCCAAGGCACCAGGGGCGCATCGCTCGGTACGATCACGCTGGTGGTGTACACCTGGCCGTTGATCGACACCGAATGGCGCGTGGTGGCGTGGATCACATTGGTCGATTGGGGTTGGTCGGCTTGAAGCTTCATGCCCAAATTTTAAGTTGACACGCCAGGTTGGCAAGCTGTGGGAAAATTGCCCTCCCACCGTCCGTCCATTCCCGTTTCGGAGACCGTCTTGAAACCCATCGCCAAGTCCAGCAAGCTCGCCAGCGTCTGTTACGACATCCGTGGGCCCGTGCTGGAAAAGGCGCGGCAAATGGAGGAAGACGGCCACAAGATCATCAAGCTCAACATCGGCAACTTGGCCGTGTTCGGGCTGGAGCCGCCTGACGAAATCGTGCAGGACATGATCCGCAACCTGGCGGGTGCGGCGGGCTACACCGATTCCAAGGGCCTTTTCGCCCCACGAAAGTCGGTGGTGCACTATTGCCAGGAAAAAAACATCGCCGGGGTGACGGTCGATGACGTTTACCTCGGCAATGGCGCCTCCGAGTTGATCGTGATGGCGCTCAACGCCCTGCTCAACGAGGGCGACGAGGTGCTGCTGCCCATGCCCGACTACCCGCTCTACACGGCGGCCGTGGCCTTGTCCGGCGGGCGCCCGGTGCATTACCTGTGCGACGAGCAGTCCGATTGGTACCCCGACATCGCCGACATCCGGGCCAAGATCACGCCGCGCACCAAGGGCATCGTGGTCATCAACCCGAACAACCCGACCGGCGCGCTTTACCCGGACAGCCTGCTCCAGGAGATCGTCGAGGTCGCGCGTGAGCACGGCCTGATCATCTTCGCCGACGAGATCTACGACAAGACGCTGTATGACGGCAACACGCACACCTCGATCGCCTCGCTGGCCGACGACGTGTTGTTCATCACCTTCAACGGCCTGTCCAAGAACTACCGCTCCTGCGGCTACCGCGCCGGCTGGATGGTGGTCTCGGGCGAAAAACGCCATGCGCGTGACTACATCGAGGGCCTGAACATGCTGGCCTCCATGCGCCTGTGTGCCAACACACCGGGCCAGTTGGCCATTCAGACGGCGCTGGGTGGCTACCAGAGCATCAAGGACTTGGTGATGCCTGGCGGGCGCCTGTGCAAACAGCGCGACCTGGCCTACGACCTGCTCAACCAGATCCCCGGCGTGAGTGTGGTGAAACCCAAGGGTGCGCTTTACATGTTCCCGCGCCTGGACCCCAAGATGTACCCCATTGCCGACGACCAGCAGTTCGCCTATGAGCTGCTGGCCGAAGAAAAAGTGCTGATCGTGCAGGGCACGGGCTTCAACTGGAAGACGCCGGATCACTTCCGCCTGGTATTCCTGCCCAACAGCGACGACCTGACCGATGCCATTGGCCGCATCGCGCGCTTCCTGGACGGCTACCGCAAGCGCCACGCTTGACCCGATTTTTGATTTTTTGAACTGAACGCGCCGCTCACGAGGTGGCGCATCGAGAGAAGACGACAACATGAGCCAAGAACAATCGCCATCTTCATTGCGTCCTTTGCGCGTGGGCCTGATGGGCATCGGAACCGTCGGGGGCGGTACTTTCACCGTGCTGCAACGCAACCAGAGTGAGATCCGCCGCCGCGCCGGTCGTGGCATCGAGATCGCCATGGTGGCCGACCTGAACGCCGAGCGCGCCCGTGAAGTTGTGGGCGACACCGCCAAGATCGTGGCCGACGCGCGCGAGATCATCGCCAACCCGGACATCGACGTGGTGGTCGAGTTGATCGGTGGTTACGGCATCGCCAAGGCGCTGGTGCTTGAAGCGATCGCTGCCGGCAAGCACGTGGTGACAGCCAACAAGGCCCTGCTGGCCGTGCATGGCACCGAAATCTTCGCCGCCGCCCGTGAAAAGGCCGTGATCGTGGCTTTTGAAGCGGCAGTGGCCGGTGGCATCCCCATCATCAAATCGCTGCGCGAGGGCCTGACCGCCAACCGCATCGAGTGGGTGGCCGGCATCATCAATGGCACGACCAACTTCATCCTGTCCGAGATGCGCGACAAGGGCCTGGATTTCGACGTGGTGCTCAAGGAAGCACAACGCCTGGGTTATGCCGAGGCCGATCCGACCTTCGACATCGAAGGCGTCGACGCCGCGCA
>CANBUA010000324.1 GCA_947372535.1 Burkholderiales bacterium
CGGGTCGGCCGCCAGGGCCAGCCTGGCCAGTTCCTTGGCGCGCTGGACGTTGTCGATGTCCGCGTCCTTGGCGTAGGCCATGACGCTCAGGCAGGTGCGGGTCGTCTTCCCGGTCTTTGCCGTGGCCATGAGTGGCGTTGGGGCGTCGCCGGCGTCCAGGTTCTGCATGAAAAAGGCAAGAACGCACTGCCCAGCAAGAACGCACCACAGACGGCCATTTGAACCCACCAGAGGGGTGGCGCCTTCACAGGTTCGGTGGCGCTGGCCTGAACCACAAAGGAGCCCACCAGCAGGTCATGAAGCGATTGGCGTGTGGCCTTGTTGAACACGAACAGGTAGACGATCGACAAGCCCACGCCAAAGACCACCGCAGACAGCGCATACAACCAGAATGACGCCAGCACGGAGTCCGGGATCTGCGCCCCATTGAGCGACCACGCCACTCCCAGCGGCAGGTAGCGGGCCACGGACCGGGGCACAGACAGCAGGGCGCCATCCCGGCCCACCACCTTGATGCCCAAGGCCCGCTTGCCCAGCGTCTGCCCGCCGCCCACACGGCTGTTGAGCAGGCCAAAGTAAGGCATCGCCACACAGAATCCCAGCAGCCGGCCCCACGGCCCCATGTGCACAAACTGGTCCGACAGGAACAGGCCGGCGGCCCAGCCCACCGCGCCCAAGACCAGGCCATCCAAAAAGAAAGCGCCCAGGCGGCGCCAGAAGCCAGCGGTCACGTTGGCGGGGGTGGGTGCGGTCGACATCGGCGTGGGTCCCTGTGGTGTGCGTTGGTGAGTCCACAGTGATCCTACACAGGCCCTCGCCCCGCCCCAGCCCGCGCCCCGCGTGCGCGCCACTCGCCCCACGCATGCATCGCCCGCGAAAACTTTGCACCATCTTGACGGCGCCGCCTGTCCAATAGCGCCTTCATCGGGCCTTTCGTCATGCGTGACCATCGACTCCAAACCAGGCACCAGCGTGCCTTGCGTGCATGCCAATGGTCGGCGACCTGGTTGCTGGCCTTGACGGCCATGAACCTCGCCTGCCATGGCACGCTGCGCAGCACCATCCTCTACGCAGTGCCTGTGGCCATCGCGGCCTGGCACAGCACCCGCCTGGGATTCGTGTTCTCAGGGCTCGGTGCCTTGTGTGCCTGGGTGGGCGGGGCGATACCGTCTTCTTCGGTGGTAGAGCCCATATGGGTTGAGGGCCTCTGGGCGTTCTTCAAGCTCAGCGTCGTCGCCATGGGTGCCAACTTCGTTGCACGCAAACGGCATCCAGCTTCCGGACAATAGCTGCGAACAGCTGGACGTCGAACGCTAGGGCACAAACCGATAGCCGACGTTCGCCTCAGTCAGCAGGTGGCGCGGGTGCGAAGGGTCCCCCTCGATCTTCTTGCGCAAGTTGCGCACGTACACGCGCAGGTAGGGGGTGTCGTCTTCATGCTGGCTGCCCCACACCTCATGGAGCAACTCGCTGTGCAGAAAGATGCGGTGCGGGTTGCTGGCCAGATGGGTCAACAGGTGGTACTCGATTGGCGTGAGGTGGACGGGCTGCCCCGATCGGATGACCATGCGCCGGTAGAGATCGATCTGCACGTCGCCAAACACCAGGATGTGGCTGCCCGCAATCATGCGAGCCCCCTTGCGCCGCAACTGAGCTTTCAGTCTGGCCAAGAGCTCACGTCCTCCAAACGGCCTGACCAGGTAGTCATCTGCACCGACTTCAAGTGCCATGACCTTGTCGTCCTCGCCGGCTCGCTCGGTGAGCACCAGAACAGGCACGTCCGAGTTGACACGCAAGGCGGTGATCAGGTCAAAGCCGTTGCCATCGGGCAAATCAATGTCCACGATCACCGCATCCGGGTATCGCGTCGTGGCGAGCGCCAGCCCGGACTCGATGTCACCAGCCTCCATCGCCTTGAACCCATCGCTTTGGATCAACCTGCGCACGAGTCGGCGCATTTCCGGCGCCTGGTCGACAATCAAAATGAGGGCCTTCGATTCACGCATGCCGGCTAACTCGCCACATGGGGTGCGCGCTCAGAACGTGCGACCGGCTTGCAGCACCATCACGTTGCGATTGAGCGACCTGGTGTCACCGTTTGCCGCCGACAAGCCACCTGTGGGTGCCCTGAAGAAGGCGTTGTTGGTGGCGCCCACCACGGCAGCGGACACATTCCAGCCACCACTCATCGTCTTGATGAGGCCCAGGCGGTAGTCTGTATACGACGCATCCAGACCGCCGTACGTGGCCTTGACGTCGGTGTGCCCGAGATGCCCTACCAGGCTGAGGTCATCGGCAAGCGGGACCGTTGCCGTGATGTCGTGGTACATCGACCCTTTGGTGCTCTTGCTGTAGCCCGTGGACTCATTGGCGCCAAAGTAGTCTCCGGCCGAGATGGACAGCTTGTAGCTGAGCCACTTCCAGGTCGCGCCTGCATTCACTTCAAACGTGTCGAGGCGCTGTGAAGGCAGGCTGCAGGGTGACGAAAAGGCTGCCGATGGGCAGGCGGCTTGGCCGTAGTTGGCGCCGGGGTACCAGTAGCCATAGCCGCCCACCGTGTAGCTCAGGTCGTCGTTGACCTTGCCGTTGTAGCCACCGTAGTAGTCCAGTTCGAGGCTGCCGCCCGGGTAGGAGTTGCCCGACACATTGGATGCCCAGACCCCGGCATACAGCCCGCTGGGCACAGCCAGGTCAAAGCCCCCCTGGATGGCAGGCTTGCCCCAGGTCTGATCGATGCCCCGGAAGCGGTATTGCGTGACCAGGTTCACGTTCGCCGTGGCGGTATAGCCGGCGGCGGGGTCGGCCGCACCATCAGCCGCACAGGCAAGCGATGCCAGCGCCAGCAAGCCGGCGCTCAGAACGGAAAGGTGAGAGATCGTTTTGTTCAATGTCATGTGGATGGATTTTAAAAAGGAGGCGAATGGCCCCTTGCCCGTGGGCCTTCGCCAGGGTGATGGGGTGCGGCGGCTCAAACCGGAGCCGGCGCCATCAGGTCGAGCGCCAGGTTGAGCTGCAGCACGTTCACGCGCTCTTCGCCAAAGACCCCGAGCAACGCGCCCTCTGCGTGGCGCTCGACCAACTGGCGAAGGGCCAAGGCCGACACCTTTCTGACCTTGGCCACGCGATCCAGTTGATACAGGGCTGCCGCCACACTGATGTGCGGATCCAAGCCGCTGGCAGACGCCGTCACGAGGTCCACCGGCACCGGCTTGGTGTTACCAGGGTCGGCGGCTTTCAAAGCCGCAACACGACCCTTCACGGCGTCGATCAACGCGGGGTTCAAAGGCCCCTGGTTGGAGCCTGAAGAGTTCGACGCGTTGTAAGGCATCGGCCCGGTGGCAGAAGGACGCGACCAGAAGTACTTGGGCTCACTGAAGTTCTGGCCGATCAGCGACGAGCCGACAACGGCGCCGTTCTTCACGATGAGGCTGCCTTGCGCCTGCTTGGGGAACAGGGCCTTGCCGGCGCCGGTCACGGCCAGGGGGTAGAGCACGCCGGTCACGACGGTCAGCGCCACAAAAAGACTGACGGCGGGGCGAACGATGTTGGACATGTTGAACTCCTATTCAAACCAGGCCGACGGCACTGAGGACAAGGTCGATCAGCTTGATGCCGATGAACGGCACGATGACGCCACCCAGCCCGTAGACGAGCAGATTGCGGCGAAGCAGGATGGCCGCGCCAAGCGGGCGATAGGCCACCCCCTTCAATGCCAGCGGGATCAGGAAGATGATGATCAAGGCGTTGAAAATCACGGCAGACAGCACGGCAGAAGACGGGCTGGCCAGGTTCATGACGTTCAATGCCGAGAGCTGCGGAAAGGTTGTCACGAAGGCCGCCGGGATGATGGCGAAATACTTCGCGATGTCATTGGCAATGCTGAAGGTGGTGAGCGAGCCACGCGTCATCAGCATCTGCTTGCCGGTTTCCACCACCTCGATCAGCTTGGTCGGGTTGCTGTCCAGGTCGACCATGTTGCTGGCCTCTTTGGCGGCCTGCGTGCCCGAGTTCATGGCCACGGCCACGTCGGCCTGGGCCAGCGCGGGCGCGTCGTTGGTGCCGTCGCCGGTCATGGCCACCAGCTTGCCTTCGGCCTGGTACTGGCGGATCAGGGCGAGTTTCTGCTCGGGCGTGGCTTCGGCCAGGAAGTCGTCCACACCGGCTTCAGCGGCGATGGCCGCGGCCGTCAGGCGGTTGTCGCCGGTGATCATCACCGTCTTGATGCCCATGCGGCGCAGCTCGGCGAAGCGCTCCTTGATGCCACCCTTGACGATGTCCTTGAGCTCGATCACACCCATGATGCGTTCGCCATCGGCCACCACCAGGGGCGTGCTGCCGCGGCGCGCCACGTCTTCAACCTGCACGTCCACCTGCGAGGGGAAGTGCCCTCCCAGGGCCTCCACATGCTTGCGCATGGCCTCGGCAGCGCCCTTGCGGATCTGCCTGGCGCCGAGGTCCACACCGCTCATGCGCGTCTGCGCGGAGAAGTGCACGAAGGTGGCGTTGAGGGGCTGCAGGTCGCGCGCCCGCAGGTCGAA
>CANBUA010000325.1 GCA_947372535.1 Burkholderiales bacterium
GTGCGGCCGAGTTGAGGGGCGGCGGAGGCCACAGCCACGGCCGCGATCATGCCGATCAAAAACCAGTCGGCCGCGCCCCGTTGGGCATGAGAAATGCGTTGCATGATGAGCAAGCCAATATCTGAAAACTTCGATGAAGCAAGCGTAAGGCGCTCCTTGGCTTCGTCATATCGTGGATGGGACAGCCCATGCCTCAAAGCAGACAAACCGCGCTGAACCAAGGGCCTGTGCGAGGGGCCCTGGTGCGCGTCGAGCGGGCCACGCCCAAGATGGCGGCCCTGTCCAGGCCGGTGATGGCGCGGGTCGAGTCTCTGCCTGCCGGATCCTGGGCGCGTGCACACCGTCACCCTTGGGCCCAACTGTCCTACGCGGTCGAGGGGATTTTGCTGGTGCGCACGGCCACGGGGCACTACATGGCCCCGCCCGAGCGAGCCGTCTGGGTGCCTCAGGGCGTGGATCACGAGGTCACCAACACGGCACGTGCTGAAATGCGCAGCCTGTATGTCCAACCGCCGCCGGGTGGGCCCTTGAGCGGGTTGCGCCCTTGCGTATTGAGCATCAGCCCCCTGGTGCGCGAACTCATCATGGCGGTGTGTGCACTGCCCGCGGACTACGATGAAGCGGGTGCCGCCGGGCGCCTCGTGGGCGTGTTGCTGGACCAGTTGGCCATGCTCGATCCGGTGGCCTTTGACTTGCCTTGGCCATCTGACCCGCGCTTGTTGCGGGTGAGCATGGCTTTGCAAGCCGACCCGGCCGATCAACGCACTTTGGCGGCATGGGGCCATGAGGTCGGCTTGAGCGAGCGTTCGCTGGCGCGCTTGTTTCGCGAGCAGACGGGCTTGTCCCTGGGTGACTGGCGCCGGCGTCTGCGCCTGTTGTTGGCGCTGGGGCCCTTGGCCGCCGGTGCCAAGGTGTCCAGCGTGGCCCATGACAGTGGTTACAGCACCGCATCGGCCTTCATCACCGCGTTCAGCGCCGAATTCGGGCAGACGCCCAGGCAGATGTTTTGCAGCTAAGTCCTTGATTCGACGTAGTAACATCCGACTTTGTTGACCTTTGGCGCCCTGCGTGCTCGAACGCAGCCTCGATGCCTGGCCCCTGCCAGGCATTTTGCATGGTCGAGATCAATGCCCACCCACCAAGGAACAAGCATGACCAACCAGACCTACACCCACTCCGTCCCCGTCTTCAAACAGATGCTGACGGCCCTCAAGACCATCCTGGCCCAGGCCGGCGAGCACGCCACCGCCAAGTCCATCGACCCGGATGCGCTGCTGCAAGCCCGCCTGTACCCGGACATGTTCCCGCTGCTCAAGCAGGTGCAGATCGCGGCGGACTTCTCGCGTGGCATCGCCGCGCGCCTGGCCGGCATCGAGGTGCCCAGCTATGAAGGCCAGGAAAAGACTTTCGCCGACCTGGACGCCCTGTTGACCCAGACGCTGACCTTCCTGGACAGCGTGAACTCCGCGCAGTTCGAAGGCAGCGAGACGAAAGAAATCGTCCTGCGCCCCGGCACGCCCAAGGAGAAAAAACTCAGCGGCGATGCCTACCTGGCCAACTACGGCTTGCCGCAGTTCTTCTTCCACGTCACCACCGCTTACGCCATCCTGCGCCACAACGGCCTGGCCGTCGGCAAGCGCGATTACATGGGTGCGTATTGAGGAGTGCGCATTGAGCCGCAGCTTCACCAGCCCCAAGCTGGTTCGCATGCTGGGTGATTCGGCGATGGCGATGGACGTGGACACGTCCAGGCAGGATTTTGCCGAGCGCCTGAGCCAGTGGTTGAGCCCGATGGACACGGTGACGCTGCATTCGGCCTTGCAGCCGGCGGCGCCCATGCCCAAAGGGCCCGCGCCTGAGGCCTTGCAAGCCAGTGCGTCAAACGTGGCCAATGAGGTCCAGCAGGTGCGGGACGCCCTGGTGCGCGCCATCATGGCGGTGGCACTGCCACCTGAAGCGGCGCCGGATGAGCAGGTGGATTACGCGCCCTACCAGAAGCACCACCAGGCCTTGCAACGCCAGATGGCATCGAAGATCGAGCCTCTGCGCGCCCGTGTGCGCCAGGCCTTGAGCCAGGCCTCGCCAGCGCTCAGGCAGTTGGCGACTTTGGATGCCCTGATGGACAAGACGCTGGCCATGCGCGAGCAAAA
The DNA here is from genome assembly GCA_947372535.1 of Burkholderiales bacterium. Next base: position 2,151 of record CANBUA010000325.1, read on the forward strand.
GCTCTTGTCCAGCGTGCCGGTGTTCCTGGAGAAAAGCCTGGCGCGTGGGCGCCAGAACAAGGGCGCCCCTGCCCATCAACCCACGTTCGGCCAGGCTTGGCAAGAGGCCTTGCTGGCCGAGCTGGACACGCGATTGCAGCCAGTCACAGGATTGATGGAAGCATTCAGCAACGAGGTCAAGAAGCAGCCATGAACAGGTTTGTATTTGCAATCATCTTTGCCGTCGGCCTGTTGACCGTGGCGTGGGTGGGCATGGGATTCGTCGGCTCGATGAGCTGGCTGGCCCTGATGATGACCGCACTGATCGGCGGGGTCTATGTGTTGGGCGCGTGGGAGCTCCAGCAGTTCCGCGATGCCACGGCGTCTTTGTCGACAGCACTGGCCGACATCCCGCAGCCATTGCCCAGCCTCACCTCGTGGCTGGCGCGTGTGACGCCCTCACTTCAAAACCCCGTGCGCCTGCGCATCGAGGGTGAACGCGTCGCCTTGCCCGGCCCTGCGCTGACACCTTACCTCGTCGGCCTGCTGGTGATGCTGGGCATGCTCGGCACCTTCCTGGGCATGGTCGTGACCTTCAAGGGCGTCGTGTTCGCGCTCGAAGGCTCGGCCGATCTGCAAGCGATTCGCTCTGCCCTGGCCGCGCCCATCAAGGGCTTGGGCCTGTCCTTCGGCACCTCGGTGGCGGGCGTGGCCTCATCGGCCGTGCTGGGCCTGCTGTCGGCCATCAGCCGCCGCGAGCGCGTGAACGTGGTGCGCCTGCTGGACAGCCGCGTGGCCACGGTGTTCCGCCCCTTGTCGCTGGCCCATCAACGGCAAGAGACCTTCAAGGCACTGCAAGCGCAGGCCCAGGCCTTGCCCGAGATGGTGACCAGTCTGCGAGCCATGATGGACGGCATGGAGCGCCGCAGCCAGCAGCTCAATGAACAGCTGTTGGGGCAGCAGGCGCAGTTCCACCGCGAGGTGTCGGTGGTCTACACCGACCTGGCGGGCACCGTGGGGCAGTCCTTGAAAGAGAGCCTGAGCACCAGCGCGCGGGTGGCGGGCGAGCGCCTGCAGCCCGTGGTCGAGGCCGCGATGTCGGCCATCGCGGAGGAGTCCACACGCACGCACCAGCGCTTGGTCGATGTCACGCAAGCGCAGTTGAGCGGCTTGTCGGCGCAGTTCGAGGCCACGGCGTCGAAGGTGTCCGATGGCTGGGCCACGGCCTTGCAGACGCATGCGCGCACCAGCGACAGCCAGGCCGCCGGCCTGGACCGCGCCTTGAACGCGTTCACCGACAGTTTCGAGCAACGCGCCCAGGCCCTGGTGGCCACGGTCAACGAGGCCGCGGTCAAGTCCCAAGCCGATCAAGCCTCAAGCGATCAACAACGTCTGGCCGCGTGGACCGATGCACTGGCCACCATGGCCGACAAGCTGCACGGCGAATGGCAACGCGCCGGCGCACAAACGCTGTCGCATCAGCAGGCGGTTTGCCAGGCGCTGGAAAAAACGGCTGGCGAGATCACCGAACGCACCGGCCAACAGGCCAGCCGCACGCTGGACGACATGGCCCGCCTGCTGGACCGCTCCGAGGCTTTGATCAGCTCCCGGGTCGAGGCGGAGGCTCAATGGACGCAGCAGCAAGGTGATCGCATGGACCAGTTGGCCAGCCTGTGGCGCACCGAGTTGGCCGCCCTGCGGACCGACGAGGCCACACGTGGTGATGCCGCCGTGGCCCGCCTGGGCGAGTTGCAAACCGCTTCTGCCCAGCAGTTGGAGCGCATCGCCGCCACACTGAACAGCGGCTGGGAAGGCGCGGGGGCGCAGATGCTGGCGCAACAGCAAGCCGTCTGCCAAGCACTGGAGAAGGCCGTCGGCGAGATCACCGAGCGCACCAGTGAGCAAGCCAGCCGCACGCTGGCCGACATGGCCCGCCTGCTGGACCGCTCCGAAGCCTTGATCAGCTCGCGCACCGAGGCCGAGGCCCATTGGACGCAGCAGCAAGGCGAGCGCATGGACCAATTGGCCGGCCTGTGGCGCAGCGAGCTGGGCGCCCTGCGCACTGAGGAAGCAGAACGTGGCCAAGCCGCCGTGGCGCGTCTGAGCGAGTTGCAAGCCGCACTGGCCACCCACCTGGCCACGCTGGGCGAGGCCCTTGAAGCGCCCATGACCCGCCTCATGCAGACTGCATCGGAAGTGCCTCAGGCGGCGGCTGGCGTGATCGCGCAACTGCGCCAGGAGATGGGTCGCATCAACGAGCGGGACAACTTGGCGCTTGAAGAACGCACCGCCGTGATGGACAAGATCAACGCCCTGCTGCTGACCATCAACCAATCCTCCGGCGAGCAGCGTGCCGCCATCGAATCGCTGGCGGCCTCGGCCCA
>CANBUA010000326.1 GCA_947372535.1 Burkholderiales bacterium
CGGTTGGCCGTGTCGGGCATGACGTGCAGCATGAACTGCTTGGCCTGCTCGTAGATGTCGTCCGTGTCGATCAGGATCTCGCCGATGTCGGCGGTGAAGTAATCGCGGATGGCGCGGATCACCAGCGACGATTCCTGATAAATCAGGAATGCGCCCTTGCCACCTTGGGCGGCGCCGTCGATGGCCGTCCAGAGCTTGAGCATGTAGTTCAAGTCCCACTGCAGCTCGGCGGCGGTGCGGCCGATGCCGGCGGTGCGTGCGATCAGGCTCATCCCCTTGGGATATTCGAGCTGATCCATCGCTTCTTTGAGCTCTTCGCGGTCGTCGCCTTCAATGCGACGGCTCACGCCACCCCCACGGGGGTTATTGGGCATCAGAACCAGGTAACGGCCAGCCAGGGACACGAAGGTGGTCAAGGCGGCGCCCTTGTTGCCGCGTTCTTCCTTTTCGACCTGGACGAGCAATTCCTGCCCTTCCTTGATCACGTCCTGAATGCGGGCGCTGCGAACTTCGACGCCATCTTTGAAATACTGGCGGGAGATTTCCTTGAACGGCAAGAAACCGTGGCGGTCCTCGCCGTAATCGACGAAACAGGCTTCGAGCGAGGGCTCGACGCGCGTCACGACGGCTTTGTAGATATTGCCTTTGCGCTGTTCGCGCCCTTCGATTTCGGTCTCGAAGTCGAGCAGTTTTTGTCCGTCGACAATGGCCAGGCGCCGCTCTTCGGGCTGCGTGGCGTTGATCAGCATGCGTTTCATGTGCACTCCAGTGACAGCGGTGCCGTCCGGGATGGCGGCCGGACTAACACCTGCATTCACCTCGAACCGTCAGGCCCGGGGCAACTTGGATGCACGAATCAACGTGAAAGAATCTTAAGGAATTGCCTGGGCTGCCAGAAAAGCAGCAGGGGCGCGTGCGTCAACAACGCAAGAAGGTGTCCATCGACCAAGCGCTCGTGCCCGGCCCGACGCACCAGGGCGCTCGGGTCGATCTGCAAGAAGGGGTGGGAATGGGCACGAGACGGGCCTTGAGGGCGTGCTGCGACCGCGACCGCTCACAGGCGAACACTTCGTCATGCGAAGGGTGGCCAGGCGGTGGGTATCGGCAACACAAGCCTTGGAGGGCCCCATCATGCTGTTTGCTGTTGACACGGGCCTGAGCGCGCTCGACAAAGTCCGTCAAGCTCGCTCAAACCCATAAACCTTGTTCATGGATTCGATCGACGCTGGCTCTGACACCACCACCCACATCGCAAAACTGCACCTTGGGCAAGTTTTCTCGATATTGGCAGGCTGTGCTGCATCACCATCTGTCATGTTTGAATAGTGGCCAGCGGGTTCAGAAAGATTCATCCGAACGGTACACTCTCGCCGGGCCATGCCTGCATTGCAATTTCAACCATCACAACACTGATTCAAACGTGGCTAAGCCCATTATAGGTGCGAAAACATCATCCCGTCGGGCGAAAAATCCTGAAAAAGCTGGTCAGCCAGTCATTTCCCAGCCCACGGTTGTGGCGGTGCAGCATCTGATCGTCGATGAGGGCAGCGAAGGTCAGCGGCTCGACAATTTCCTCATCAAATCGCTCAAGGGTGCGCCTAAAACCTTGGTTTATCGGATCATCCGCAGCGGCGAGGTCCGGGTCAACAAGGGCAGGGCCTCAGCCGACACCCGGGTGACCCTGGGCGACGATGTGCGTGTGCCACCGCTTCGCCTGAGTGAAATCGATCCGGACGAGGCGCCGGTGCCGCCGCGCGAATTTCCCATCTTGTTTGAAGACGATCATTTTCTGGCGATCAACAAACCGGCCGGCGTGGCCGTGCACGGTGGTAGCGGCGTCAGCTTTGGCGTGATCGAGCAATTGCGGCGGGCCAGGCCTGCTGCCAAGTTTCTGGAGCTGGTGCACCGGCTGGACAAGGAAACCTCCGGCGTGCTGCTGGTGGCCAAAAAGCGCAGCGCCCTCGTGGTCTTACAGGAGGCCTTCCGCAACCGGGTGGCCCACAAGACTTACGCGGCCATGGTGACCGGTCACTGGCCCGAATCCCGCAAGGTCATCGATGTGGCACTGCACAAATTCCTGACCCCGGAAGGCGAGCGCCGTGTCACGGCTGTGGCCGATGGTCAGGAAGGTCAGCGCGCCATCACGCTGGTCAAGATCGTCAAGGTCTATCAGCGCTTCTCTTTGCTGGACGTGACCATCAAGACCGGGCGCACCCACCAGATCCGCGTGCACCTGACCAGCGAGGGGCACCCCATTGTTGGCGATGAGAAATACGGTGATTTCCCGCTCAACAAAGCGATGGCACGCGGCACCCTGATCCCCGGCATCAAGTTTGACCGCATGTTCTTGCATGCCCGCCACCTGCGCATCCCGCACCCATCCACGGGGGAAGAGGTCACCTTGCAAGCCCCCTTGCCGCCCGATTGCCAGACTTTGGTGGATGATCTGACCTGAGTTTTCGACCGACCTGACCACCTCCAACTGCAAGCACCGAGATGACCTCCAGACCTCGCCAGTTCGACCTTGTCGTTTTCGACTGGGATGGCACCCTCTACGATTCGACCGCTTTGATCGTGCGCAGCATCCGCGCCTCTTGCGCAGACCTGGGTCTGCCCATCCCCACCGTCACCGAGGCTGCTTATGTGATCGGTCTGGGCCTGCACGATGCGCTGCGACACGTGGCGCCCACCATCGACCCAGCCCGCGTGCCGGAGCTGGCCCGGCGCTACCACCACCACTACTTTTCGAGCCAGGATGAACTCAGCCTGTTCGATGGCACCCTGGCCATGCTGGACATGCTCAAACAGCGCCATCACTGGCTGGCCGTGGCCACGGGCAAGACCCGCGTCGGCCTCAACGATGCCCTGAGCCATTCCGAATTGCGAGGCGTGTTTGATGCTACCCGCACGGCCGACGAGACCCGCTCCAAGCCTCATCCCCAAATGCTGCAGGAGTTGATCGCCGAGTTCGGCGCCGACCCTGAGCGCACCCTGATGATTGGCGACACCACGCATGACCTGCAGATGGCGGTCAACGCCGGCACAGCCTGCGTGGCCGTGAGCTATGGCGCCCATGAGCCGGCGGCCTTCGCCAATTTCAACACCCGCGTTGTGGCCCACTCCATGGCCGAACTGCATCAATGGCTGAGCGAGCACGCATGAGTGAGTTGAATCTGGCGCCCCAGTGGCTTTGCGAATCTGCATCTCTGCAAGAAACCACCGGTTCGGTCACCTTCGAGGTGATGGAGTTCGGCCAAACGGCATCGGCCTTCGCGGTGCGCTTTGACAACCAAGCCGTGGCCTACCTCAACCGCTGCGCTCACGTGCCGTCCGAGCTCGACTGGCAACCCGGCGAGTTCTGGGATCAGGACAATCGCTTCATCATCTGCGCCGTCCATGGTGCACTCTATGAACCCAGCGATGGCGTGTGCGTGGGCGGCCCTTGTGTCGGCCGCCGCTTGCTGCCCATTGCCCTGAAGGAAGAGGGCGGGCAGGTCTATTGGTATCCTAGCGATCAATTCCAGCCGGTATTTTGAACATGACACAAGATTTCAACGCATCCCAGGGCGCCCAGTCGGCATTGCAGCAGCAAGTGCTGAGCGACTTTGCCCGGGTCTACCTGGCTGAGCAACGCCGGCAAGCCCGCTGGCGCTGGTTCTGGCGGCTGGTCTGGATCGGCGCGTTGCTGATGATTGTCTGGACCTGGTTGGAGGGCACACCCTCATCGACCGCCTCTTCCTCGCCGCACACCGCCCTGGTGGAGATCCGAGGTGAAATCGGCGGTGAGTCCGAGGCCAATGCCGACAGCCTGAACACCGCGCTCAAAAGTGCGTTCGAGGACAAGGGTGCCCAGGCCGTCGTGCTGCGCCTGAACTCGCCAGGCGGCAGCCCGGTGCAGGCCGGTCTCATCAATGACGAAATCCGCCGCCTCAAGGCCCTGCACAAGAAGAAGGTCTACGCCGTCTGCGAAGAGATGTGCGCCTCGGCCGCCTATTACATTGCCGCCGCCGCCGATGACATTTACGTGGACAAGGCATCGATCGTGGGCTCCATCGGTGTGCTGATGGATGGCTTTGGCTTCACCGGTGCGATGGACAAGTTCGGTGTCGAGCGTCGTTTGCTGACGGCCGGTGCCAACAAGGGCATGCTCGATCCCTTCTCGCCGCGCAACCCGACGCATGAAGCCTATGCGCAGGCCATGTTGGACCAAATCCACCAGCAGTTCATCAAGGTGGTGCGTGATGGCCGTGGCAAGCGCCTGAGGGAAACGCCGGAGACCTTCTCCGGCCTGTTCTGGAATGGCGAACAGGCCGTCAAGCTGGGTCTGGCCGATCACCTGGGCAGCCTCGATTCGGTGGCCCGCGATGTGATCAAGGCCGATGACATCATCGACTACACCGTCAAGGAAAACATCGCCGAACGCTTGGCCAAACGCTTTGGTGCGTCGATTGGCGCAGGTGCGGCCCGCGCCATGCGTTCCAGCGTGGGCATGCGCTGAGCCTT
>CANBUA010000327.1 GCA_947372535.1 Burkholderiales bacterium
GAGGCTTGGCGCTGGGCCGTGGGCGAAATCGTCTCGGTCACACCCGAGGCCACGCGATGGCGGTAGGCCGCGAAATCTGCGCTTTGCGCCACGATGACCTGATGCGCCTGCTCCGGCGTCTCGGACTTGACTTTGTCCGCGTTCGGCACGTTGAGCACCACGCCCGCCTTGAGGCGGTTCATGTTGTTGCCCAGGAAGGCATCGGGGTTGGCGCGGTACAGGCCGACCACCATCTGATCCAGGGCCACGCCGGGCGGCTGAGTGCGCTCGGCGATCTGCGAGAGTGAATCGCCCGGCTTGACCTTGACGGTCTGTCCGGATGAGGATGCGCTGCCGCCCTCTTCCGAAGCCGCAGGTGGCTCGACATGAGCCGGCTTGGGCGCCGGAGCAGGCTTGGGCGCAGGCGTTGGCCTGGATGCTGCGGGCTTGGGTGCCGCAGCCGATGCCGCCGATGCGGGTGTGGCCGCAGGCTTGGCACCTGGGCGCACGGTCAGGTGGTTGCCCGTGGTGGTGCTGGCCGGGGATGCGGCAGGCGCCGGGATGGGCGCAGGTGTTGGCACAGGGATGGGGGTCGGCGCAGGGACAGGCGCGTCCATCATCGGTGAGGTGGTCTGCGGGGTCGAACGCGGCACAGGCGGATCGAACAGCAAGGTGTATTCACGCACCAAGCGGCCGGACGACCAGGCCAAGTCCAGAATCGCATCCACGAAGGGCTCGGTGACGGGGCGCTCGCTGCTCAGGCGCAGGAAAGGCCGGCCATCGGCGCGGCGCTGCAAGGTGATCGTCGTGCCACCCAGGACAGCGTTGTAGTCCACCCCAGCGGCGCGGTAGGTTTCCTGCGATGCCACACGGGCTTGCAAGGAGCCTGCTTCGTCGGAGCTGATGCTGGTGACGTCGATGTCGGCCCGCAATGGCTCGCCCAAAGCAGACTGCACATTGAGCCGCCCTAAGCCGAGCGCCCAGGACGCCACAGGCGCCAGTGACAAAGCCGAAACAGCGGCGGCCAGCGCCACGCGTTTCACGGCAAAAGGCAGAGAACAGGTCTCTGCTGACAACGATCGATCTTTCAAAGCGTCCCCCGGGGCCCGTCGCGGCGAAGGGCGAAGGCCATGCCCTCGTCGCCGGACGATAGAAGAAATCACAATAGCATCAGGCAGATAGCGTGACAAGCTCACGCAAATACTGATTCCCGCCGTGCCCACCCCCACCCTCGAATGGATGGTTGTGGGGTGTAGATTGTCGCCGCACGGCAACAAAGCGGCGTCACAACTTGTTTCGCGGCGTCACACGCACGCCACGAAATTGACAACTCAGGCGTCCAGCAGGATTCGCAGCATGCGGCGCAGTGGTTCAGCCGCGCCCCAGAGCAGCTGATCGCCAATGGTGAAGGCGCCCACATATTCAGGGCCCATGGCCAGTTTGCGCACACGGCCCACGGGGATGGTGAGCGTGCCGGTCACGGCCACGGGGGTGAGGTCCTTGATGGACGCTTCACGCGTGTTGGGCACGACCTTGGCCCACGGGTTGTCGGCAGCGATCATGGCCTCGATGTCCGCCACTGGCACGTCCTTCTTGAGCTTGAAGGTCAGGGCCTGGCTGTGGCAACGCATGGCGCCAATGCGCACACAAAAACCATCGACGGGGATGGGTGCCGAGCCAAAACCTTCGCCCAGGCCAAGGATCTTGTTGGTCTCGGCCATGCCCTTCCACTCTTCTTTCGATTGCCCATTGCCCAGGTCCTTGTCGATCCAGGGGATGAGCGAGCCGCCCAGGGGCACGCCGAAGTTGGCGGTTTCGGCCGCGGTCAAAGAGCGCTGCTTGTCGATGATCTTGCGGTCGATCTCCAGGATGGCGCTCTTGGGGTCGTCCAACAAGGACCTGACCTCGGCGTTGAGCGTGCCGTATTGCGTCAGCAACTCGCGCATGTGCTGGGCACCGCCACCGGAAGCGGCTTGGTAAGTCTGCGTGCTCATCCACTCGACCAGGCCCGCCTTGTAGAGCGCGCCCACGCCGATCAGCATGCAGCTGACCGTGCAGTTGCCGCCGATCCAGTTCTTGCCACCGTCGGACAGTGCGTTCTTGATCACCGGCATGTTGACCGGGTCCAGCACGATGACGGCGTCTTTTTCCATGCGCAGGCTGGAGGCCGCGTCGATCCAGTGGCCGCTCCAGCCCGTGGCGCGCAGCTTGGGGAACACCTCGGTGGTGTACTCGCCGCCCTGGGCCGTGATGATGATGTCGCAGCGCTTGAGCTCATCGATGTCGAAAGCATCCTTGAGCGTGGTTTCGTTTTTGGCGACGGCCGGGGCTTGGCCGCCCGCGTTGCTGGTGCTGAAGAACAGCGGCTCGATGAGCGCGAAATCGCCCTCGGCTTCCATGCGGTCCATCAAGACCGAGCCGACCATGCCGCGCCAGCCCACCAGGCCGACCAGTTTCGTTGCTGCCATTTTCAAGTCCTTCAATGATCTGTTTGACGCGGGTTCACTGCGCCTTGAGCGCGGCCACCACGGCCTCGCCCATCTCGACGGTGCCGACTTTCTTGGTGCCGTCGCTGTGGATGTCCGGCGTGCGCAGGCCTTGCTCCAGCACGCCTTGCACGGCGCGCTCGATGCGGCTGGCGGCTTCTTCCTGGTTCAGGCTGAAGCGCAGCATCATGGCCGCGCTCAAGATGGTGGCCAGCGGGTTGGCCACGCCCTTGCCCGCGATGTCCGGCGCCGAGCCATGGCTGGGCTCGTACAGGCCCTGGCCCTTGGCGTTCAGCGAAGCCGAGGGCAACATGCCGATGGAGCCGGTCAACATGGCCGCCGCGTCGGACAGGATGTCACCGAACATGTTGCCAGTGAAGAGCACGTCGAACTTCTTGGGCGCCTTGACGAGCTGCATCGCGGCGTTGTCCACGTACATGTGGTCCAGCTCGATGTCGGGGTATTGGGCGTGCACCTCGGTGACCACGTCCTTCCAGAACTGGAAGGTCTCCAGCACATTGGCCTTGTCCACGCTGGTCACGCGCTTGCCGCGTTTGCGAGCGGCCTGGAATGCCACGTGGGCGATGCGTTCGATCTCGGGGCGCGAATAGCGCATGGTGTCGAAAGCTTCGGGCGCACCCTTGAACTCGCCATCGGGCGATTCGCGGCGGCCGCGCGGCTGGCCGAAGTAGATGTCGCCGGTCAGCTCGCGGATGATGAGGATGTCCAGGCCGGCCACCAGCTCGGGCTTGAGGCTGGAGGCGTGCGTCAGTTGCGGATAGCAAATCGCGGGGCGGAAGTTGGCGAACAGGCCCATGTTCTTGCGCAGGCCCAGGATGGCTTGCTCGGGGCGCAGGGGGCGGTCCAGCGTGTCGTACTTCCAGTCGCCCACCGAGCCAAACAGCACGGCATCCGAGTCCATGGCCAACTTGAGCGTGTGCTCGGGCAGCGGGTGGCCGTGGGCGTCATAGGCCGCGCCGCCAACCTTGGCTTCTTCGAGCTCAAAGGGCAGGTCCAGCACCTTCAGGACCTTGACGGCCTCGGTGACGATTTCGGGGCCGATGCCATCGCCCGGCAAAACTGCAATCTTCATGACCATGTCGTGTCTCTATTTATCGTGTCTTTGAGTGAGGCGCGCGATCGCTTGTCAATCAAACGATGCGGTGATCCAGCCAGGGCTTTTTGACCAGGCGCTCGGCTTCATACAGCTTGATCTTGTCCGCATGGCGCAGCGTCAGGCCGATGTCGTCGAAGCCGTTGACCATGCAGAACTTGCGGAAGGGCTGCACATCGAAAGCCAGCTCAGTGCCGTCGGCTTTGACCACCACCTGGCGCTCCAGGTCGATGGTGAGCTCGTAGCCCGGGAAAGCGAATACCTCGTTGAAGATCGTGTCCACCTGCAGCTCGCTCAACTGGATCGGCAACAGGCCGTTCTTGAAGCAGTTGTTGAAGAAGATGTCGGCGAAGCTGGGGGCGATCACAGCACGGAAACCGTACTGGTCCAGCGCCCAGGGCGCGTGCTCACGGCTGGAGCCGCAGCCGAAGTTCTTGCGTGCCAGCAGCACCGAGGCCCCTTGGTAACGCGGCTGGTTCAGCACGAAATCCGGGTTGGGTTGGCGCGTGGCCGGGTCCTGGCCGGGCTCGCCGGCGTCCAGGAAGCGCCACTCGTCGAACAGGTTCTGGCCGAAGCCCGTGCGCTTGATGGACTTGAGGAACTGCTTGGGGATGATCGCGTCGGTGTCGACGTTTTCCCTGTCCATCGGGGCGACGAGCCCCTTGTGGATGCGAAAGGCTTGCATGGTGACCTTCTTCTTACTTCTTGGAGGCGCCGGAGATGGCGTCGCCGGCCCGCTGGATGTCCTGCCCCATGCCGTGCACGGTGTTGCAGCCGGTCAAGGCCACGACGGCCACGGCGGCCAGCAGGAAAACGATGCGCTTCATGTGTGGATACTCCGTTTGGTACGAGAGAGGTGGTTCAGGGCAATCA
>CANBUA010000328.1 GCA_947372535.1 Burkholderiales bacterium
AGAACGTCAGGAATTCACGACCACGGCGCGCATTTGCCCGGCCTTTCGGCATCATTTGCTCAGACTCTCCCAGCTGCCATTTTCATAACATGGCACATCATCAGGGGGCATGAGCGCTCCCACAAGGAGTGTCCATGTCCGAGTCGCCGCCACCTTCCGGTTCCTGGTCAGGTGAAGAAGCCGACCAGGCCAACGCGTTTTGCTGGCCCACACCGCCGTTTGCGGTCTACCCGCCCTCCGGCCCTCAACTTGAGCACGAAGGCTGCGAGTTCGCCGGGCTCAATGGCAAGGTGCTCCAGGGTCGCCTGGCCTTTTTCGAGCCGGCGCAGGGTCTGGCGCAGGTGCAGGTGCCGCCTTCGCGCACCACCATCCCGCTGCGCTTCAATCAGTTTCGCTCCATGCTGCTGAAGCGGCCTTGCAGGCCCTTGACCGCCATCTCCGATGCCGACCCGTCTTCGCACACCTCGGTCCTGCTGCGCCCGGACCCGTTGGCGTTTCGGGTGATCTACAAATCCGGCGGCGCCGTCGAGGGGCTGACCGTCGGTCACGTCGAACTCGATTGCGGGCTCTTCCTGTTTCCGCCGCTCAACGACGACACCGGCTCGGTCGAGCGCTTGTTCATCCCGCGCGAGGCCTACGAGAGTTACGAGTTGGGCGAGCGCATTGGCGAGTTGCTGGTGGCCAACCGGGCGATCACCCTGGCCCAGGTGGAGCAGGCGGTCGAGGTGCAACACCAGATGCGCTCGCAAAAGCTGGGCGATATCCTCCTGACCAAGCACGTTGTCACCCCCGAGCAACTGCTGGTGGCCATCGACCAGCAGGCCCGCATGCCCATGGTGCGCATCGGTGAGGCTTTGACGGCGCTGGGCCTGATCTCCGAAGCCCAACTGCAAGACGCACTGACCCAACAGCAGCAAGACCGCAGCGTGCCCTTGGGCGAGCTGCTCATCAGCCTGGGCCTGGTGTCCCGCCAGGATTTGCAGACCGCATTGGCCCGCAAGATGGGGTACCCGCTGGTGGACTTGCAGAAGTTCCCCATCGATCCCGACGCCCTGCGGAAGATCCCCTTCAGCCTGGCCGCCCGCCTGGACGCGCTGCCCTTGTTGCTGCGTGAAGGCACCCTCATCATCGCCCTGGAGGATCCGAGCAACCGCCGCATCCTCTCCGAGCTGGAGTTCACGGCGCAATGCAAGATCGCGCCGGTGCTGGCCCAGCACGGCAAGATCGACAGCGCTTTGCGCGATGCCTACGTCCGCATTGGTGCCGACACGGCCAGCATGCTGTTTGCCAAGGTGCCTTCGCAGAACGTGGCCCTGGACCTGGAGCCTGACAATACCGACAGCTTGGTGGCCAGCCTCGAAAAAGAAGGCAACGAAGAGAGCTTGCAGGGCAACGACGACAAGCCCATCGAGCAGAGCGACAACTCCCTGGTGCGGCTGATCAACACCATGATCATCGAGGCCCATCAGCAGGGCGTCTCCGACATCCACATCGAGAGCTACCCCGGCCGCGAAAAGATCAAGATCCGCTTCCGCAAAGACGGTGCCTTGCTGCCCTACCTGGAGCTGCCTCATAACTACCGCAGCGCCCTGATCGCCCGCATTAAGATCATGTGCGACTTGGACATCTCCGAGCGCCGCAAGCCGCAGGACGGCAAGATCAATTTCGCCAAGTTCGTGCCCCAACACAAGCTCGAACTGCGCGTGGCCTCCATCCCCACCAACAACGGCATGGAGGATGTGGTGATGCGCATCCTGGCCTCGGCCAAGCCGCTGCCGCTGGACAAGATCGGCCTGAGCCCCTGGAACCTGGAAAAGCTCAAGGAGGCCATGGAGCGCCCCTATGGCCTGGTGCTTTGCGTGGGCCCCACCGGCTCTGGCAAAACCACGACGTTGCATTCGGCGTTGAGCTTCATCAACGTACCAGAGCGCAAGATCTGGACGGCTGAAGACCCGGTCGAAATCACCCAGCCCGGCCTGCGCCAAGTGCAGATCAACCCTAAGATCGACTGGACCTTCGCCAAGGCCTTGCGCGCCTTTTTGCGGGCCGATCCGGACGTGATCATGGTGGGCGAAATGCGCGATGCAGAGACTGCCAGCATGGGCGTGGAGGCTTCGCTGACGGGTCACTTGGTACTGACCACGCTGCACACCAACAGTGCACCAGAAACCGTCACCCGCTTGCTCGACATGGGCATGGATCCCTTCAACTTTGCCGATTCCCTGCTGGTGGTCCTGGCCCAGCGCTTGGTGCGCCGCCTCTGCACGCAGTGCAAGGTCAGCGAGCCCGCACCCGCAGAGTTCGTGGACGAATTGCTGAACGATTACCTGAACCACTGCCCCAAGGACGATCCTCAGTTCGAGCGTGAGGCCTTGCTCGCCCAGTGGATCAGCCGTTTCGGCGTGGACGGACGCCTGCCGCGCTACCGGCACGTGGGCTGCGCCAATTGCAACCACATGGGCTTCAAGGGCCGTGCGGGCATTCACGAATTGATGACCGTGACGCGTGCCCTGCGCCGCCTGATCCAGACTGGTGCACGGGCTGAAGAGCTTCAGCACCAAGCCTTGCTGGACGGCATGCGCACCCTGCGTCACGACGGCATCGAGAAGGTCCTGGCCGGCATCACCACCATGGAAGAAGTGCGCGCCACCAGCAATGTCTGAGCACAAGTCTTGACGGACGAGGGGAATGTTGTGCCGACACCGCACGCGAGCCCCAAAAAAGGTGCAAGATAAGCACCAGCAAGTCAACGAACAAGCGGTCGAAACAGTTGTTTCTTCAGGCTTGATCGAACCCTGATTTGATCGATCTTTGTTGACATGGCGATGCACGGAAAGTGCGCCTCACTGGCCAGTGTTGGCCCGGCCCCTTCCGAGCATCGAATCTCTCGCGACGATGGATGGAGGTAAGCATGGACGTGATCAGCAGTTTCGCAGCGCGCTACGAGCGCACCCGCGAAGAAGAAATTTCCCTTGAGGACTACCTCGAGATCTGCAAAAAAGACAAGACGGCCTATGCTTCGGCCGCCGAACGGATGCTGCAAGCCATCGGCGAGCCGCAGTCGGTCGACACCCGCAACGACACGCGCCTCTCGCGCATCTTTGCGAACAAGGTGATCAAGATCTACCCGGCTTTCCAAGAGTTCTATGGCATGGAAGACGCCATCGAACAGGTGGTGAGTTATTTCCGCCATGCGGCCCAAGGTTTGGAAGAAAAGAAGCAGATCCTGTATTTGCTGGGTCCGGTCGGCGGCGGTAAATCCTCGATCGCCGAACGCCTCAAGCAACTGGCCGAGAAGGTGCCGTTCTATGCCATCAAGGGCTCGCCCGTGAACGAATCGCCCCTGGGGCTGTTCGACTCGGTGGAAGACGGCCCGATCCTCGAGAAGGAATACGGCATCCCTCGTCGATACCTTCAGCGCGTGCTCAGCCCCTGGGCCGTCAAGCGCCTGGAAGAGTTCGGCGGCGACATCCGCCAGTTCAAGGTGGTCAAGCGCTACCCCAGCGTTTTGAAGCAGGTCGGCATCGCCAAGACCGAGCCAGGCGACGAGAACAACCAAGACATCAGCTCGTTGGTCGGCAAGGTCGACATCCGTAAGCTCGAGACCTACGCGCAGGACGATCCGGATGCTTACAGCTACTCCGGTGGCCTCTGCCTGGCCAACCAAGGTCTGCTTGAGTTTGTGGAAATGTTCAAGGCCCCCATCAAGGTCTTGCACCCACTGCTGACAGCCACGCAGGAAGGCAACTACAAGGGCACCGAAGGCTTCGGCGCGATTCCCTTTGATGGCGTCGTGCTGGCCCACAGCAATGAGAGCGAGTGGAAGGCTTTCCGCAACAACAAGAACAACGAGGCTTTCCTCGACCGGATCTACATCGTCAAGGTGCCTTACTGCCTGCGCGTGAGCGAGGAAATCAAGATCTACGAGAAGCTGGTTCGCGGCTCCTCGCTGGCGGCGGCGCCTTGCGCCCCGGGCACGCTCAAGATGATGAGCCAGTTCGCCATCCTGACCCGTCTGAAGGAGCCCGAGAACTCGTCCATCTTCAGCAAAATGCAGGTCTACGACGGCGAGAACCTCAAGGACACGGACCCCAAGGCCAAGTCCATGCAGGAATACCGCGACTATGCGGGCGTCGATGAAGGCATGAGCGGCATCTCCACGCGCTTTGCCTTCAAGATCATCTCCAAGGTGTTCCACTTCGACAGCACCGAAGTCGCGGCCAACCCCGTGCACCTGATGTACGTGCTGGAGCAGCAGATCGAGCGTGAGCAGTTCCCGGCCGAGCTGGAGCAGAAGTTCATCGCCTACATCAAGGAGATGCTGGCCCCGCGCTACGCCGAGTTCATCGGCAAGGAAATCCAGACGGCCTATCTGGAAAGCTACAGCGAGTATGGTCAGAACATCTTCGACCGCTATGTGACCTATGCGGATTACTGGATCCA
>CANBUA010000329.1 GCA_947372535.1 Burkholderiales bacterium
CGCCCGAAATCGAAGAGGAACAAGGACACCGAGCGGTCCCAGAACACGGTCTGCGTGAGCTTGCCCGTGCCCTCGGCCTGGTGGTTGATCAACAGGGGCTTGTCGTAGCCCCTCTCGACCTTCCACTTGTCGATCTGCTCGGCCGTGACACGCTTGCCGCCGATGTTCAGGCGCGCCATGTCATCGGGCGTGTTGACGGTGAAGAACAGCACGAAGGTGATCAAGTTCACCCCGATCAGGATGAGCAGGCCATAGCCCAGGCGGCGGATGATTTCACGCAGCATCTTGCTCTCCCATGCCGGCCGACCAGGCCGTTCGCTGCTCGCGCGCCTTGAACACGCGCACGGCCCACCAGGCCATGGCAGCGATCAAGGCAAACACGGCGGCCAGCGGCCAGTAAACCGGCTCGTTGAACCGGGCCAGGCTTTTCACGCGCTCTTTGGTGTCGATGCGGTAGTACTGCCCCTGGTTGCGCACCATGATGCTGGGCTTGCCGTTGCGCACCCAGTGCTGATAGGCACCCGATGCATACGGAAAATAGCCCCAGGACCAGGGCGAGTCTTCCTGAAGAATACGCACCATCTTGTCGATCACCGCTTGCTTCTCGGGGCCGTCGTTCATGAAGCGCAGCTTGGCGTAAAGCTCGTCGTAGGCCGGGCTCTGATAGTTGGCGGCGTTCTCGCCATCGTGCAAGGACTTGGCATTAGGGCCATAGAGCAAGAAGAGGAAGTTCTCGGCATCCGGATAATCAGCCAACCAACCCCAGGTGAAGATCTGGTGCTTGCCGCGCCGCACCTTGTCTTGGAACTGGTTGTAGTCGGTGGCGCGGATCTCAAGCTGGATGCCCAACCGCGCGAACTGCTTGCTGGTCCAGTCCAGGCTGGCCTTGGCATCCGGTGTGGCGGGGCTGCCAAAGTCATAGTTCAGCACCAGGGGCTTGCCGGTCTTGGCATCGCGCCCGTCGGGGTAACCAGCTTCGGCCAGCAGGGCCTTGGCCTCGTCGATGGAGCGTCGCACCACCACGCCGTTGACCACCTTGTGCGTGACCGGGTTGATGCCCTGCGGCGTGCCGTGACGCGAGCCGAACACCCCGCCAGGCAGCGGGCCATGGGCGACTTCGCCGGCGGCCTTGGGGAAGATGCGATTGAACTCGTCCCAGTCGATGGCAATAGACAAGGCCTGGCGCAACTTGCGGTTCTTGATGCGCTGCGCGGGCGTGTCGCCCTGCCCGATCACCGGGTCTAGCCAGTTGAAGCCCATGTAGCGACTGGACAAGTCCACCGTGCGCGAGAGCACGATGCCCTTGTCGGTGAACTCCCGGTTGAAATCCTTGGAGTCCTCCATCTGGATCTTGTAGGCATTGCCGTAACTCATCTGGTCGAACTCCGGCACGTCCAGGTAGCCTTGGCGGAACTTGGCGTCCTGCGGCACGGCTTCTTTTTCCATGTTGAAGACCACCGTGTCCACGAAAGGCGTCTTGAGGCCGCAGTCCTTGAGCAGGCCTTCTGCTTTGTCTTTGGGCTCGCCCTCGCAGGGGTAAGGCTCGCCGCGGTAATTGGGGTTGCGTTTAAGCACATGTCGGCGGTCCTGGATGAACTCCCACATCATGTAGGGGCCTGTGCCCACTGGCCATGTGCTCATGGACAGGCCATTGGCGGCCATGCCCGGTTGCGCGTAGAAAGCGTCGGCTTCCCAAGGAATGGGCGCCATGAAGGTCATGGCCATCCAGTACTTCCACTGCGGGTACTTGCCCTGGATGCGGATGCGCAGCGTGTGCGCGTCGATGGCATCGGCCCCGGCCAGCGGCCAGCGCCGGAAATCGAGGAAAGGCTTGTCGCGGTCCGTGGGCTTGAGGCCGGCGCGCAGCTTCTTGTCCTCGGCGCGGATCAGCTTGCCGTAATCGGCCAAGCCGACCACGTAATCGGCAAACACGCCGAAGACCGGCGCCGGGATGCGCGTGGTGGCATGGCGCTTGAGGGCGTAGACATAGTCATCGGCCGTGAGTTCACGTGTACCCTGGTGCTTGAAGGACCAGGGCGAACGCTTGTCGCCCACCTCGCCGGGCTTGAGGTGGTGGTACAGGTAAGCACCTTGCGCATCTTTGGCGAAAGCCGGATGCGGCGCGTACAAGATGCCGGGCTTGATCTTGATGACGTAGACGCTTTGCGCAATCTGATCGGCCGGTGCGTTCTCACCAAGTGGCTCGCCGTGCTTGCCGACGTATTGCGGCGTGACCACATCGACCGCCGTCTTGGGCACCAGCACGTAGGGGCGCTTGAGGTAGTGGTAGGCGTAGAGCGGCTCGTAGACCTGGTAGGTGAACGGCGTCTCGTTGCTGTTGTAGGACGAAGTCGGGTCCAGCGACTTGGGGCTACGCTCGTTGAAGGCCGTGTACAGCGTATTGGCTTCGGCCGCCCGCTCAGGATAAGGGCTGTTGTGGCAGGCGCTCAAAGCCAGCATGGCGACCAGGCTTGAGGCCACCGCCCGGGCCGGCTTGATCCGGATCACCGAGCGCCAGACCGCCTGGGCCTTACCGCGAGCATGTTGAACAAGCTTGTGCATGCGGCCTATTGTGTGCCAGCTTTGGGCTGCTCAACCCCCGGTCCGGCCCGGGTGTGTCACCAGGCGATGAACACGTCGCGTCCTTGCACCACCAGGTTGACCTTGCGGCCCACCGGCAGGCACAGCTTGGTGGGCACATGGCCGAAAGGCAGCCCCGTCAGGATGGGCGTCTGGGTGACCGAACGCAGGTGTGCGATGGTCGATTTGATCGTGTAGCCGCGGTCCAGCGGCGATTTGCGGTAATCCGTGAACGCGCCCAGCACGATGGCCTTTTGCTTGTCCAGAATGCCGGCCTGCTGCAATTGCAGCAGCGCGCGCTCGATGCGGTAAGGATGCTCGTTCACATCCTCCAAGAACAGCACACCACCCTTGACCTTGGGGAAATGCGGCGTGCCCAGCAGGGCCTGGATCACGGACAGGTTGCCGCCCCAAAGCAGGCCCTTGGACACCTCCAGCCCATCGAAGCCGGCCTCGGTGCGAAAGCCCACGGCTTCCAACTGGCCCGTCATGGCCTCGACAAAACATTCCTGGGTGACGTCATCGCCGCCATCGGGGCTGTCATCGCGCCCGAAATCCCCACAGGCCATGGGGCCGGCCCAAAAGCCAGCCGTCACGTGCGTGCCCACCTTGGACGGGCCAGCCGCGTCATGGGCGATGGCCCCCAGGTGCAAGGCCGTCACATCACTGTGGCCGACCCAGGCGGTGCCGTGCTCCACGCTTTTCGCGATCTTGGTCCAGTCGATGCGGTCCAGCAGGCGGCTGAGCCCATAGCCGCCACGCGTGGCCAAGGCCACATCGGGCGCAGCTTTGGCGATGCGGTGCAGCGCGGCCAAGCGCGCCTCGTCATCGCCCGCGAAGCGCTGGTGCTTGAGCAAGGTAGCCTCGTCCAGGGATGCCTCAAACCCGAGGGCCTTGAGGCGCTTGAGCGCACGACGCACGGGCGCTGCGGCCTGCACGATGCCCGCCGGGCTGTGGATGATGAGGGACCGCACTTTGTCATGGTCGTGGTCGCAATCGGAGGAGCAGCCATCGTGGTGGTGATGGTCGTGATCGTGGGCAGGGGCTGAGGCAGTCATGCTCCTATTTTGACGCATGGTGCGAATCTCTC
This sequence comes from Burkholderiales bacterium, assembly GCA_947372535.1. The sequence continues at coordinate 3,671 of CANBUA010000329.1, forward strand.
GGAACTAGGGACAGACGGCCGGTTGGCATTTTGCTAAAACCGGCCTTGATTCGATCGCCCACACGCCACACCGATGCGCTTGAACCGCATCGCCGCAGGAGTTTTCATGACGCCCCTCATTCGACTCGGCCAATCTCTGGCCTGCAGTGCCTGCCTGATCACGGCACAAGCCGCCCTGGCCGACACCGAGTTTGTCGCCAGCCGCGCTGCCCTGGGCGCCAACGACGTGCTTGACTGGCGTACCTTGGGCAACCCTGGCGACAACATCAGCCCAGTGTTCTTCAGCGCCCAGTCCACAGGCGGCTTGACGGTCCAAGGCAGCACTTTGGCGCCCATCGGTGCGCCCGATCTGGGCATCAGCCGCCAGATCACTTACAGCGTGCCGGGCTCTGGCGATTGGGACGGCAACTTCGCCCAGGGCGACACCCTTCTCTGGAACAGCACCGGCGCGGTGCTGACCTTGACCTTCAACAACTTCGTGACGGCTACGCCCGTGCGAGGCGTCGGTGTGCAGATCCAGAGCGGCCAAGGCTACAGCTTCCAGGCCGAGATCCAAGCCTTTGACGTCAACGGCAACATCCTGCCCCGCGCCGATGGCTACACCTTGTTCGGCACGACCCAGCCCTACGACACGGTCGGCAATTGGAGCCAGACAGGCGACAACAGCGCCACCTTCATTGGCATCCGCAGCAGCCACGCCGACATCGCCCGGATCGAAATCTGGCTGCTGCCCAGAGCAGGGGCCAACTCGGATTTCGCCATCAA
>CANBUA010000330.1 GCA_947372535.1 Burkholderiales bacterium
GGCCAATCAGGTGCTGCGCCTCAAATTGCCAGTCGATCGACCGGCCTTGAACCAGGAAGAGTTCGCAGCGTTGTCGCGCAAGATTGATCAGTTCTATGGTGACCGGGTGCAAGGCCTCGCCCTGGCCTGGCGCATGCCATTTGCCGTCGATTGCAACTCGATCACGGGTGCGCTGACCATGGGTTTCGATCCGGCGTTGTGCAAACAGACCTGCGCGCCAAGCCGGGCCTCCAAATACTTTGGGAGCGCTTCAACCCGGCCGTACCAGGAATTCAAAATGCGGCTGAGCATGTTGCTCGCTGCGCCTGATGCGAATCAGGCCAAGGCCCTGATCGACCGAGGGGTCAAGGCCGATGGGTCTCAGGGGGTACAAGGGCCGCCGCCTTCGCACCTGCACTTTGTGACCACCTCTGACAGCGTCCGCAGTTCCCGTGAAGTGCTCTTCCCGCCTGCCGGTCCAATCACGGCACTCAATCTAGAGGTCCATCTGGATCAGGCCGAGTCGCTGAACGAGGCGCCCCGTGTGCTGCTCTATCAAACGGGCCGGGTGAAGGTCGATGACCTGGACAAAGTCGATTTTGTGCCAGGTGCCTTGGCCGATCACCTGACCTCGTTTGGTGGCGCCATCGATCAGGCGCACGGGCAGATGACGGTGATGTCGTGGATTGCCGCCGGGGCGACGGCGTCCTACGGTACCACCAGCGAGCCGTGCTCTCACCTTCAGAAGTTTCCCCACCCGCAGGCACTCTTCCTGTTTTATGCACAGGGTGCCACGGCGTTGGAGGCCTATTGGAAAAGCGTGGCATGGCCGCAGCAGGGTTTGTTCGTCGGTGAGCCGCTGGCCGCGCCGTTTGCGCGCCGTGTCGGTCCTTGAGCCTGCCGGCTGCCTCCCCGGTCAGCTCAGCGCCAACGTGCCATCTGGGCAATCCACAGCTTGCGCCAAGGCCCCAGAAGGGTCCGTTGCTTGAAGATGGGATAGCGGGCTTGACGCAGGTCATCGAGCAAGGCCAGGTTCAGCCGAGTCAGCACGATCAAGGGTCGCAGCGCGACTTGCTCTGAGTTGGTCAGGCGGTTTACGCATTCCAGTGCCTGGGTCAATTCCTGGCGCGCCATGCCTTGCCAGGCATCGAGCAACGCCAGGGTGTTGCCGGTGGGCGCATCGGCCGGCGGCTTGAGGAGTTCATGCGCCCGGACATCATGGGCCTGAAGCACATCGATGGGGATGTGCAACCAGCCTTGCCGGGCATCCTGGCCCAGCCGGAACAGGATGTGGGCGCGCCGCAGCCCCACGCCGAGGTCGGCTGCGATGGCCAGCGTGTCATCGTTTCGCGCCCCGGACAGCCACGCCGCGCCTTCGCACGCCGCCGATGTCGTGGCCCGGATGTGGCGCAGCAAGGTCGCATCATCCAACCACCGGGTCTGTTGCGTCAGCTGTTGCTGGCCTTCGAGTTGTGTCAGCCAAAGCCGCAAAGGCGGGGCATCGGCGCGATCCTCTGGCGTGCCAAGCAAGGGGACGAGCAAGGGGTGTTGCGGTGGCGCTTGAAAGCCTCGACTCACGGCCTGTGCCCACCAGGCGAGTTTTTTGTCTGCCACGCCAGGGTCGGTCACCGAATAGGCGATGGCACTGATGTCATGCCACCACGCCCACCAATGAGCCAGGCGCGTGCGGTTGGCGCCAGCGGCCATCAAGGCCAAGGACAAACTGCTGCCAGGGCGAGGCAGAAGCAGGGGAGAGGAATCAGGCATGTCTCAGGGGGAAAACGGTGCGCACCGTGGCAGAACGCGAGGGGCGATGTGATTCATGTCGCTTCAAACGCGCACATTGTCGTCGCGGATTGATTGACATCACCAAAGATGGCTTCTATATTAATGACCAACCAGTCATTAACGATAGCAGTTATTTTGCATGGTACAAAACGCATGCAAATCGGCGAACGCCCATTGGTGCGCGGGTCAACAACTAATCCAACAATCATCCATGAAACAAGGTCTCAATCAATGGGGGGGGAGGGTCTGCTTCGCGGCCGTCTGTTCGAGCGTGTTGACACTGTCGATGCTGTTGTCGGCCTGTTCCCCAGCCCCCAAGGTCGAGCCGCCCGTCAGGGCCGTGCGCACCCTGGTGATCTCCGAGTCTGGTGGGATGCTCGATCGCGAGTTTTCTGGTGAGATCAAGGCGCGTGTCGAATCCCGACTGGGATTCCGTGTGCCAGGCAAGGTGACCAGCCGCCAGGTTGATCTGGGCCAATCGGTCAAGGCCGGGCAGGTGCTTGCCCAGATCGATGCCTCTGATCTGCGGCTGGGCCAGGAGGCCGCCAAAGCAGGATTCGCTGCTGCTCAGGTGCAGGTCACGCAGGCTCAGGCCGATTACAAGCGCTACCAGGATCTGCGCAACCAGGGCTTCATCAGCGCAGCGCAACTGGAGCATTATCAGACCGGGCTCAAAGCCGCTGAGGCTGCTCTGGCGCAGGCCAAGGCCCAGTCGTCGGTGCAAGGCAATCAAGCGTCTTATGGCACTTTGACAGCAGGTGCCGCAGGTGTGATCACCTCGGTCGATGTCGAGGCGGGTCAGGTTGTGGCGGCAGGGCAGCCGGTCTTGACGCTGGCCCATGATGGCCCGCGTGATGTTGTTTTCGCCGTGCCCGAGGACATGGGCGCCGCTGTGCGCCCGCTGGTGGGCAAAGCTGGTGCTTTGAAGGTGCGCCGTTGGGGCACGGATCGCTGGGTCAATGCCACCATCCGCGAGATGGCGGCGGCGGCCGATGCCGTGACGCGCACCTTGCAGGTCAAGGCCGATGTGTCCGGGCTGGATGCCACATTGGGGCAAACCGCTTCGGTGGCGCTGGCGGTGCCATCACGTGCTCCCCAGGGCCTGCATGTGCCGCTCAGTGCCTTGGTCGAGCAGCAAGGGCATTCGGCGCTGTGGGTCTTGAATCCGTCCAACATGACGGTGTCCCAGCAGCCCGTGGTCACGGCCGAGGTCATGGGCAACATCGTGCTGGTGGCGGCCGGGCTCAAGCCAGGCCAGGAAGTGGTCACCGCGGGCGTGCATGTGTTAACGCCCGGGCAGGTGGTCAAGCGCATGCAGGTTTCCGCTGCGGCAGCTCCCAGCCCCGTGCCTTCTTCCGCCAGTGCGGTGGTTCGCTGATCGATCCCCGCCAGAGCGAACAAGATGAGCACGAACTCCTCCGCCCCGTCGGGCAATGCACCGACGAAATTCAACCTGTCGCTGTGGGCCTTGCAGCACCCGGCCTTGACCCGCTACCTCATGGTGGCCCTGATGCTGCTGGGCCTGGCCGCCTTTTTCCAGCTCGGGCAGGACGAAGACCCGCCTTTCAAGTTCCGCATCATGGTCGTGCGCTCTTATTGGCCGGGCGCTTCGGCGCAGGTCATGGCCGAGCAGGTCACGGACAAGATCGAGCGGACCTTGCAAGAGATCCCCAATGTCGACAAGGTGCGCTCCTACAGCAAACCTGGTGAGACCTACAGCCTGCTGCTGCTCAAGGACACCACGCCTCCCAAGGAGGTGAATGACATCTGGTACCAGACGCGCAAGAAGGTGGGCGACATGCGCTACACCTTGCCCCAAGGTGTGGTCGGGCCCTTCTTCAACGACGAGTTCGGTGATGTCTACGGCTCCATCTACGCGCTGTCCGCCGACGGCTTCACCGATGAGGAGTTGCGCCAGCATGCCGAGCAGGTGCGCGCCCAATTCCTCCGGGTGCCCGATGTGGCCAAGGTCGAACTGTTTGGCGTGCAGCCCGAGAAAATTTTCATCGAGATCCCACAGTTCCGCCTCGCCCAAATGGGGCTGGACCTCAACTACCTGATCGCTCAACTCAATGCGCAAAACGGCATTGAGGGGGCGGGCGTCTACAGCGGTGAGGCCAACACCGTGCAGATGCGTGTCACGGGCAGTTTTTCCACAGTCGAATCCATTCGGGCCTTGCCTTTGCGGCTGGTCAATCCGACCAATGGCCAGGCGCGCACCATCCGCCTGGGCGATATCGCCAACGTGCGGCGCGCCTATGAGAACCCACCAGTGACCAAGGTGCACCACCAAGGCAAGGAGGTCATCGCCGTCGGCGTGTCCATGGCCAAAGGTGGCGACATCATCGCCCTGGGCAAGCGCCTGCAAGTGGCGGCCGCCGGCATCCATGCTGACCTGCCGGTGGGCATCGAACTCGATCAGATCCAGGATCAGCCCAAGGCCGTGACCACCTCCGTGGGCGATTTCCTGCACGTGCTGATCGAGGCCGTCGTGGTGGTGCTGGGCGTGAGCTTCGTGAGCCTGGGTTTGCACACCCGGCCTTTGCGCTTGGACATCTGGCCCGGCATGGTCGTGGCCATCACGATTCCTTTGGTGCTG
>CANBUA010000331.1 GCA_947372535.1 Burkholderiales bacterium
CACGTGACCTGACGCGCAAACAGCTCAAAGAGCTGATCTTGGCCCTGGACCAAGCAGGCTTCAGCGAGGCCCGCCTGGCCACCGCGTGGCGTGAGATGAGCAACCAGGACATTGCCGCCCGCATCGTCGGCTACATTCGCCAGGCAGCGTTGGGCGATGCCCTGCTGCCCTACAGCGAGCGGGTGGACCACGCGCTGCAAGCGCTGCTGGCCAACCCCCCCGGAGGCAAGCCTTGGACGGAGCCTCAGCGCAGCTGGCTCAAGCGAATTGCCGCACAGACCAAGGCCAACCTGTTGGTTGACCGCGAGGCGCTGGACGACCCTGACCTGCTCTTCCGGCGCGAAGGCGGCGGGTTCAATCGCCTCGACAAACTTTTCAATGGCCAGCTCCAACCGGTGCTGGACGCTTTCAACGATGCACTCTGGGCGCCGCCTGCCCAAAGTGCTTGATGCAGTAGTACTCATTCATGGCCAAAACCCCGCAAGTTGCTCATGACATTGGCGCCAAGCTCTGGTCGCTGTGCCATGTGCTGCGTGACGACGGTGTCACCTACCACCAATACCTGAGCGAACTGACCTACCTACTCTTTCTCAAGATGATGAAAGAGACTGGTCAGGAAGAACGGCTGACGATTTGGATTCGCCCCAAGAAGAGTGAGCCCCCAGTGGAGCAACCAGGCACCCGCTGGGATGACCTACTTAGCGCCTCAGCTCCTGAACGGCTGGACCTCTACAAGGAAATGCTGCTGAGCTACGGCCTGCATGGCCGTGGCGCTGTGCAGCAGATCTACGCCAATGCCAACACCTTCATCACCAAGCCCGCCACCCTGAGCAAGCTAGTGACCGACATCGACGCGCTGGATTGGTACAGCGTGCAACGCGACGACCTGGGCGACCTGTACGAGGACCTACTGGAGCGCAACGCCACCGAGAAGAAGAGCGGTGCGGGCCAGTACTTCACCCCTCGCCATTTGATCGACAGCATCGTGGCGGTGACGAAGCCACAGCTGAGCGATGTGATTCAAGACCCAGCGGCGGGTACTTGTGGCTTTCCCATCGCAGCCAACAACTACCTGCGCCAGCACAACGACTTTGACAGCCTGAGTGACGAAGCCCAGCGGCGCTACAGGCGTGGCACCTTCTTCTGCATGGAGCTGGTGCAAGACACCCATCGCCTGGCCTTGATGAACATGCTGCTGCACGGCATTGAAGGTGGCGTGGCCTATGGCGACACCCTGGGTGAAGAAGGCACCCAGTTGCCCCAAGCCACATTGATCTTGTCCAACCCGCCCTTTGGCACCAAGAAGGGTGGTGGCCTGCCCACCCGCAAAGACCTGACCTTTGAGACCAGCAACAAGCAGTTCGCCTTCTTGCAGCACATCTACCGCAACCTGGCCCCCGGTGGCCGTGCCGCCGTGGTGTTGCCCGACAACGTGCTGTTTGAAAGCAATGTGGGCACCAGCATTCGCCGTGACCTGATGGACAAGTGCAACCTGCACACCATCCTGCGCTTGCCCACCGGCATCTTCTACGCCCAGGGCGTGAAGACCAATGTGCTCTTCTTCACCAAGGGCGAGAAGACCGACAAGGGCAACACCAAAGAGGTGTGGGTGTACGACATGCGCGCCAACATGCCCCAGTTTGGCAAACGTACCCCCTTCACGCGCGATTACTTCCGCACCCTGCCAGATGCCCCGGCCGATGTGCCGCGTGACAAGTTCGAAGACGTGTTCGGCACGGACCCGAAAGGCGCCCCCCAGGCCCTGGCTCAACGCGTGGACACGGGTGAAGCGGGCCGCTGGCGCAAGTTCACCTTCGACCAAATCAAAGAGCGTGGCTACAACCTCGACCTGGCCTGGCTGAAAGACGACAGCGCCGACACCGCCCAGCAGCAGCGCGAAGAGCCCGCCATGTTGGCCCGCTTGGCCATGCGCGAAATGAACGCTGCCTTGGCTGACCTGCGCGCCCTGGTGGAGGCCTTGGGCGAAGACCCCGATGCTGAGCTGGAAGACTTGCTGATTGAAGACCCGGTGGACGACGAAGCAGGCACGACAGAGCAAAAGGCGCCCGCATGAATCAGACTCCAGCGACTGCCCCAGGTGGCCTTCACGCCGAGCTGCGTGCCCTCATTGCCAGCAGCCGCCAGCGCCTCGCGGGTGCTGTCAACGCCGAACTGACCCGCTTGTACTGGACGGTGGGCCAACGCCTGAGCACCGAGGTGCTGGGCGGCGAGCGTGCCAGCTATGGCAGCCAACTGCTGGACCAGCTCGGCCAGCAGTTGTCGCAGGAATTTGGCCGGGGCTTCGAGGCCCGCAACCTGCGCCGCATGGTGAAGTTTGCCCAGGCTTTTCCTGATGCCGAGATTGTGTCGACACTGTCGACCAAATTGAGCTGGAGCCACCTGGTGGCCATCGTGCCCCTCAAAACCCCTGAGGCGCGGCACTTCTATGCGGCCCAGGCCGCACAAGATGGCTGGAGTGTGCGTGAGCTGTCCAGCCAGATCGAGCGCAAGGCCTTCGAGCGCACCGAGATTGCCACAGCCCAAACCCCCCTGCTGCAAACGGCGGATGCAGTGCCAGCGTTGGTTTTCAAAGACCCGTACTTTCTGGATTTTTTGGGCCTTCACCAGGGCCATGATGAAGGCGACTTGGAAGCCGCCATCTTGCGCCAGCTCGAAGCATTCATCCTGGAGTTGGGCCGAGGCTTTGCCTTTGTGGAGCGCCAAAAGCGCATGGTCATTGATGGCGATGACTTCTACCTTGACCTGCTCTTTTACCACCGACGCCTGCGCCGCCTAGTGGCCATCGAGCTGAAGCTGGGCCGCTTCAAGGCAGCCCACAAAGGCCAGATGGAGCTGTACCTGAAGTGGCTGGACAAGCACGAACGCCAACCAGGCGAAGAAGCGCCCATTGGCCTGATCCTGTGCGCCGAATCAAGCCGGGAACAAGTGGAACTGCTGCAAATGCACAAAGACGGCATCACCGTGGCCGAGTACTGGACCGAGCTGCCGCCCAAGGCAGAGCTGGAGCAGCAACTGCATCATGCATTGGTGGAGGCGCGTGAGCGGCTGGCCAGGCGTGGGCTGTTGTTGGAGGGGGGCGAAGATGAGTGAAGATCTCTTGTCTGAAGCGTTGCCGCCGACTTGGAGTATCACCACGCTTGGCACCGTCGTTGAGTATGGGCAAACAAGTAAAGCTGAGCCTTCCGAGATGACCAGCAACGATTGGGTGCTGGAGCTGGAGGACATTGTGAAGGACAGTTCCCGCTTGCTGGGGCACCTGACCTTTGCTGAGCGGCAATCCAAAAGCACCAAGAATCGGTTTGAAGCAGGGGACGTCTTGTATGGCAAGCTGCGGCCATACCTCAACAAGGTGCTCATTGCTGACAAGCCGGGCTTTTGCACCACCGAGATTATTCCGATCAAGGCAGGTGAAAACTTAGACCCGCGCTACCTGTTTTATTGGCTGAAGCATCCTGCCTTTTTGAAATATGTGGAGGCGGAGAGCCACGGCATGAACATGCCACGCTTGGGGACAGAAGCTGGACGTTCCGCACCATTTGTGTTGGCTCCACGCCCAGAGCAAACCCGTATCGCCGACCAACTCGACACTTTGCTTGCCCGCGTCAACACCGGCAACGGCCACCTTGATGCCATCCCAGGCATCCTCCAGCGATTTCGGAAGGCGGTGTTGAGGTGCGCGGTAACGGGTCAGCTGAGTCGTAACTGGCGTGAATCCCAGCCTCAAGCGATTTCGCAATGGGCTGTTGTGTGTATCAAGGATGTCGGCAGGGTTCAGCTTGGTCGACAACGCGCGCCGAAATTTCATGCAGGAAAGAACATGCGGCCGTATCTCCGAGTGCAAAACGTCTTTGAGGCTCGTTTTGACTTGAGTGACGTGATGGAAATGGATTTCCCCCCGGCAGACTTCGAGCGCTATCAACTGCAACCAGGTGACATCCTCTTGAACGAAGGGCAGAGCCCAGAGTACCTTGGGCGTCCGGCCTTGTACCAAGGTGAGCTGCCTGGTGCTTGTTTCACAAACACGCTGATTCGATTCCAGGCAGGGCCATCGGTCCTGCCTGAATTTGCTCTGACGGTGTTTCGTCACCACATGCATTCAGGACGCTACGTACAGGAGGGCAAGATCACCACCAATTTGGCTCATTTGGGCGCAGGCAGATTTGCCGACGTTGAGTTTCCCTTGCCCTCGTTGGACGAGCAGCGCGAAATTGTGCGAAGGACCGAAGAACTGTTTGGCTTGGTTGACCGCATCGAATCCCGCTACACCGCCATGCTTGCCCACGCCCAACGCTTGGTCCCCCAAGTCCTGGCCAAGGCCTTCCGTGGCGAGTTGGTTCAGCAAGAC
>CANBUA010000332.1 GCA_947372535.1 Burkholderiales bacterium
CGAAGACGCTGGGCTTGGCGTCTCGCAACATGCCCTGCATGCCGCGCGATTCAAGCTGGAACACAGCCACGGTCTTGCCCTCTGACAGCAGCCGATAGGCGGCCGCGTCGTTCAGCGGGATCTTGGCAAAGTCGAAGTCCTTTTGATCGGGGTGGCGCGCGACGATGTAGTCCTTGGCCAGCTCCAAGATGGTCAGCGTGGCCAGGCCCAGAAAGTCGAACTTGACCAGGCCGATGGCTTCGACGTCGTCCTTGTCGTACTGGCTCACGGCCGAGTCGCTGCCGGGCTGCATATACAGCGGGCAGAAGTCGGTGATCTTGCCCGGCGCGATCAGCACGCCCCCCGCGTGCATGCCGATGTTGCGGACCATGCCTTCCACGCGCGTGGCCAGCGACAGCAGCGAGGCGACTTCTTCTTCAGCGGCTTCGCGCTGGTCGATCTCGGGCGCTTCTTTGCGTGCGTAGATGATGCCGGGGTCGGGGTTCTCGGGCACCTTGGCCAGGGTCACGGTTTTGCCGGGCGGCGCGACGATCAGCTTGGCGATGCTGTCCACATGGCCATAGCCCATGCCCAGTACGCGACCCACGTCGCGCAAGGCGGCCTTGGCGGCCATGGTGCCGAAGGTGGCGATCTGCGAGACGGCGTCGCGGCCGTAGCGGTCCTTGACGTAGTCGATGACGCGGTCGCGGTTGCCCTGGCAGAAGTCGATGTCGAAGTCGGGCATGGACACCCGCTCCGGGTTCAGGAAGCGCTCGAACAGCAGGTTGTACTTGAGCGGGTCCAGATCGGTGATCTTCAGCGCGTAGGCCACCAGCGAGCCAGCGCCAGAGCCCCGGCCCGGGCCCACCGGGCAGCCATTGTTCTTGGCCCAGTTGATGAAGTCCTGCACGATCAGGAAGTAGCCGGGGAAGCCCATCTTCAGGATCGTGTTGATCTCGAAGTCCAGGCGCTCGACGTAGGTGGGCCGCTGCTGGTCGCGCGCGGCCTGATCCGGGTACAGGTGGAGCAGGCGATCTTCCAGGCCGATGTGAGACAGCTCGCGGAAGAAATCTTCCATCGGCTGGGGCTGGCCCTTGTTGGGGCCCTCGGTCAGGATCGGCGTGGGGAAGTTGGGCAGCTGTGGCTTGCCCAGCACCAGGGTCAGGGCACAACGGCGCGCAATGGCCACGGTGTTGGCGATGGCCGATGGGATGTCGGCGAACAGCGCGGCCATCTGGGCCGAGGTCTTGAAATGCTGCTCGCGGGTGAAGCGCTTGATGCGCCGCGGGTTGCCCAGGGTTTCGCCTTCGGCGATGCAGGTGCGGGCCTCGTGGGCATCGAAATCGTCCGGCTCCAGGAACTGGATGGGGTGGGTGGCCACCACCGGCAGTTGCAGCCTGGCGGCCAGGGGCAAAGCGCCACGGATGTGGGGCTCGTTGGTGGTGTGGCCGGCGCGTTGCAGCTCGATGTAGAAACGGCCCTGGAAGGCCGCCCCCAGCTTGCCGGCCCAGGCTTCGGCCTTGGCCGCATCACCCATCAACAGGGCCTGGCCCACCGGCCCCAGATCGGCACCCGACAGGCAGATCAGGCCCTCGTTGCGCGTGACCAGCGAATCCCAGTGCACCCAGGCGTGGCTGCGCTGGCCGGGCGCCGTCCAGGCCTCACCCAGCAGTTCGCACAGGCGCAGGTAGCCCTGGCGGTTCTGGATGAGCAGTAACAGGCGCAAGGGCGGCTTGCCGGCCTCTTCCGGCTCCAGCCACACATCGGCACCGATGATGGGCTGAACACCTTTTTTTCGCGCAGATGAGTACATCTTGACCGCACCAAACAAGTTGGACAGGTCGGAGATGGCCACAGCGGGCTGGCCATCCTTGGCCGCCGCCTTGACGAGGTCGTCGATGCGGATGGTGCCGTCGACGACGGAAAATTCGGAGTGGGCGCGCAGGTGAACAAAAGGCATCCCGCGATTGTAGGCAGCGCGAGATCAGTGGCCGGCCGAGACACCCTGGAAAGGGATGGCCAGCACCTGGGTCGACGTGGCCGTGTCGTCCAGGCGCAGGGTACAGACCTGTGTATTGCCGTTCGCCGTGGTGGACAGCACCTGGCTGAGGATGTACAGCGAGGTGCCGGGCGAGCCCTGCAGCGCCGTGGGCAGGCCGCCCTGCAGGAGATCAGCCACGTCGGTGCAGTTGGACACCGTGACACATTTGTCGCCGCTGGCCACGTTGCTGGTGATCTGGCAACGGGCGTAGTTCATGTCGGCGGCCGAACTCAGGCTGCCGGCCAGCCGGTTCATGGAGGCGATCTGGGCATCCAGCCTCATGTCGAGCAACTTGGGCATGGCCGTCGCGGCCAGGATGCCCAGGATGACGATGACCACCACCAGCTCGATCATGGTGAAGCCGCGCGCCTGCGCCCCCTTGCGTGAAGGGGGGCGGGCTGGGTGGTCAAGGCAAGAGCGGCGGCGATGCATGGGGCGAAGTGAACGGCCTGGGCCACCGAACGGCGCCCCTGCACATCGCCAGAAGATCGGCGATCACCTGCCCGAACTGTGGCCTTGGCCTGTATCCAGGGTGGCAGGGCGTGCGGAGTTCACGAAATCGGCACGGCACGGGTGCCTGACCAGGACCGATCAGGCCGAGTCACGCGCCAGCCTGACCATGCCCTGGTAGGGCAGCAGGTTGGTGCGCACCACCATGTCGATGGGCTCTTTGAAGCCGTCCTGCATCCAGCGCTGGGCCAGGAGGACGTTGAGGCCGATCATGCCGTCGGCCAGCAGGTCCAGGCTGACCTCGCCCGTCAGAGCCGCCGGCACCAGGCGGTGCAGGTGCAGCTTGAGCATGGCCGAGTAATCGCGCGCCGTGGCGCCACTCAGTGCGGCCACCTGCTCGTTCACGCCCAGCGAGTCCACCAGCATGATGCGGCCCCGTCGAGGATCGTCGCGGATGAACTCCAGAAACACGCGCATGGCGGGCTCGAGCATGCCCAGGGCCGTGGGTTCGGCCTTGGCCACCACGGCCAGGGTGCGGTTCATCAGCTGCTCGGCCAGCTCGGCATACACCGCCAGGAAGAGCTGGGGCAAAGTCTTGAAGGATTCGTAGAAATAGCGCTCGGTGAGGTGGGCGGCCACGCAGACCTCACGCACCGTGGCGCCATGGAAGCCCTTGGTGCCGAAGACGTCCAGCCCGCCCTCGATCAGACGCGCACGCCGCACCCGCTGCCGCTCTTCGGGCAACACGCCACCATATCGCCGCTTGTTCAGGGGCTGGTCTGTGGGGTGGTTGTCGGGAATCGACGCATCCATGGTGTTGACTATATTGACATGAAAGATTGTCAAAGTTATTCTGACAAGGTTTATTGTCACAAGTCAAAGCCCGTCTGACGGGAAGCTTCTATGAAACCGAACGAATTCAAGCAGCCGGCAGGCGGCGCCAAAAGTTCATCCGTGGGCGTGGAACATCACCGCGTCATCGTGGTGGGCACCGGGTTTTCGGGCTTGTGCATGGGGGTGAAGTTGCGCGAGCAAGGCGAAGAAGACTTCGTGCTGCTGGAACGCGCCGACGACGTTGGCGGCACCTGGCGCGACAACACCTACCCCGGCTGCGCCTGCGACGTCGAATCGCACCTGTATTCGTTCTCGTTCGCGCCCAACCCCAACTGGTCGCGCATGTACGCGCCTCAGGCCGAGATCTACGCCTACCTCAAGCACGTCGCCACCCAATACGACCTGCTGCGCCACATCCGCTTCCGCGCCAACCTGAAGGGCGCGCGCTATGACGACGCCCGCAAGCTGTGGGTGGTCACCGCCGAAGACGGCCGCGTGTTCGAAAGCCAGTTCCTGGTGTCGGGCATGGGCGGCCTGAGCAACCCGGCCATGCCCCAGATCGAGGGCATGGCCACGTTCGAAGGCACCACCTTCCACTCGGCCACCTGGGACCACAGCTACGACCTGAACGACAAGCGCGTGGCCGTGATCGGTTCGGGCGCCAGCGCCATCCAGTTCGTGCCACAGATCGCTCCCAAAGTGGCCTCGCTAGCCTACTTCCAGCGCACACCGCCCTGGGTGGTGCCCAAGATGGACCGCCCCATCCGCCCCGATGAAAAGGCCGATTTTGCCGCCAACCCCTGGCGCCAGGGTCTGGCCCGCATCAAGCTGTACTGGACGCTGGAGGCCCGCTTCCTGGGCTTCAAGTTCAAGCCCGAATGGATGGGCCTGGTGGCCAAGGTGGCCAAGCACAAGATCGCCCAGAACATCCAGGACCCGGCCCTGCGCGCCAAGGTCACGCCCGACTACACCCCAGGCTGCAAGCGACTGCTGATCTCCAACGATTACTACCCCACGTTGGCCCGCCTGAACGTGGACGTGATCACCGACGGCATCGC
>CANBUA010000333.1 GCA_947372535.1 Burkholderiales bacterium
GGGCGCATGATCATGGTCTTCTCGTAGTCGTGTCCCTCGTCCTGGAGGAACTTGATCTTGTACTTGCCGATCTCGACCGTGTCGTTGTGCTGCAGCAACTGCTTCTTCACGGCCTTGCCGTTGATGTAGGTGCCGTTGGTGCTGTTGAGATCCTCGATGAAGACGTCGCGGCCCACCAGCTGAAGCACCGCGTGCTCGCCGGAGACGGCCAGGTTGTCGATCACGATGTCGTTATAAGGGCGGCGACCCAGGGAAGTCTTGTCCTTGGTGACCTGGACTTCCTTGATGACAACACCGTCCAGCGAGACGACCAACTTTCCCATGCGATACCTCTCGGGTATGGAATTTTTTCAACGGCTTCAGGCCGAACCGCCCAGGCGCTTGAAAGGCCACCAGGAGCGTGCAGCGGGCTCGGCGGCCCCCCGGGCGCGCACCAGCACGACGGCGATATTATCCCGGCCGCCCGCTTCATTGGCCGCCGCGATCAGCGCCGCACCCATTTCCGGAAGCAAACTGTGGGCCGACATGACTTCCGCAATCATCTGGTCATGAAGCATATCGGACAGTCCGTCCGAACACATCAAGTAAATGTCACCGGTTTGCACCTCATGAACATGGGTTTCCATGAGGACGAGGTCTTCCACCCCCAGCGCGCGGGTCACCAGGTTCTTGTTGGCGGCGAACTGCGCCTGCTCGGGCGTCAGGATGCCGGCGTCGATCTGCTCCTGCAGCAAGGAGTGGTCCTTGGTGATCTGCTGGAACTCGCCGCCCCGCAGGCGGTAAGCACGCGAATCGCCAATGTGGCCCATCAACAGGCGCCCCGGGCGGAACACACCCAGCACCAGGGTCGTGCCCATGCCGGCATAAGTCGGGTTCGTGTGGGCCGCGGTGTAGATGGCGCGGTTGGCGTTGTCCACGCAGATGTCCATGGCCCGCTTGACGTCCGGGTCCAGGGCCTGGTCGGAGGCCTCGATCATCCAGCGGCCCAGTTCGGCCTTGATGAAATCACAGGCCATGCCACTGGCCACCTCGCCGGCGGCGTAACCGCCCATGCCGTCGGCCAGCACGGCCACACCGGCTGCTTCCTCAAGGGCGATGGCGTCTTCGTTGTTGGTCCGCACCCGCCCGGTGTCCGTCAGACTGAAGAACTCGAAGTTCATGTGTCGATTGTCGCTGGGAAATCAGGCCGGGGCGGCGCCCGGGCTTTCGCTGGAGGGGGCGCGCGGGAGCCGGGCTTCAATGGCGCGCAGGTCTTCGGCCAGTTGCAGCCCGTTGGCGTAACGGGTGGCGGGGTGCTTTTGCAGGCACAGCGCCAGCACATCGCCCAGCGCGGGCGGCAGATCCGGCCGCAGGCTGGTCAGCGGCGGCGGCGGCTCCTGCCCGATGGCCCGCATCAACACCGCCAGCGAACCGTTGGGATATGGCAACTGTCCGGTCAGCAACTGGAACAGGGTGACGCCCAGGGAATAGATGTCGCTGCGGCCATCCACCGGCAGGCCGGCCAGTTGCTCGGGCGACATGAAGGTGGGCGTGCCCAGGACCACCCCGGTGCGGGTGCGGCTGGTGTTGTCCATGCGGGCCACGCCAAAGTCCATGACCTTCACCGTGTTGGCGGCCAGGTCCACCATGATGTTGGCGGGCTTGATGTCGCGGTGGGTGACGCCGCGGCTGTGGGCATGGGCCAGGGCCTCGGCCACCCGGGCCACGATGTGCAGCGCCTGCGCCACCGGCAGCAGGCGATCGGGCGAGGTGAACTGCGTCAACTCCTGGCCCTGCACCACGTCCATCACGATGTAGGCCACGCCACCGGCCTCGCCGGCATCCCGGATGTTGACGATGTCGGGGTGGTGGAGGTGGCCGGCCATTTCGGCTTCGCGCATGAAGCGCGTGCGCGCCTCGTCCAGTTCAGCCCCGTGGAACTCATCGGCCAGGGCCATGGTCTTGACCGCGAGCTCCTGCCCGGTGTCGGGGTGGCCGCACAGGTAGACCGCGCCCATCGCCCCCTGTCCCAGCTGACGCAGGATCACATAGGGGCCGATGTGGGTGTCGGTCAGGGCTGTGAGCTGGGCGCGCATCGCGTCTCGCCCCGGTGCACCACCGCCCAGCGCCGAATCGCCCAAGGGGGGGCGCACATGGGGCAGGGTTTCGACATGGGGCTCGATGTGGCCGTCGAAGGGGCGGAAGGCCGAGGGCACCGCCCCCGTTGGGCTGCGCGACGCCGGGGCATCGGTGTAGATCAGGTCATCGTCGTCTGACAGCTCGCTGGGTTGCGTCCGCGACCACAAGGCATCGGTGTCGGCAAACGCCATCCGCGTCTGAACATAGTCGACTTTGGGCAAGACCGACTTGCGGTTTTGCCGCCGCAACACCGTCAGCAGCCACACGGCCACGCCGAGCAGGAGCGCCATGATCGCCAGCCAGCCCCAGGTCTGTTGCATGCGTTGCAAGCCTTCACAAAAACGACATCAGCCCCGAGTGTAGGGGCTGATGTTGTCTGGAAAGCCGGGACCATCCCCCCGGCTCAGGGCCTGTGTTGCGCTTGCCGCGACAAACGCCACAGTGCCTTCAATCGAGCTTCAAGAAGGCATCAAGCCTTGAGCAGGGCCTTGAGCAGCTTGCCCATTTCGGAGGGGTTGCGGGTGATCGTGAAACCACACTCTTCCATGATGGCCAGCTTGGCATCGGCCGTGTCGGCGCCGCCGCTGATCAGCGCACCGGCGTGGCCCATGCGCTTGCCCGGAGGGGCGGTCACGCCAGCGATGAAGCCCACGATCGGCTTCTTCATGTTGGCCTTGCACCATTGCGCGGCTTCGGCTTCATCGGGGCCGCCGATCTCGCCAATCATGATCACGGCATCCGTTTCCGGATCGTCGTTGAAGGCGCGCATCACGTCGATGTGCTTCAGGCCGTTGATCGGGTCGCCACCGATGCCGACGGCGCTGGATTGACCCAGGCCGAGTTCGGTCAGTTGAGCCACGGCTTCATACGTCAGCGTGCCGGAGCGGCTGACCACGCCGATGCGGCCCTTGCGGTGGATGTGGCCGGGCATGATGCCGATCTTGAGTTCTTCGGGCGTGATCAGGCCGGGGCAGTTGGGGCCCAGCAGCAGGGTCTTCTTGCCACCGGCCGCTTCCTTGGCCTTCATCTTGTTGCGCACCATCAGCATGTCGCGCACGGGGATGCCTTCGGTGATGGCGATGACCAGGTCCAGGTCGGCCTCAACGGCTTCCCAGATGGCATCGGCAGCGCCGGCGGGCGGCACGTAGATCACCGACACGGTGGCGCCGGTTTCTTTGGCCGCGTCCTTGACGGAGGCGAAGATGGGGATGTCGGCAAACTTCTCGCCGGCCTTCTTGGGGTTCACACCCGCAACGAAAGCATTCTTGCCGTTGGCGTAGGCCTGGCAACCGAGGGTGTGAAACTGACCGGTCTTGCCCGTGATGCCTTGGGTGATGACCTTGGTGTCTTTGTTGATGAAAATGCTCATGACGAAGTCCTTTTGTGTGTCTTAGGCCACGGCCGCGACGATCTTCGTCGCGGCTTCGGCCATCGAATCGGCAGCGATGATGGGGAGGCCGGAGTCGGCCAGCATCTTCTTGCCCAGGTCTTCGTTGGTGCCCTTCATCCGGACCACCAGGGGCACGGTCAGGTTCACGGCCTTGCAGGCGGTGATCACACCGTCGGCGATGGTGTCGCACTTCATGATGCCGCCGAAGATGTTGACCAGGATGCCCTTGACATCCGGGTTCTTCAGCATGATCTTGAACGCTTCGGTGACCTTCTCGGCGGTGGCGCCGCCGCCCACGTCGAGGAAGTTGGCGGGCTCGCCGCCGAACAGCTTGATGGTGTCCATGGTGGCCATGGCCAGGCCGGCGCCGTTCACCAGGCAACCGATGTTGCCGTCGAGCTGGATGTAGGCCAGGTCGAACTTGGAGGCTTCGATTTCAGCCGGATCTTCTTCGTCCAGATCGCGGTAGGCCACGATCTCGGGGTGGCGGAACAGCGCGTTCGGGTCAAAGTTGAACTTGGCGTCGAGCGCCGTGACCTTGCCCTTGCCGTCGCGGTTCAGCGGGTTGATTTCAACCAGCGAGGCGTCGGTCTCCATGTAGCACTGGTACAGCTTCTTGAAGATGTCGGCGGCCTGTGCTTGCGAATCGGCTGGCATGCCGATGGCGTCGTTGATCTGCTGCGCTTGCGCGTCGGTCAGACCCAGCAGCGGGTCGATGAAGACGGTGACGATCTTCTCGGGCGTGCTGTGGGCGACTTCTTCGATGTCCATGCCGCCTTCGCTCGAAGCGATGAAGGCGACCTTCTGGGTGCCGCGGTCGGTGACCACGGACACGTAGTATTCCTTTTG
>CANBUA010000334.1 GCA_947372535.1 Burkholderiales bacterium
GAGACAAGCCCATAGTCAGATTGCCAAAAGCGTCCTGCCAAGCCATAGGCGATTTCGCAGTCGCCATCTCTCCCAAGGAAGGTGAAGTTGGCGATGCCAAACGATGGGCGATCTTGCAAGCTTGAAGCAAAGCCCAGTCGACCTGCCAATCGATTAGGCATTTCACGCAGCGCAATCAAAACGCGGGCGATTGGATCATCTACGATATTTGGGTGACCGATGACATCCAGCACTCGCGCTGGCGGAGCTGGAATGTACCGACTGTGCTCCTCAGCAAATTGGTATTCAGGCAGGTAGTGGTTGATCAGCTTCATCGACTCGATCCCAAGCGCCTAAGGCAAGGGCGCGCGGATAGAGTGTGCCGAATTCTTTGCCTGCATGAGATGCCGATGCGCTCGCTCAGTTTGACGTAGGGCTTTGGTGTGAGAGCAGGGGCCCGACCGAGCCAGCTCGCGCCAGGTTCACTCGCCCGGTGTGAGTGCGTCGCGTCCATCTTGGATGCTTGTGCGGATCAACTGCGACTCTCGCAATCGTCCTTCAGCAGATTGATCCATTCGCGCAGACCCGCTTTGACCAGTCGCCTGCTGGGGTGGTAGAGGTAGAAGTGTTCGGCTGGGGGCATCCAGTCGTCGAGCACGGTCACCAACTGGCCTTTGTGGATCCGCTCCTGAACCTGCCATGCATAGGCATAGGCCAGCCCCACCCCTTGCTCGGCGCAGCGGTGCATGAGTTGGAAGTCGTCGGTGGACAAGGTGCCAGGAACGTCCACAAGGACCCGGTGGCCGCCTTGCGCGAACTCCCACCGGAAATGCGCGCCGCTTGGAAACCGCACACGGATGCAGTTGTGGTTCGCCAGATCATGAGGGTGCTGGGGGCGCCCGCAACGCGCCAGATAGTCTGGTGAGGCCACCACCACAAAATGCTGCGCTGGGCCGATGGGGTGCGCCACCATGTCTTGCTGCAGGCTCTCGCCAAAGCGCACGCCGGCGTCAAAGCGCTCGGCGACAATGTCGACGAAGGCATCGTTGCTCACCACCTCCACCTGCATTTGTGGGTGCAGCGACAGGAAGCGACTCACCAGTGGGGGCAGGACGCTCTGTGCAGCGGCCGTGGGCGCGTTCAAGCGCAAGGTGCCGATCGGGGTTTCTCTGTGCAGGTTGAGGTCATCCAGGGCGACGGCGATCTCGTCCAGGGCCGGACGCAGGCGCGCTAACAGGTGGAGCCCCGCTTCGGTCGCGGACACCGCTCTGGTCGTGCGGTTGAGCAGTCGCACACCAAGCCGTGTCTCAAGCCCTTTGACGGTGTGACTGAGCGCCGATGGCGTCACCCCCAGCCCCAAGGCGGCCTTCCGAAAGCTGGCGTGATGCGCCACGGCGGCAAAGGCCTGGAGTTCATGCAAGGGGAGCTCGCTCATTTGCTGAAAATTCCTCAGTAACTCATCAAATTGAATGCGTATTGATTCATCAATGGCGCAACTGTAGCCTGAAGTCTTTCTCCCACAACGCCACTTGAAAGGTTCTTCAGACATGACGACATCCACTTCGAGCCTGCACGGTAAGACGATCCTGATCACGGGTGCCTCCTCCGGGATGGGGGCTGCGACCGCGTTGTCGATTGGGCAGGCCGGCGCCAAGGTCGTTCTCACGTCACGTCGGGAGTCGGCTTGCCTCGACATGGCCCATGCGGTTGAGCAAGCTGGGGGGCAGGCCATGGCCTTGGCTGTGGATGTCACCCAGGAGGCGCAGATCCAGGCGGCGGTGGCCAAAGCCGTGGCGCATTTCGGCCAGTTGGACGGGGCGTTCAACAACGCAGGCCTGCTGCTGCCGGGGCGCCCATTGCACGAACTCGATACCGAAACCATGCAGGCCAGTTGGCTCACCAACGTGATGGGCGTGTTCTGGGCGATGAAGCATGAGATCACCGCCATGTTGAGCACAGGAGGTGGGGCCATTGTCAACAACGCATCGATCGTGGCCCAGGTGGGCTTTCCTCAGATTGCACACTACAACGCCAGCAAGCACGCGGTGATGGGGCTGACGCAGACCGCGGCTTTGGAGTATTTCCAGCGCGGCATACGGGTGAATGCCGTGTTGCCAGGCCCGATCGAGACGCCCATGGCCTTGCAGGGCTTTGGCAGCGCAGAGCAACTGGCGGCCGTGATGGGCACGACGCCTGCTGGCCGTGCCGGTCGACCCGAGGAGGTTGCGCGTCCAGTGCTCTTTCTGCTCTCTGGTGCGGCCAGCTACATCAGCGGTCAGGCGTTGACAGTGGATGGTGGCTATACGGTGCAATGATGTTCAGGCGGCACCGTGATCGATGCTGAAGCCACGAGCTTGGCGCTCATGGTCATCAGCGTCTCGCGAAGTCTACGGAGACCTTTTAGACGTCCAATTTGTAATTGAGCGACAGGTCTTCACCATTCACGCCTCGAATTCCCCAGTTCAATTTGGGCGTCTCGAACAAGGTGATCTCGACGTCTTGTCCGTCGATATTGGCGTGGGCCTTCAGCTTGTCGATCAGGGCCTGAATCAAGGCGCGCTTTGCGCCCACACTGCGGCCCTCGAACATGGACACCTCGATGATCGTGTAGCGCTCACTGCGGTCTGCCGGGTGAAGGAAATCGCCGTCGTCCATGGGAAAGAAGCGTTGGAACTTCTTGTCTTCAGGATATTGCAATGCGGATACCAGGGCCGATTGAACAGCCTGAGAGATGAGCGCCTGGCGCTCAGCCAGGAGCGCGCGTCGTGCGTAGATTTTGATTTGAGCCATGGGGGTGGGCATCCAATTGATGGGTGGTCAGTGGCCAGGCATAGCGGTATTGAGGCAAGCAAGAGCCATCTGGCGCGTGCCAGGTTCCTGTTTCCACATGCTGGGCATCGAGTTGCTGATAGAAGCGTTGCGCGGGGTGGTTGCTTGCCAATACCCACAGGTGCAACCAATGGGCTGGAGCACTTTGGTTTGCCCACTGCCTGACCACATCGAACAGCAATTGGCCCATGCCCTGGCGTTTGTGATCAGGCGCGACGTGCAGGTTCTCAAGCAAGGTGCCCCAACGTTCGTCGTGATGAGCAAATGCGCAGGCCAGTCCCACGACCCTGTCGTCACGTGTGGCCACCCAGATGGCCTGACGGGGCGACGGGTCGGCCAGTCGACCTGTCCACAGGGCCATCCGGTCTTCGAAGACTGGGCCATCCAGAAAGGCGTCTGTCAACTGTCCACGATAGGTCTGGCGCCAACTTGTCGTGTGCAATTGAGCCAGCGCGTATGCGTCACCTGGCTGTGCCAGTCGAACGAGTGTGATTTGCGAAGTCCCCATGGCATTTGATGAGTTCATTGGACAGCGCTGGCGTTGCCGACGCTGGTAGACGGACACCACTTTGACACGACTTCGTTGACGGCCATCACCGAGGCATGCCGGTCAGCCAATCCTGCGAGGATGGTTCGTTGCACCACGGCAGCGGGAATGGCTGTGCCATCGGCCGCAGGCAGGGCCCGTGTCGCGCATGCATCTCCGGCGATCAGCACCTGGAAGCCGAGGTGCAAGGCATGCCGCGCAGTGCTGTCTACGCAGTTGTGCGTCATGCAGCCGGCCAGCACGAGCGTGTGGATGTCGCGCTGCTTCAGCTCCTGCAACAGTGCGGTGTCATGAAAGGCCGATGGCCAATGTTTGATCAGCTTGAGGTGGTTAGCGCCCATTGCGGGCTGGTGCGTGGGCATGATGCCGGTGCCGTCACGGTCGAACAAGGCAGCTTTGGCCTGCGCGGCAACATGGTGGACATGGATCACCGGTACGTCGCCGGCATCGGCAGCCTGAACCAAACGATCTGCCTCATGGGCCGCCGCCCCAAACCCCTCCAGCGGCAAGCGCCCATCGCGCTCGTATTCGCGCTGGAAGTCCAGCAAGATGAGGGCGCACCCTTGCGCCAACAAGGCATCGTTGCCAGCAACCCCTGACAATTGCTTGATCGTCTGTGGCAAAGCCCGCGGTGCACGCGGCGCCTGACGACTGGCTTGCGTGCGGCCCGCATAGCCCCAGTGCGCGCCGGGCACGTTCTGCACCACGATGTAGAGCGGCGCAGAAGGCGGCTGGCCCATGGCGGCGTGAAGCAGCTCGTGCGCCGCAGCCAGGAAGGTGTTTTGCTGTGCCAGGCTGTTGCTGCCCTCGGTGATGGCGACATGCAGGCTAGCGCACCACTCGCCCTCTGACAATGGCCGGCCACCCACAGACCACGCAGACCGATCAGTGCTCTCGTGCAAATTCACCACGGTCAGGCCAGCAACTTTGTCGAGCACCGAGGCCATCAGCTGCGTCAAGCCTTGCTGGATCTGGGTGCGCTGTTCGGTGGTCAG
>CANBUA010000335.1 GCA_947372535.1 Burkholderiales bacterium
CGTGCGCATGGGTTGGGGCAGGTGTGTCGAGAAAAGCATGTGAACTCCTGATGTCTGCAAGGTGTGGGCGTGGTTCAAAGCAGCGGATCGCTCACGCCATCGGCGCCGGTCTCGACGTGGCCGGCGAACTGGGCGATGAAGCGCGCATCAGTGTCGGCGGTGACGACGAGGTCGTACCAGCGCGAACTGCCCAGCAGGCTCCAGTCGGAGCGGAAGGTGGCGCCCGGGGCCAGCACTTGATGCGAGCTGGTGTTCGTGTACCCGTCGGTCACCGTGACAGTCGTGGCCGCCGCGCCCAGGTTGGTCACGTGCAAAGAGATGCCGCCGTTGACCGTGTCGTAGACCGTGCGGCCGGACAGCTTGGCGGCCGTGGCCTGGAGGCTGCCCGCGAAGTGGCGGAAGAAGCCGTTGGGGCCGTGCACCGCCAGGTCATAGGCCAAGGCAGTGCCTTGTGCCGTCCAGGTGTCGCTCAGCGACTTGCCGCTTTCCAGGGTGTAGCCCCAGGGCCCCGTCGAGCCGCCGGCCACCGCGCCGTTGGCCGTGCGCACGTGCAGCCATGCGCCGGCCGTGCCGGTGTTGCTGAAGTTGAGGTTGAAGGTGTTGCCACCGCCCGCGTTGCTGGTCGCACCCAGCTGCCAATCGACTTGCAACTCGTAGGGCAGGGCGCGCGCCAGCCGCTGCCCTGGCTCCTGCGCTGGCAGGGCCTGGTTGGCGGGCACGGTGGGCACATAGGTGCTGTACTTCTTGCCGCTGATCACGTCGGATGCGGGCGGCGCGAAGGCGGCCGTGCTAGGCAGGCGCGCCGCGCTGTTGTTGGCGATGGAGAAATCCAGCGTGGAGGTCAGGTCGCCACACACCGTGCGGCGCCATGGCGTGATGTTGGGCTCATGCACCCCGAAGCGCTTTTCCATGAAGCGGATGATGGAGGTGTGGTCGAAGGTCTCCGAGCAGACCCAGCCGCCCTTGCTCCATGGCGAGAGCACCAGCATGGGCACGCGCGCACCCAGGCCGTAGGGCCCGGCCACGTAGGTCGCGTTGGCGCCGGGGTAGAGCTCGTTGGCCGTGCTCACGGTCGATTTGCCCTGCGCGCCGGAGGCGGGCGGCGTGGGCGGCACGATGTGGTCGAAGAAGCCGTCGTTCTCGTCGAAGCAGATGATGAAGACAGTGCTGGCCCACACGGCCGGGTTGGCGGTCAGCGCCGACAGCACATTCTGGATGTACCAGACGCCGTAGCTGGTGGGCCAGTTGGAGTGCTCGCTGTAGGCCTCGGGTGCGGCGATCCACGAGACCTGGGGCAAGGTGCCGTTCATCACATCGCTGCGCAGCTGATCGAACAAGGTGCCGTTGTTGAAGGCGCCGCCGTTGAGCAGGTTGGTGCCGGTGCGCGCCCGGTCGTAAAGCGGGTCACCCGGCTGCGCGTTCTGGTAGTTGGCGAAGTACAGCAACGAGTTGTCCCCATAATTGCCGATGTAGGGGTTGCTGCCGTCCCAGCCCCAGGCGCCGGCCGCGTTCAGGCCATGGCCGATGTCCTGGTAGATCTTCCAGGTGATGCCGGCCGCCTGCAGGCGCTCCGGGTAGGTCGTCCAGCCGTAGGACTTCTCGGCATTGTTGACCACGGGGCCGTAGGGCGGCGTGCCGTTGCCCGCGTTGCCGCCGCTGGCGTTCAGCGCCATGGTGCCCGGCGTGCTGCCGGTGTCCATCACGCCCAGGCCGCTGGGCAGGGTGCCGTTCTGGCCGCACCAGCCCGTCCACATGTAGTAGCGGTTGGGGTCGGTCGAGGCCATGATCGAGCAGTGGTAGGCATCGCAGATCGTGAAGGCATCGGCCAGGGCGTAATAGAAGGGGATGTCGGCCCGCTGCAGGTAGGCCATGGCGCTCTTGCCCTTGGCCGGCACCCAGCGGTCGTACAGGCCCTTGTTCCACGCCGCGTGGGCGTCGGCCCAGGCGTGCGGCAGGCCGACCAGGAACTGCTCGCCCAACTTGCTGGCCGTGGGGTGGAAGGGCAGGACCGTGGCGGGGCTTTGCGCGACGCCTTGGGCGTTGACGTTGGGCTGCTTGAACACTGAATCGCCCGAGCCGTAGAGCTTGACGGCGCGTGGATCGCTGAAGCCGCGCACGCCGCGCAGCATGCCGAAGTAGTGGTCGAAGGAGCGGTTCTCCTGCATCAGCACGACGATGTGCTTGACGTCTTCAATGGTGCCGGTCACGCCGGCGGCGGGGATGGCCAGGGCTTGCCTGATGCTGTCGGGGAGGGCGGCGGTGGCGCCCAGGCCGGCCAGACCTTTGAGGATGGCGCGGCGATCAATGGTGCTCATGTGGCAGTGCTCCGAGTGTGGCTTTGCAATAGACAAGCGGGATGGGTCGGTTCACTGTATGAAACGGCCGTGGCAGTGATGTGTCACTGCGGGTGATCGCTTTGGCGTTGCGTCAAGGCCTTCTCAGGTCAAGATATGGCGAAGGAGGTCGATAAGACGTGGGGTCAGCAAAGGTTTTGTCTGGCCGACTTTGACCTTTTGTCCGGGTGCCTGCCATGCGATCCTTGTTTCACTTGATCTACGCCAGCGCAGCGACCCATCGCTTGACCGAGCAAGATCTGGCTCAGTTGCTGCAAAGCTGTCGTGAGAACAACGCCCGACTGGGCCTGACCGGCATGCTCCTGTACGCCGATGGCAGCTTCTTCCAGGTGCTGGAGGGGGCAACCGAGGTGGTCCATGGGCTGTATCAGCGAATAGAGCGTGATGCTCGCCATGCGCAGGTCACCCGCATCATCAGCGAGCCGATCCCCAGGCGCTATTTCAGCGAATGGAGCATGGGGTTCTCGGACCTGTCTGCCGCAGCCCTGTCACAGGCGCCAGGCAGCAATGACTTTTTCGGCAAGGCTCACTCCTTCAACGACGTGAGCTATGGCCGTGCCAAAAAGCTGCTGGCCAGTTTCGCTGGGGGGCGCTGGCGCAGTGGTTTGCATGACTCAGCGCCAAACAGGGGGTGCTGAGCATGGCTGATTTCCCCCACTTCAGCTACGCCTATCAACCCATCGTGGATGTGTTGACGCATGAGGTCTTTTCGCACGAGGCGCTCATCCGTGGCCAGGGCAACGAGCCCGCGTATCAAGTGCTGAACCAGGTCGACGAAGCCACCAAATATCAGTTCGACCAAACCAGCCGAATCGCGGCGATCAAACTGGCGGCATCATTGGGCTTGCCCGCGCACCTCAACCTCAACATCCTGCCTGGCAGCCTGTTCTCAAAGGATGTGTCCATCGATGCCACCTTGGAGGCCGCATCGCATCATGGGCTGCCCATCGAACGGCTCATTTTGGAAGTGACGGAGGGCGAGGCCATCGCCGACCACGCCAAGTTTGCCAGCCTGCTCAACGCCTATCGTGGCATGGGCTTGAAAGTGGCCATCGATGACTTCGGGGCCGGGATCTCGGGCCTGAACCTGTTGGCTGACTTTCAGCCGGATCAGATCAAGATCGACATGAACTTGGTGCGTGGCATCGAGCACGATGGCCCACGCCAGGCCATTGTTCGCGCCATCCTGCAGGTGTGCGGTGATCTGGGCATCGACGTCATTGCCGAAGGCGTCGAGACCCACCCGGAATACCTGTGGTTTGCCAACCAGGGTGTGCGCCTGTTCCAGGGCTATCTGTTTGCCAAACCGGGTTTCCAGGCCTTCCCCGAGGTGCACTACCCGGACATGTGGTGATGAAACGGTCGTGGTGCAACGGTTGCTACTGCCGGAACTGCTTGAGCAGCGCACGGCCCTCATCGGAAAGATACGGCATCAGCAGTTGCCATTCGAGCGTTACCTGATCGTCACAGGCCCGCATGACATGAGCGAAGCTGGTGTTGAAGACCAGTCCCCGTGATGTTGGATAGGGCTGCTGGATGCTCATGAAGTCCAACGCTTCCCTGCAATCGTCGCCGTCCTCGTTGCGCGGGTGATGCCGAGCAATCAGGCGGAAGAGGCCAGATCTAAGTGGCTGACCTTGCTTGACAGCATGCGATCCAAGGGACTTCTCACCGCCTTGCAGCCAGGCCCAAGTGTCCACCACACGGCCCTGCAACCAAGACCAAGTGTGATACGAAATAGATGAGGACCCATGAGCACCGCCGCAATATATCTCGGGCATCAGGTCTTGCAGAACGAGGTATTGATCAGTCCACAGAACCGGCGTGAGCGAGCTGCCGATCGGTTCGGCGCCAATGTTTCCGCGACCCGCGTTGCAGTCGTATGCCAGTATCGATTGATCGTCCAGCCACTTCTTCGCATAGTGATTGAGTGCTTGCGCATGGGGTAAGGCGGCAGGCGCTTCGATGGCAGTGGCTTC
>CANBUA010000336.1 GCA_947372535.1 Burkholderiales bacterium
TACTTGGCACTCAGATCAGCGCCAACACGCTGCAAGAAGTGCTTGAACGGCACGCCACCCCATTTGCCAATCGCGCTCCAGCCTTCCACGCAGATGTGGCGGGTGACCTGGTCCTGCTGAGGCATCGCGCGGAAGTCGCTCAAAGTCCAATTGCGTTTGTCCGCCACCAGCCCGGTCACTTCCAGTCGCCAGCTGTCACCATCCACGTCCCTGATTTCATCCTCACCGTAGTAGGCATTGAATGGAAAGGGCCGCGCGATCATGGAGTCGGGATACGTCGGCGCAAGTTGATTCGGATCGAACAGCCAGCCTTGAACACGATCGTTGTATCGCGAGATCTGAGTAAGCGCGCTCTCAACGCTCTTGTTGTCCGTGATGTCGCAGCCACTGAGCATGGACAATCCTCCCAACGTCAGCGAACGCTGCAAGAAGGCCCTGCGTGCCGGCACCTCAATGCGCCGAGACAACAGCTTGACGGCCTCCTTGACTGCGGCCTGGCCGTCGACCTGAACGATGTGTTTGGGCTTTGATATCTTCATGTCGCAATCCTTCAACGCCCGCGCAGCATGGCGAGCAAGGTCTTTGGAACCAGTGCCACCATGACCAGGTGCACGACCACAAAACCGACGATGGCCGCCATGGCGAAGAAGTGAACCCGACGAGCGCCCTCATAGCCGCCCAGCATGTCGCGCAGCATCGGGAACTGCACGGACTTCCACAGTGCCAGGCCCGACAGCACCAACAACATCAAATCAGCCACGGCGACCAAGTAAGCCAAGCGCTGCACGCCGTTGTAGCGGCTCAGGTCGGCATGGGCCAACTTGCCGCGCAGGGCTGCTCGCAAGTCTTGCCAGACCATGGCGGCGTTGAGGGGGAAGAACTTCTGCGCGAAGCGCCCACTTGCAGCATTGCAGGCCAGGTAAACAATGCCATTGATGACCAGCAGCCACATGCCAGCAAAGTGCCACTGGAGCGCCCCGCCCAACCATCCGCCCAACGTGATTTCGCGTGGGAAGCGCATGGGGAAGAATGGCGCCGCGTTGTAGATGCCCCAGCCGCTGGCCACCATGACCAACACGGCCACGGCGTTCAACCAATGGCTCGCTCGCAACCACGCCGGGTGCGTTGGCAATCTGGGCTGGATGAGCAAGGGGTTGATGGTGGTGGCCATGGCAAGAAGGTCGGCTTGAAAAGCCTACTGTCGTTGTCCAGGCGCACATTGAGAATCCCTGCCCGGCTCAAAACACTATTCCTTCCGCTGGAACAGTGGACTGTTCCACCACACACAACGGTGTCTTGCTTCTCAGCGGGCTTCTCCACGAAGGCTGGTTAAAGGACAGTCCATCCATTCGCTGCAGTCGCAGTGAAGCCAACCGATCAATGCAATCCTTCTCAGGAGATTCACCATGAACATCGCTCGCCGTCACGCCCTTGGCACCTTGAGTGCCGCCATTGCCCTTGCCGGACTGATGGGCGCATCATCTGCCGCCATTGCCCATGCATACGACGACGACGGCCTGCGCTCCGGTACGGTCTTCACGAGCAGCAATGCCCAGGCCGGCAACGAACTGCTGGTCTACACACGTGGCCAGGATGGGACCTTGTCACTCAACTCGCATATTGCGACTGGAGGCCAGGGCAGCGGCTCCGGCCTGGGGTCGCAGGGCGCCGTGACCTTGAGCGCCGATGGCCGCTATGTTTTTGTCGTCAATGCCCTGAGCAATACCCTGTCGACCTTCTCGCTGCACGAGCATGAGCTGAAGCTGGCATCTGTTGTGTCATCCAATGGCCTGCATCCGATCAGCGTGAGCGAACACGAAGGCATCGTCTACGTCCTCAATGATGGCGGAGCGGGCAATGTGGCCGGCTTTCGCAATGTTCGAGGTGAGCTCAAGCCGATCGCTGGCAGCGTGCGTGGCCTGTCCGTGTCGACTGGCGCCGTCCCTGCCCAGGTTGGCTTCAGTGACGATGGTGACGCCTTGGTCGTGACCGAAAAGGGCACCAATCACTTGACCAGCTACCGTGTGGCAGGCGATGGCAGCATTGCCGCGCCCATCACCATCGCTTCGCCGGGCCTGACTCCATTTGGATTTGCCTTCAATCGACACAACCGTCTGGTGGTGTCCGAGGCTGTCGGTGGAGCGTCCGGCGCGAGCACGGTCTCGTCCTATCGCTTCAACCAGCTTGACGCTGCCCGGCCAGTGGTCTCGAGTGCATCGGTGCCCGACACACAAACGGCAGCATGCTGGGTGGCGATCACGCCGAACGGCCGCTACGCTTATGTGGCCAACACAGGCAGCAGCTCGGTCAGCAGCTATCGCATTGCCCGCTCAGGTCAGATCGCGCTTGTGAGCGCGGTTGCCGGCCAGACAGGCACTGGCTCTGCGCCGTCAGACTCGGCGGTGTCAGACAACGGTCGCCATCTTTATGTGCGCAATGGCCGCACCTTCACCATCTCCACGTTCAAGATTGACCAGGATGGCGGCTTGGCTGAATCTGGCGTCATCGGCGGCTTGCCAAACACAGCGGTTGGGCTGGCTGCCAACTGAGCACCAGGGGGGATTGCTCTAGCCGTCGTACTTGACATCGAGCGCGATGAAGGCGGCCAGGGCGGCATCCCGATCAGCCATGACACGTTTCACGTGTGGCCGCGTGTCCATGCGCAGGACGTAGTCGTTCAAGGCCGGAAAGTGTCGATCAAGCAGGTTCTCGCCATAGATCTTCAACGAGGTCTGCTTGATCATGTCGAAGTGCACATAAGCCACGCAATCGGCTGCAGTGAAAGCATGGCCGAAGATGAACGGAGAAAACGCAGCGATGCGAGCCACGCCTTCCAGGCCAATGAGCAGCCGCTCCTTGGCTTCTGCCTTGGTTTCGTCGGACACGCTTCCGCCGAAGAAGGACTCCTTGTACAGGCGCCGCGCGACCCACTCTGAATTGAGTTCAAGGTGAGCGATGAGTTCTCGGCACTTGGCTTGGGCAAACATGTCAGCTGGATACAAGGGCTTGGCGGGGTAGCGCTCCTCCAGGTACTCCAAGATGACCTGGGACTCCGATAAGCCACCCTGATCGGTTTCGATGAAGGGGATCTTGCCAATGGGTGACGAAGACCAGAAGGTGTCCCTTTGCCACGGGTAGACCAGGCGTTCTTGAAAAGGAATTTCCTTTTCAAGCAGCACCAGCTTGAGCTTGTTGTAATAGTTGCTCACACCAAAACCGCACAATGTAATCATGGCCCTGTCCCCGTTGCAAGCCTGAATTGTCTGACGCATAAGCAATGCCAAGTGGCGCACCGTTCAAGTGCAATGACCCACACGCTGACGTTGTGCCGACCAACCGTTCCGAAATTCGCAACACTGCATTCGGCGCCATGCTGATTCCCTTGGACGGCTCTTTCGATGACAGTGTCCCATCCTTTCGGAGCACATCATGAGCCGCGCCTACGCCGACATTGCCTTCACCGCTGCTGTGCGTGCCTGTCAGACAAAGATGGGCAGTCGCCACGCCTATGAAGCGCTGGATCGCAGCACCGACAGGCGCGATGCCTTGACAGCAGAAGAGGCCGACTTCATCCATGCTAGCGACGGCTTCTATCAAGCCAGTGTGAGCGAAACAGGCTGGCCCTATGTTCAATACCGAGGCGGCCCGTCCGGGTTTCTGCAAGTGCTTGACGGCAAGACGATGGCCTACGCGGACTTCCGAGGCAACCGCCAGTACATCAGCACCGGCAACCTGCTCGGCAATGATCGGATTGCGCTGTTTCTGATGGACTACGCGAATCAGCGGCGACTCAAGGTCATGGGCCGCGTTTGTCAAGTCAATGAAGATGAAGCGCTTCGACTGCTGCCCAGATTGCAGCAGCCGAACTATCCGGCGCCAGTTGAGCGCGTCGTGAAGATCAGTGTCGAAGCCTATGACTGGAACTGCCCAAAGCACATCACGCCGCGCTTCACTGAATCAGAAATCGAGGCGGCCGTGGCGCCGTTGCACGCCGAAATTGCACGCTTGCAACTGGCGCTGAAAAACGCTGAATCGCCACGCTCTTGAATAACTTGACACGCTCAATTTGAACTGGTGCTGAGCTCCGCCTTGAGTGCGAGCAGCGCATGCGCCATCGCCGTGGGGTTCGGGTTTTTTGCTGCTTCTCCGGGGGGGTCGCTGAGGATCAACAATTCAAGCGCAGCGCCGTCAATCAACTTTGCCGACATCACGGTCAAAGTTTCGCGCAACGCCGCCAAGGCGTGGCTTGCCCGGGGCGACGCGTTCCACAAGACCACAGGCTTGTCGACCAACACCCCGCTGGACACCAGCCAGTCCAGCGCATTTTTC
>CANBUA010000337.1 GCA_947372535.1 Burkholderiales bacterium
GGCCGGTCGCACGAGCGATCGACTGACCCAGCGAGGTCTTGCCCACGCCAGGGGGGCCCACGAGACACAGGATGGGGGCCTTCACCTTTTCGACGCGTTGCTGGACAGCAAGATACTCAAGGATGCGTTCCTTGACCTTGTCAAGGCCAGAGTGCTCTTCGTTGAGCACGCCTTCGGCAAAGGCCAGATCATGCTTGACCTTGGACTTCTTGGCCCAGGGCAGGCTGACCAGGGTGTCGATGTAGTTGCGAACCACGGTGGCTTCGGCCGACATGGGCGACATCAGGCGCAGCTTTTTGAGCTCGGCATCGGCCTTCTTGCGCGCTTCCTTCGGCATGCGGGCAGCTTCGACCTTCTTGGTCAGCTCTTCCAGATCCGCGCCCTCTTCGCCTTCGCCCAGTTCCTTCTGGATGGCCTTGACCTGTTCGTTCAGGTAGTACTCGCGCTGGGATTTCTCCATCTGGCGCTTGACGCGGCCCCGGATGCGCTTTTCGACCTGCAGGATGTCGACTTCATGCTCCAGCTGCTCCAGCAGCTTTTCCAGGCGTTGCGAGACCGAGAACAGGTCCAGCACCGATTGCTTGGCTTCGAGCTTGAGCGGCAGGTGGGCGGCGATGGTGTCGGCCAGGCGGCCGGCGTCATCAATGCCGGAGATCGAGGTGAGGATCTCGGGCGGGATCTTCTTGTTGAGCTTGACGTACTGGTCAAACTGCTGGGTCACGGCGCGGCGCAGGGCCTCGACCTCGGGCGTGACCTGGGTTTCAGGCTGCACGGGCACGACATCGGCGGTGAAGTACTCGTTGTCTTCACGGATGGCTTGCGTGTTGGCGCGCTGCACGCCTTCGACCAGCACCTTCACGGTGCCGTCGGGCAGCTTCAGCATCTGCAGGATGCTGGAGACGCAGCCGACATCGAACATGTCCTCGGCTTTGGGCTCGTCCTTGCCAGCCGCCTTCTGGGCCACCAGCATGATCTGCCGGCCGGCTTCCATGGCGGCTTCGAGCGCCTTGATGGACTTGGGGCGACCCACGAAGAGCGGAATCACCATGTGCGGAAAGACCACCACATCGCGCAGCGGGAGCAGCGGAAGGGTGATGGGATCGGAAGGAAGAATGGGGTGTCCAGACATTTTGGGCTCACTTTCTCTGAAACCCACTTGGGGCTTCAAATGAAAAACACAAGGGCACCGTGACAACCAGAAAGATCCAGGTTCTCAGCGGCGCCCCACAGAGCAGACTCAAATAGTTTGCTCAGGCACTGGCCTTGGCCTGTTCCCGATACACCAACAAGGGCTTGGCGTTTTCTTCAATGGTGGACTCGTCAAGAACCACCTTTTGGACTCCTTCCAGCGTGGGCAATTCGAACATCGTGTCCAGCAAGGATTGCTCCAGGATGGACCGCAAACCTCGAGCGCCGGTCTTGCGCGCCAGGGCCTTGCGGGCGATGGCATTGAGCGCAGCCGGGCGGATTTCCAATTCGACGCCGTCCATGTTCAGCAGCTGTTGGTACTGCTTGACCAGGGCGTTCTTGGGTTCGGTCAGGATGCGCACCAGGGCGTCGTCCGTCAGCTCACCCAGGGTGGCCACCACGGGCAGGCGCCCCACCAGCTCGGGGATGAGGCCGAACTTGATGATGTCTTCGGGCTCCACTTCGCGGAAGACCTCGCCCACCTTGCGCTCGGCCTTGCTCTGCACCGAAGCGCCGAAGCCGATGCCCGACTTGACCGAGCGGTTCTGGATGACCTTTTCCAGACCGTCGAAGGCGCCGCCGCAGATGAACAGGATGTTGGTCGTGTCGATCTGCAGGAAATCCTGGTTGGGATGCTTGCGGCCGCCTTGTGGGGGCACCGAAGCCATCGTGCCTTCGATCAGCTTCAGCAAAGCCTGCTGCACGCCCTCACCCGACACGTCACGCGTGATCGACGGGTTGTCGGACTTGCGCGAGATCTTGTCGATCTCGTCGATGTAGACAATGCCGCGCTGGGCCTTGTCCACTTCGTAGTTGCAGTTCTGCAGCAGCTTCTGGATGATGTTTTCGACGTCTTCGCCCACATAACCCGCTTCGGTCAGGGTGGTGGCGTCGGCAATCACGAAGGGCACGTTCAGCAGTCGGGCCAGGGTCTGGGCCAGCAGCGTCTTGCCCGAGCCCGTGGGCCCGATCAGCAGGATGTTGCTCTTGGACAGTTCGATGTCGGGCTTCTTGCCCTCACCGACGCCCATGTGCTTGAGCCGCTTGTAGTGGTTGTACACGGCCACCGACAGCGTGCGCTTGGCCGTGTCCTGCCCGATCACGTACTGATCGAGGCTGGATTTGATCTCTGCCGGCGAAGGCAGGTCACTGCGTGCAGGGCGAGATTGCTCCGACTCGGCCGCGACTTCGTCACGGATGATGTCGTTGCACAACTCGATGCATTCGTCGCAGATGAAGACCGACGGGCCGGCGATGAGCTTTTTGACCTCGTGCTGACTCTTTCCGCAGAAGGAGCAGTAGAGGATTTTTTCGCTGGAAGAGCCTTTTTTGTCTGCCATGGTGCAGGCCTGTCAATGTGTCGGCAAGGGGGATGAGGTCATGATAGAACAAATGGCCGTTAACGGCCCTGCCCCATCAGACACGCTTTTCCAGCACCTTGTCGATGAGTCCATAGGTGGCGGCCTCATCGGCCGTCATGTAGTAGTCGCGCTCGGTGTCGTTCTGGATCTTTTCCAGCGACTGGCCTGTGCGCTCGGCCAGGATCCGGTTCAACTGCTCGCGGGTCTTGAGGATCTCGCGGGCGTGGATTTCGATGTCCGTGGCCTGGCCCTGGGCGCCGCCCAGAGGCTGGTGGATCATGATCTTGCTGTTGGGCAGGGCAAAACGCTTGCCTTTGGTGCCGGCCGACAGCAGGAAGGCGCCCATGGAGGCCGCCATGCCCATGCACAGGGTGGACACGTCCGGCTTGATGAAGTTCATCGTGTCAAAGATCGACATGCCAGCGCTGACGCTGCCGCCAGGCGAGTTGATGTAGAACGAAATGTCCTTGTCGGGATTTTCGCTTTCCAGGAAAAGCAGCTGCGCCACCACCAGGTTGGCGCTGGCGTCATTGACGGGCCCCACCAGGAAGATGACGCGCTCACGCAGCAGCCTGCTGTAGATGTCGTAGGCGCGTTCGCCACGGCCCGATTGCTCGATGACCATGGGCACAAGGCCCAGGTTTTGAATGTCCAGTGCGCTCATGTGTGTCCTTCAGTCGCGGGCACCTGCACAGGTGCCAGTTCAGAGAATATGAAAACGATTATGGGGCCGCAGGCGACCTCGCCGAACGCGAGAAAAAGCAAGCGACTGACCCGGTCGTCTATCCGTTGTTTGCTTGCGACCTGCACCGTGACACAAAAAAAAAGCACCTGCCTCCACTGGGGAATGCAGGTGCTGGGCAGGTGCCCGGGTTCATTCGCCAGGCTCATCACCTGGGGGCAAACCTGGCAAATACCAGATCAGGCGCCTTGTTGACCCATCAGTTCTTCAAAGCCCAGGGCTTTGTCGGTCACCTTGGCCTTGGAGAGGATGAAGTCCGACACATTGCCTTCGATGACCACGGCTTCGACTTCGGCCATGCGCTGGCGGTCGCTCATGTACCAGGCCACCACCTGAGCGGGCTGCTCATAGCTCTGGGCCAGCTCTTCGATGTGGGCGTGCAGCTGTTCGGGCTTGGCCTGCAGGTTGTTGGCCTTGACCAATTCCGCCACCGTCAGGCCCAGGCGCACACGGCGCTCGGCTTGCGGCTTGAACATTTCGGCCGGGATCGGGGCCTTGTCGGCGTCCTTGATGCCTCGGGCCTTCAGATCGGCGCGGGCACCTTCGACCAGGCGGTCGGATTCGGCGGCCACCAGCGACTGGGGCAGATCGAAGTCGACCAGCTTCAGCAGTGCATCCAGGGCCGAAGCCTTGTTGCGGGCAGCCACGCGGAACTTCACTTCGCGCTCGAGGTTCTTCTTGATGTCGGCGCGCAGGGCGTCAACCGAACCATCGGCCAGACCCAGGCCCTTGATGAACGCTTCGTCCACTTCGGGCAGGTGCTGGGCTTCGATCTTCTTGACGGTGACCAGGAAGTCAGCTTCCTTGCCGGCCACGTCCTTGCCGTGGTAGTCGGCAGGGAAAGCCAGCGGGAAGGTCTTGGACTCGCCAGACTTCATGCCGCGCACGGCCTTTTCGAAGGCTTCGAGCATCTGGCCTTCGCCCACGAGGAACTGGAAGCCTTCGGCCTTGCCGCCTTCAAAGGGCACGCCGTCGATCTTGCCTTCAAAGTCGATGGTCACGCGGTCGCCATCGGCAGCGCCTTCGGC
>CANBUA010000338.1 GCA_947372535.1 Burkholderiales bacterium
CCCAGCGTGGCGAAGGGCTGGAAGGGCGACTGCGGCTCTACAGGCCATTTCGCGGACACGGCCACACCTTCGAAGTTGAGGTTCTCGCTCCAGACCAGGTCGGTGCTGAACCAGGGGTTGGGCACGCGGCCGCCGGTCATGCTCAGCCAGGGCGTGGGGTCTAGGCGGATATAAGCGCGGTCCACCAGCAGGTGGGGCTTGTTGAAGTTCTGGCCCAGGGTCTGGTTGGTGGAGACCCGGTCCGTGTCGCTGCCGGTGGTCAGGCGCAGGCCGACCGAGGCCATGTCGGCCACCTTGGCCATGATGCCCAGGCGCAGGCGCAGGCGCAGCCGGTCGCGGTCGTCCTCGGTGTTGCCAATCGGCGTGCCGTTGGCGGCCGTGACGGCGGCGAAATCGGGTGCGCGGATGAGGCCGGTGTTGACCGCCCCGGCGTAATCGCTGGCCGCGCTGTTGTCCTTGCCGTAGCTGTCCGCCTGGCCGCGCAAGCGCAGGTCGCCATCGATCTTGAGGCGGTCCACCCACTCTGGTGTGGCGTTGGGCACGCCCCAGCGTTCTGCACGGGCCTGGGCCACGACTTCTTCCTTGACCTCCTGGCGGATCTGGTCTTTGACGAGCTGGGGCACGTAGGGCACGCGGATGGGGTTGCCGCCTGTGCCGCCGCTGGTGGCGGCTGTGGCGCTGGCGGCGGACGAGGCGCTGCTGCCCGCCTGGGCATCCTTGAGCAGTTCATCGGCCTTGGCCTGGGTCAGCACGCCACTGCTGACCAGCGCCTTGATCAGGTTCGTGGTGACCGCATCGGGCGCCTGGGCAGAGGCCATCGGTGCGGCGACCAGCAGGCCGGCAGAGATCAACAAGGACCACAGGGTGGGTCGAAAAGCTTGGGCGTTCATGGCAGTAAGGTCGTTCATCTCAGGGTCATCCAATCATTCGGTTGGCCACTTGCAGGCGCATGGGCTGTGGCATCCGCTCGGGCAGCGTGGTCTTGAGGCCAGGGAAGCGCCCCAGCGCAGCCTTGAGCGCGGCATCGGCTTGTGCATCGCCCGTCGTGTCGATGAGTTCGGCGCGTAGCAGGTGGCCATCCGGCTCCAGCCAGACGTGCACCTGCACCTTGTAGTCATGGCGCTTGACCTCTTTGTCGCGCGCCAGGAAATCGTTGAGCGAGCGCGTCACGGCCGCGGCGTAGGCATTGATGGCCAGGCGGTTGCCGCCCTCGCCGCCAGTGCCGCTGCCGATCTCGCCGCCCTGGTAGTCCTTGGCGACCGAGCCGGCCGCCATGCCGTTGCCAGGGCCATCGCCGGCCGCTTCGTCCGACTTGAGGGCTTGGGGCGCTGGCGCGTCCACCGGCTTGGGTTGGTCGGGTTGCTGCTGAGGCTTGTCTTCCTTGGGCGGCTCGGGCTTTTTTTCCTCAACCTTGGGTGGCGGCGGCGGTGGTGGTGGGGTGTCCGGCAAGAGCTTGACGGTGGCCATCTTCTGCTTCTTGGCAGGCTCTTTGCCGCAGCCGCTCAAGGCGGTCAGCAGGGCCAAAGCACAGGCCAAGGCGCACAGCCTTGTTGTGCTGGCCATCATCGTTTTCAAGGGAGTCATCGCAGGCATCTCGATGGGTCAGAAGCCGATGCGCGCAGTCGCAATGCTCAAGCCGATCTGCACCTCATTGCACAAGTCGATCATGGCCACCACACGCGCGTACTGGCTCTTGGCATCGCCCTGGATCACCACATTGGCCTGGGCATCCCTGGCCTTGATGGACAGGAGCTCGGCCTTGAGTTGCTCCTCGGCGCGCGGGGTGCCGTCCAGCTTGAGCGAGCCATCCTGGTTGATGGCCAGCACATGCATCTCGTGCTTCTCGGTCGGCGGTTTGGCCGAGGGCTTGGGCAGGCTGATGGTGACGCCCTGCACCGAGGCGGTCGTCAAGAGGATGAAGACCACCAGCAGCACATAGGCCAGGTCCAGCATCGGCGTGACGTTGATGGTGTCGTAAGGGGTTGATTCGTCCTGGATCTGCATGGTGTGGATCTCGTAGTCGGCGCAGCTCAGGGCGCGA
Source organism: Burkholderiales bacterium (assembly GCA_947372535.1). Next base: position 2,042 of record CANBUA010000338.1, read on the forward strand.
TGCGCTTGGTGACCAGGCCGATCTCGGCGATGTCGAGTTGCTTGAGCACGTTGAGCACCTTGATGACCTTCTCGTAGTGCGTGGCCGCATCGCCTTTGAGCACCACCGGCAAGGCCGGGTTGGCCGCCTTGTATTGGCCCAAAGTGGCCTTGAGCTGGTCCATGCCGACGGGGTAGGCGTCCAGGTAGACCGAGCCATCTGCCGTGATGGTGATGGCGCGGGTCTGGGGCTTGGCCAGGTTGCTGATGGCTTTCGTTTCCGGCGACTTGACCTTGACGCCCTGGACGGAGGCGGTCGTCATGATGATGAAGATGACCAGCAGCACATAGGCCAGGTCCAGCATCGGCGTGATGTTGATGTCGTCGTAAGGCTGGTTCTCAGCCTTGATGTCGGCGGACATGTCAGAGCGCGCCGTAGCTTTCGGCCACGCGGGTCACGAACTCGTCCACGAAGATCTGCTGGTCCGAGACGATGTTCTTGATGCGGGCGGCCAGGTAGTTGTAGCCAAACAGCGCAGGGATGGCCACGCCAAGGCCGGCCACGGTGGCCAAGAGGGCCGCCGCGATGCCAGGCGCGATGGCGTTGACGTTGACATCGCCCGCCGCCGCGATGGCCGCGAAGGTGATCATCACGCCGACCACGGTGCCCAGCAGGCCCAGGAAAGGGCCACCGGAAATGGCAATCGTCAGCAGCACCATCTTGGCATTGAGGTCGTGGTTCTCTTGCACCAGGTCGGCATCGACGGCCGCGCGCACGGCGTTCATGGACGCGCCACTCAAGGGCTTGCCGCCATGCCCCACGTCGCGCTTGGCCAGCTCCTTGATGCCGGCCTCGTACAAGCGCGCCAGGGACGAATGCGGCGACTGGCGGCTGCCACCGGCCACGGTCAGCACATCGTTGGCATCACGGAAATGCTTGAGGAAGGTGCGGTTGTCTTTGTCAGTGCGGCTGACCAGCATGGCCTTGCTGACCATGACATAGCAGGCCACGGCGAACATCACGCCCAAAATGGCGATCACGGCCTTGGCATCCGGCGTCAGGCTCTTGACCAGGATGCCCATGTAGCCCGCTTCACCGCCTTCTTCCGCGGCTTCGCCGTCATCGGGGCCTTGGGTCACGCTGGCGATCAGCTTGGCATCGGCGCCTTGCGCGGCGCGGTTGAAGAGCATCCAGTCGGCGTTGCGCACGGCGGCGTCCACCTCGAGTTGATCAATCCAGCCGGTGAAGCCCATGCCTACCGTGATCGGGCCTTGCAGATCGGGCAGACCGGCAGGCAGATCGACTTGGGAAGCTTGCATGCCGTTGACGTAGAGCGTGGCCTTGCCCGCGCCGACGCTCAAGCCGACATGGGCCCAGGTGGCTGCTGGCAATTGGCCGCCAGCCAGGTGCAGGCCTGCCCAGTTGACATCGATGGCGCCTTTGAGCAGGTTCAGGCTCAAGGCGCCTTGCGTGTAAAGCTGGCCATCGGCAGCCGTGGCGGGCTTGACCCAGAAGCTGATGCTCAAAGGGCCAGCGCCAGCAGCCTTGATCTTGTCGCCGGTATCCCAGGTGAGTGCTGCGCCGGTGAGCTTGGCGCTGGGGCCGATTTGGCCGTTCATCTCGATGGCCACGGGCACGGCGGCTTTGATGGTGCCTGATTCATCCTTGGCCGAGCCATCCTTGTCGCCGAACTGAAAGACGGCCAGCGTTGCGGCGTCATGGATGGCAGTGGCAGGCTCTGCCGCGGCGGCCTCGTTGCCCGAGTAGACGTAGACCACGTTCTTGTCACTGCCTGGCGCCACCGTGGGCACTTGCACCCAGATCACCGCCAACTCATTGGCGCCATCGAAACGCTCGACGCGGAACTTCAGGGGCGTCTTGTCGTCCGTCGCGACGACACGCAGGTCCGAGCCATCGGGCTTGGCCTTGAGGAAGTCGAAGTTGCCTGAGTGCAGGCGGATGGGCACCACTGCGCCTGAAAGGGCCGTCTTGGTTTCGACACCGGCGGCCGTCGTGTTGAAGGACACCTTGGTGCGCTGGGCGTAGTCCTTGTTCCACCAGGCCTGTGCGGTCAAGGGGGTGGCCAGACCGAGGAGGACGGCCAGCAAGGAGGCGAGAACGGCTTTCATGGCAGCGACTATTCCGATAGGGCAAAAGACAGCGGCCAGTGTAGAAATTGCGTGTGTCACAGGTCTGATGAGGCATGAGCCGAACGGCTGCGTTCGGCTCATGTTTTGCGTCATCAAACCGTCATGAGCGCCTGATG
>CANBUA010000339.1 GCA_947372535.1 Burkholderiales bacterium
CACCCCATTCGAGGGCAGCACGGGCCATGGCTTGTGCGGGGAGTGGCGGCCGTGAGCGGAGGTTCGCCGCCCTGAATGCGGGCTTCTCAAACTGGCCATTCATTGGGGGGAGCTGCGTTGACCGGCAAACGGCGCTCAGGTAGCCTTGCTGAAACGAGAATGCGAACAGTCTGGGAGGGCCATGCTTCATTCAGCATGTTTTGCAATGGTGGACGAGCCGCTGATGGGCGGCATCTGCTTTGCTCAGCCTTCCCTCTGAAGTCGCCGAAAGGCGAACACACGCAAACTCAGAAATTGGAGGAGATGGCTGAATGCGCGCGCAACTCAGATGGCTTGGATTGGCTCTGACCACATTGGGATTCATTTGGGTGTACAACGGATCGAAGGGCAATGGCCTTCAATCGCTGAATATGGCGGTCAAGATCGCCACGCTATTTTTTGCGGTGGATGCGTTTTTAAAACACAGAGAGGAATGGACTGCCAGCGGCATGAGCAAAGAGCAGTTCATGCTCAGCAAAGCCGGAGGCCCTACGGGCCTTCTCCGGCAAGCCAAAGGCGCACGCCTCGGCGGCTACTTTCTCATTGTCTTTTGGCTGGGCATGTCTTTGCTCCTGGTCGTGAGCGCCGCAAAAATTGGGCTCTTCGTGTTTGGCATCCTGGGCCTCATTATTGTTCCTTGCAGCATTTTCCTTTTTAGGCTTGCGCGCAGCCAATCAGACATCGCACATCATGCGCAACGAATGGATGGAGCCCAGACATCGCCGTGATCGAGCACCCGCTCCCAGCCAACCCCAGCGTTCAGTGCGGAAACGACGATCCATATTTTGGAGGTTCAATCGGGCGCTGAGCCTTTGAAAACACCCATGCAGCATACGAAAGCATCGTTCCCCACGGCCCCCCAGGCGGCTCTCTTGCTGATTGCATGGTTTTTCCTTCAGTATCTCGTCGGTACGGTCATATATGACTTTCGGCGCACCTTGGATGTCACATTGGAGGAACTTCGGGCGATTGTCATGTTGCTGGCCAACGGCATCCTGATTTCTGTGACCATGCACATCCGAGGCATGAGCTATCGCGATTTGCTGCACCCGAGCAAGGCGTCCCCGTTGGGGACCTTCGTTCTTCTGGTCCCCCCGGTGCTCTTGCTCATTCCCCTCATCGTGCTGTTGGATGTGCTGCTGATCCGAGGTCTTGAAACGCTGTTCCCCTTATCGGCCTGGGAGGAACAGGCATCTGCCAGCATGCTTGCACCGACGCTGCCGGCATTCTTGATGACATGCGTCATTGCCCCGGTGGTCGAGGAGATGCTGTTCCGGGGCATCCTGCTCAGATCGTTCCTAGTTCAGTATCCACGAGGCTTGGCCATTGGGTTTTCTGCGCTCTATTTCGGCGTGGCGCACCTCAATATTTACCAGTTTGCTTTGGCCTTTTTGCTTGGGCTTTTGTTGGGGGGCCTGTATGAGCGTTCGCGTTCGCTTATTCCGTGCATGGCCATGCATGCCGCGACCAACGGCAGCATTTATGTGTGGGCAAAGTCGAGCGGCCCAGCGGCCAGCCTCAGCGCCGCCGAGATTTCACCCTTGGGGTGGATCGGGGCACTGGTGGCCGCGGCCATCGGTGCAGCCGTGCTGCACCGCTTGCTCGCTGCGAAAGGCGAACCCAAGTGACTTTGGCTTGGTCATGACCACCCGGCCTGCGTCCATCCGCCACTTCATGGAGCTGACGGCCCTGGACGACCAGACCACGCGCTTGCTGTGCATCGCGGCCGGTCCGGCGGCGAGCTTTGCGCGCATGCACGACATGCGCTGGTCTCAGGCCATCGAAGAACGGTTCAACTGATCAGCGCAGCCCGCACACGCCCACCTCACCCCCGCCATGGCCCTCATCGAACAGTCCACCCTCATCCACGCGCCCATCGATGCGGTGTATGCGGCATCCCAAGACTACGCCGTGCGCTACGACTGGGACCCTTTCCCCGATCAGCTCCGCGTGGTGAAAGGCAGCGCAGACGACCTGGCCGTGGGCACGCAGGTGCTGGTGCGCTCCAAGCTGGGCATGGAGATGCTGGTGGAGTTCGTGCAGGTGGCGCCGCCTCAGCGGGCTGCCATCAAGATGGTCCAGGGCCCCTGGTTCATCGCCAGGTTCGCGGGCTCGTGGATCTTTGAGGCGCAGGGGCCCACGTCAACCAAGGCGCGCTTTCGCTATGCCTTGTCCACCCGGCCGGCTGCCGTCTCCTGGGCACTGGACCGCATCGCCGCAAGCTATTTCAATGCCACGGCCGCCAAGCGCTTGGCTGGGCTGAAGCGCTATTGTGAAAGCACCGCGGCGACGCCGCCGTCGGCATGATGCAAGCTGGCTTGGCCATCTTCAACCTGAGCCGCCTCGCATGCCCAAAGCACTGCCTTCCGAAGTACCCGCATTCAGTGCGCTGCAAGACAGCCTGCGCACGGCCTACTTCTACGACTGCTACACGGTCGATCTGCCGCCCGATGGCAGAAGCTCCGCTGGAGCTCTATTTGAGCGTCGTCTCGCAAACCCCGCGCTGGGGGGATGCCTTGATGGGCCTGCGCAACAGGGTGGTGGCGCAACTGGGCCTCAAGCACATGGGCGCCTTGAGTGCCATTGACCGGGGCAAGCCGGCGTCGGCCTATGCCGTCGGGGACCAGGCCGGCATCTTCGAGCTGCTTGAAGTTCACCCCAATGAGGTGATCCTGGGTGAAACAGACACCCACCTGGACGTCAAGGTGTCGGTTGCCAGGCAAGACAAACCAGGCGGAACGGCGGTGTCTGTATCCACCGTGGTGCATGTCCACAATGCCTTGGGGCGCGTGTACACGTTCTTTGTCGGGCCCGCCCACAAAATCATCGCGCCGGCCACGGTGCCCGAGGTCCACGGTGCCTGAAACTCAGCTCCACGGCCTTGTCATTTGCGGTGGAGAGCCGTGCCGCGAAGTTGACTGGCGAAGGGTGCTTGAGTAGCCTTCGTGTAACAAAACACGCATAACCTGGGAGGGACATGCTTCATTCAGCAGCTGTAGATCTGTCGGACAAGTCGCTTGTTCAGGCCGGGTCTGCGCCAGGCGATTGAGACCGCCCCTGTTTCTGCATGTGGGCCGATGACGCCATACCAGTCAGGCGGCCGCATGCCGTTCAAATTGACCAACGCCATTTTCCACAACACCCTCAGGGAGTATTCATGTCGACATTCAAAACTTCCGTCATTGCTGGCGGTTTGGCCTGCTTCGCCCTGCAAGCCGCTCACGCGGCCTTGCCTGCAGATTTGCCGCTGAGCTATCAAGTCTCAACGGTGTCCTTGAAGGCCGCCAACGACCTCGTCTTCAATGCATCGTCCCAGGAACTCCTGGCCTCCATTGGCAGCGCTGCTGGTTATGGTGTGGGCAATACCATCACCCGCATTGGGCTTGATGGCGCCATCCTGAGCTCCCAATTCGTTGGCAGCGAACCAGGCAAAATTGCCCTGTCCTCAGACGGGTCGGTGGGCTATGTGGCGCTCCAGACTGCGCCCAGCATCAAGCAGTTCAACACCTTGACCGGCATCACCACGGCGTCCATTTCGGTGCCGGGCTCTGCCTACAACGGCTCCACCCGGGCCGAAGACATCGCCGTGTCGCCGACCGACGCCAACGTGATCGCCGTCTCCGTGCGGAACACCTGCTGCAGCCCACGCCACGAGGGCGTCTACATCATTCAAAACGGCCAGGTGCTGGCTGACCATACGCCTGGCCACACGGGCAGCAACACCATCGAGTTTGGCGCGAATGGCACCACGCTCTACGGCTACAACAACGAGACGACGGAATACGGTTTCCGCACCATGTCCGTGAACAGCACGGGCGTCCGCACCACCTCGGTCTCGGGCAGCACGCTCTACGGCTTTTATCAGACCTTCACCGTTGAGCAAGGCTTGGCCTATTCCTCGACGGGCGTTGTCTTCAATCCCTCGACCGGCGAGCAAATGGGGCAGTTCTCACTGCCTTACGACGCCACCTTTGCGGTCAGCGTGGCAGACAAACGTGCTTACTCGCTCAACTCGGCCAAGCAACTGACGGTGTTTGATTTCGATACCTTTACGCCCATCACCACCTTTGACTTGTCCGGCGAACTGGGCGACACCAGCCTGAGCAAGCTGATCTACACGAAGGATGGCAGCTTGGCGGCCATCGGCACGAACAGCATCTTTGTGTTGTCGGCTGTGCCGGAAGTGGGCTCGATGTGGATGGGCGCACTCGGCATGCTGAGTTTGGCTGCTGCGGTGAGG
>CANBUA010000340.1 GCA_947372535.1 Burkholderiales bacterium
GACACCTTCCGCGCATCCGGCGCGGGCGGCCAGCACATCAACAAGACCGACTCGGCCGTGCGCCTGACCCACATCCCCACGGGCATCGTGGTGCAGTGTCAGGATGGCCGCAGCCAGCACAGCAACCGCGATGTGGCCTGGAAGCGCCTGCGCTCGCGTCTGTATGACCACGAGATGCGCAAGCGCATGGAAGCCCAGCAAAAGCTGGAAGACACCAAGACCGATGTGGGCTGGGGTCACCAGATCCGTTCCTATGTGCTGGACCAGAGCCGCATCAAGGACTTGCGCACCAACGTCGAAACGTCGAACACCCAGAAGGTGCTCGACGGCGACCTCGATCAGTTCATCGAAGCCAGCCTCAAGCAGGGCATTTGACCTGCCCTGCTGAACCCTAACAAGGACAGAGCATGCGTGAAGGCACCCCAACGCTGATTCGCCGCGAAGATTACGCGGCGCCTGCGTACTGGATCAAGACCGTCGACCTGAGTTTCGACCTGGACCCGGCCAAAACCCTGGTCATCAACAAGATGACCCTGGAGCCCAACCCCGCCCAGCCCAGCACCACGCTGCGCCTGGACGGCGAGGACATCACCCTCACCCGTGTGCTGGTGGATGGCGAGCCGGTGTCCTTCCGCATCGAAGAAGGCCAACTGGTGTTGGAGAATCTGCCTCAGCAGGCCTTCAAGCTGGAAATCCGCAGCACCTGCGCGCCCGAGAAGAACACCCAGTTGTCGGGCCTGTACACCAGCGGTGGCGGCTTCTTCACGCAGTGCGAGGCCCTGGGCTTCCGCCGGATCACCTACTTCCTGGACCGCCCGGACGTGATGGCCACCTACAAGGTGACCCTGAAGGCCGACAAGGCCCGCTTCCCGGCGCTGCTGTCCAACGGCAACCTGATTGAAGAGGGCTTGTCTGAAGGCGGCAAGCACTACGCCGTCTGGGAAGACCCGCACCCCAAGCCCTGCTACCTGTTCGCCCTGGTGGCGGCCGATCTGGTGCGCCGCGAACAGCGCATCCGCACCCGCGCTGGCAAGGATCATTTGCTGCAGGTGTATGTGCGCGCCGGTGATCTGGACAAGACCGAACACGCGATGAACTCGCTGATCGCGTCCATCGCCTGGGACGAGCACAAGTTCGGCCTGAGCCTGGATCTGGAGCGCTTCATGATCGTCGCGGTCAGCGATTTCAACATGGGCGCGATGGAGAACAAGGGCCTGAACATCTTCAACACGAAGTTCGTGCTGGCCAACCCGGCCACGGCCACCGATGTGGATTTCGGCAACGTGGAGAGCGTGGTCGCCCACGAGTACTTCCACAACTGGACAGGCAACCGCGTCACCTGCCGCGACTGGTTCCAGCTGTCGCTGAAGGAAGGCCTGACCGTCTTCCGCGACCAGCAGTTCAGCCAGGACATGGCGGGCAGCCCCAGCGCCCGCGCCGTGAAGCGCATCGAAGACGTGCGCACCCTGCGCCAGCTGCAGTTCCCCGAAGACGCGGGCCCCATGGCCCACCCGGTGCGCCCCGACGGCTACCTGGCCATCGACAACTTCTACACCGCCACCGTGTACGAGAAGGGCGCCGAAGTCGTCCGCATGATGCACACCCTGGTGGGTGAGGCCGGCTTCGTGGCCGGCATGAAGCTGTACTTCGAGCGCCATGACGGCCAGGCCGTGACCTGCGATGACTTTGCCCAGGCCATTGCCGACGCCAATCCCGGCAGCGAACTGGCCACACGCCTGTGGCAGTTCAAGCACTGGTACGCCCAGGCCGGCACGCCCCGTGTGCAAGCCCGTGGCAATTACGACGCCGAAGGCCAGATCTACACCCTGACCCTGAGTCAACGCACGCCCGGTACACCCGGCCAGCCGGAGAAGCTGGCTGCGGTGATCCCCGTGTCCATGGGCCTGGTGGGCCTGGACGGCCGCCAGATCAACCTGCAGTTCGAAGGCAGCCTGGACCTGGCCGGCCACAACACCGTGCTGGTGCTGACCGAGGCCGAGCAGACCTTCCACTTCGTGCACGTCCCGGTCGAGCCGGTGCCCTCGCTGTTGCGCGGCTTCTCTGCGCCGGTGGTGCTGGAATCCAACCTGACGGATGACCAGCTCTTCACCCTGCTGGCCCACGACATCGACGCCTTCAACCGCTGGGAAGCGGCCCAGCAGCTGGGCCTCAACCGCCTGCTGGCGGCTGTCAAGGGCGAGCGCAGTGCCGAGCTGGATGCCCGCTATCTGGATGCCATGCGCGCCGTGCTGCGCAGCACCGAGCTGGATGCCGCCTTCAAGGAGCTGGTGCTGACCTTGCCCAGCGAGGCTTATGTGGCCGAGCAGCTCAACGTGGTCGACCCGCAGCGCATCCATCATGTGCGCGAAGCCATGCGCCTGAGCCTGGCCCATGCCCTGCACGATGACTGGATCAGCACCTGGGAGGCCCACCACGCGCTGGGCGGCTACAACCCGGATGCCGTCAATGCGGGCCGCCGCGCGTTGGCCAACCTGGCCCTGACCATGCTGGTGTTGGACGGCGAAGCCCGCCACAACCCCGCCTGGCCTGGCAAGGCCCTGCAGCGCTTCAAGGACGCCAACAACATGACCGATCGCCTGGGCGCCTTGTCGGCCCTGGTGAGCGCGCACTCGGCCCTGGCGCCAGCCGCGCTGGAGCGCTTCCATGCGATGTACCGCAACGAAGCCCTGGTCATCGACAAGTGGTTTGCACTGCAGGCCACCGCCCCCGAGAAGGACGGCCAGGTGTTTGCACGCGTCAAGTCGCTGATGCTGCACCCCGACTTCACCCTGCGCACGCCCAACCGCGCCCGCAGCCTGCTGATGGCCCTGTGCCAGATGAACCCGGCCGCCTTCCACCGCAGCGATGCGGCGGGCTATGTGTTCTGGGCCGACAAGGTCATCGAAGTCGACACCATCAACCCGCAACTGGCCGCCCGCCTGGCCCGGGCCATGGACCACTGGCGCCGCCTGGCCGAGCCCTACCGCACGGCCGCCCGCGAGGCCCTGAGCCGGGTGGCCGCCCGCGCCGACTTGTCGGATGATGTGCGCGAGATCATCGGCCGCGCCCTCCAGGATTGATTTTCAGGAATTTCAGCTTCACACGGAATCAGACATGAGCACCAAACGCAAAAGCCTCACGCAGTACCTGATCGAGCAGCAACGCGGCCCCGCCGAGTTGCCCGCCCAGCTCCGGCTGCTGATCGAAGTCGTGGCGCGTGCCTGCAAGAGCATCGCCATCAGCGTCAACAAGGGCGCTCTGGGCGATGTGCTGGGCACCGCCGGCAGCGAGAACGTGCAGGGCGAAGTCCAGAAGAAGCTGGACATCATCGCCAACGAGGTGCTGATCGAAGCCAACGAATGGGGTGGCCACCTGGCTGGCATGGCATCTGAAGAGATGGACGACATGCACGCCGTGCCGCTGCACTACCCGCAAGGCGAATACCTGCTGTTGTTCGACCCGCTCGATGGCTCCAGCAACATCGATGTGAACGTGAGCATCGGCACCATCTTCTCGGTGCTCAAGCACAAGGGCGGCGAGGTGAGCAACGCCAGCTTCCTGCAGGCCGGCACCGAGCAGGTGTGCGCCGGCTACTGCGTGTACGGCCCGCAAACCACGCTGGTGCTGACGGTGGGCCAGGGCGTGGCCATGTTCACGCTGGACCGTGAGCAGGGCTCGTTCGTGCAGACGGCGGATCAGGTGAAGATCCCTGAAGACACCAAGGAGTTCGCCATCAACATGTCGAACATGCGCCACTGGGCCCCGCCCGTGAAGCGCTACATCGACGAGTGCCTGGCCGGCAAGGAAGGCGCACGCGGCAAGGATTTCAACATGCGCTGGATCGCCTCGATGGTGGCCGACGTGCACCGCATCATGACCCGTGGCGGCATCTTCCTGTACCCCTGGGACAAGCGCGAGCCGAACAAGCCGGGCAAGCTGCGCCTGATGTACGAAGCCAACCCCATGAGCTTCCTGATCGAGCAGGCAGGCGGCGCCTCCACCAATGGCCTGCAGCGCATCATGGAACTGCAACCCGGTGGTTTGCACGAGCGCGTGAGTGTGGTTCTGGGCTCGAAGAACGAGGTGGAGCTGGTCACCCGTTACCACCGCGAAGCGCAGTGAAGTCAGTTCAGAAGCCCGTGCTATAGTGTCGGGCTTGGAACGCCGGTGTAGCTCAGTCGGTAGAGCAGCTCATTCGTAATGAGAAGGTCGAGGGTTCGATT